>JAQBYB010000021.1 GCA_027624235.1 Pseudomonadota bacterium | reverse complement strand
TCCGTGACGGGATCAAGCAACTTAACCATGCCGCCTGACCAACCCGTCACCAACTTTCGGGCATAGCTCTAAATTACGGTGACAGTGCACTTAATTGCGGAATTGAAATATGGAGAGTTAAGTGCACTGTCACCGTAATTCCAGCGGGACGAGGGTTTGGACGGCTCAATGTCGGCAAGATGTCCTAGCGGCAATTCAAGCCGCTGTAGAACTTAGCCAATGCCGAGATGTCAGCATTGGTCAACGAGGCAACCTGTCTCGACATAAACAGGTGGTGGCGTTGGTCGCTGTCGGTGGACCGGCTGGGTCCCATGGATGACCTTCTCAAAGCCTTGAGTTGCTTGAACAGATAGCTTTCGTTCTGGCCGGCCAAATTGGGGATCTCCCTATACACGCTGTATCCCGTACTACCGTGGCATTCTTCGCACAAAACGGTCTTCTTGGGTGTTGGCACATTGACGCCGTCGCGCTGGCCGCCGGGTGCGCAGGAGAGTTCCGAATAGAAAGCGGCAAGGTTCCAGGTGTCTTCGTCTCTTAACTTCGTCACCTTCATATCCATGACCTTGTTGTGGCGCCCCAAAACACCACTGAAGCCGGCGCTGCCGTGACTGATCTGGAACTCCTTCATCTGCTTGATCAGATACAGGTCGTTTTGCCCGGCCAAATTCGGCACTCCAGTATTGAAGGATACTCCCTGCACGCCATGGCAGCCGAAACATCCGGCGATCTTGGACATTGCCTCGCCCAGCTCAGGGTCTCCTTTGCTGGGGATGACGACCTTGCCCGACGCCGTCGCTATCCCGTTTTCCCCTTTGATGCACTGAAAGATGGCTATCCGCTTCTCCAGCTTGATTATATAGGCAGGCATATCCTTGACCAGAATATTGGCCGATCCGATTTTGATCGAGGTCTTTTTCCCCCGCTCATGCGTATCTTTCATCCTGTCCAACCGTTGTTCCCATTTGGAAATATAGGACGACCAGTCTCCGTAATGCTTGTCCATGACCTCGCGAACAATGCTTTCATGGGTGTTATTGTCCGACCACGACAAAATCGGCAGGGGGGGACAGTCGACGGGCAAAGACCACGCCGCAAATGGCGTGAACACAAACGCCACCGACAAGATAAATATTCGGAAAAAACAACACAAAAGGCTCATTGGGCGTCCTCCTGCCACAAACGAACCGACGGGCGTTACCCTCTACTTAGTTATGTGACGATAAAGGTTTAATCAGTATTCATCCCATTCCGGGCAACCTAGCATTTATTGTATACGCCGGCATTGACCTGGATCAATCGGACCCGGATACGCTTGGATTTTAACTCCCGCTTTTAACCGGAGGCCCACCTTATTATTCGCGATGTCCTGTGTGGGTAAAGCGGACACAGGTTACGCTGCATTTCTGCTCCGAGACTGTTCCCAAAAAGAGGTCGAACCACCCCCGTCCGAACCCCCAGTTGGGCCGATGGGCGGCTTGACTTTTCATTAAATTGTTCTATATTTGTTCTAACCATAGCCGACGCTCTTTGACATCGTAAATACGGAAACCATCAACGCGTATATGGCGCGCCTGTTGATGTCGGCGTTCTTTCGCGTGATGGGCGAGAGGGGCAACGACCCATGAATATGGACAAATATGGACATTTCGGGACATTTCGGGACATTTCGGGACATTTTTCTGGGATTTTACATAACGTCGGGCGGTGGCAAAATCGCGCGTTGTTCGCAAGAAAGTCGCCGACTTCAATAGCCTCTACGCCGCCCTCGGACCGAACAGGATAACCGCGGCGGCGATGTAGAGGATCAGCGAATTCACCTAAACCTCGTAGCCCAGCAATTTCAGCAGCTCACCGCATTCGCGCTGGTAGAACTGCCGGTTTTCATCATCAAACTTCTTTTTCCAGGCACCGGGATCGACGTCGAGGGGCACCGCCTCCCAGGCGATGTCGGCGCAGTTTTTGATGACCGCCTCGCCGTCATCAACGCCGAGGAATTGCAACAGCGGGCGCAGCACCTGAAGCTCCTCGCCCTGGAATCCTTCGGCGCGGACATGGCAACAGCGGCCCCGATGGTCGCGATCAAATCCCCTGGTCGTGGTAATGCTTTGGCTCCAGTTGTCGGCGAAGACCTTGGCGAAATCGCCGAACCGGGGGAATTTCTGCTGGAACGCGCCCTGGCTGAGGCTCTGGTTGAAATCCCACACCGCCACCGCCTCGTCACGGGCGTCGCGATAGACATGGATCACTTTCATCGCCGGCACCGATTTGATCAGCTTGTCCAGGGCGACGATATGTTCGGGCGTTTTTTCAGCAATCACCCTGACCTCTCCGGCGCCAACCCAGCGGCTCAGCATCAAGCCTATGGCGGTGGTCATCAGGTAATGCACGTCATCGATGGTGAACCCGGCGGCATTGCCCGGCAGGCCTGAGGATTGCAAGCGATTGCCGACGACCTCGGATTGCGCGTTGTAGGCGTCGAAGGCCTTGGCCAGCAACGGGAACAGGCTGTCGGTGAAGTGGCCTTCGCCCTTGCAGCAGATTTCCGGGTGAGCATCCAGGCATTGCTGCACCCAGGCCGTTCCCCAGCGGGTCGCGCCGACGATGAATACGATCTCACGATCGAACACCTGGACCAGACGTTCGTGGGTTTTCCGGTATTCCTCCATGCGCCCGTACTCTAATTGCAATACGACAATCAGAGCAATGCTTGCGCCTTGGGGATTAAGTTCATATATTCCGCGCTTATGAAGCAAGACGGTAAGGACAAGGTCCAGTTTCCCCATCGTCACCTGCTCGGCATTGAAGGTCTTTCGCCGGAAGAGATATCCATTTTACTGGACCGTTCCGAAACATACGTCGATCAAAACCGCCGCGCCGACAAAACCACGCCGGTTTTACACGGTCGCACCATCATCAATTTGTTCTTCGAGGACTCGACCCGCACCCGGACCTCGTTCGAGCTGGCCGGCAAGCGCCTCGGCGGCGACATCATCAATATGTCGGTGGATACCAGCTCGGTCAAAAAGGGCGAAACCCTGACCGATACGGCGATGACCCTGAACGCCATGCACCCGGATGTTCTGATTGTCCGCCACCCGCATTCCGGCGCCGTCAAGCTGCTGTCGGAAAAGGTCAACTGCGCCGTCATTAACGGCGGCGACGGCAGCCACGAACACCCGACCCAGGCGTTGCTCGACGCGCTGACCATCCGGCGCCGGCGCGGCGGCCTGAGCGGCCTTCTGGTCGCCATCTGCGGCGACATCCTGCACAGCCGCGTGGCCAGATCGAACATTCACCTTCTCAACACCATGGGCGCGCGGGTCCGCGTGATCGCGCCCAAGACCCTGCTGCCGCCCGAGATCGAACGCATGGGCGTTGAAGTCTTCCATGACATGAGCGCCGGCCTCAAGGACTGCGACATCGTCATGATGCTGCGCTTGCAGCGCGAACGCATGAACGGCAACTTCCTGCCGAGTATCCGTGAATACTTCCACTTTTTCGGCCTCGATTACAAAAAGCTCGGCCATGCCAAGGAAGACGCCTTGATCATGCACCCCGGCCCGATGAACCGGGGCGTCGAGATCGACACCGATGTCGCCGACGATGTCGGGCGCAGCGTCATCCGCGAACAGGTCGAGATGGGCGTCGCCGTTCGGATGGCGGTGCTGGAGCTTCTCGCCCTGGGTTCCATCGGGGGAGACGGTTGATGGCGGTGAAGAACGAGTATCCCTCCGGCAAGGTCGCCTATATCAACGCCCGCCTGCTCGACCCGGCGACGGGGCTGGACACGCCCGGCGGGGTGCTGACCGAGGGCGAAATCATCGCCGATGTCGGCGCCGGCCTGTTCAAGAAAAAAGACGCCCCCAAGGACGCCATGGTGATTGATTGCGGCGGTAAGTGCTTAAGCCCCGGGCTGGTCGACATGCGGATCGAAGTCGGGGATTTGGCATCGACCGCGCTGGCGGCCGTTTCCGGCGGGGTGACGTCAGCGGTCTGCCTTCCCAACACCGAGCCAGTCATCGACGATATGTCGGTGGTCGAATTCGTCGCCCGGCGCGCCCGTAAACTGGGGCTGGCCAAGGTTTATCCCTACGGCGCCGTGACCAAGGGATTGCAGGGTATTGAACTGGCCGAACTGGGGCTGTTGGCGGAATCCGGTGCGGTCGCCTTTACCGACGGTATCAAGGCCGTTGCCGACGCCTTGGTGATGCGCCGGGCGCTCAGCTATGCCGCCACTTTCGGGCTGATGATTGTGCAACACCCGGAAGAACCGGCGCTGGCCGCCGACGGCGTCATGAATGCCGGGGAGGTCGCGACCCGGCTCGGCCTGTTCGGGATTCCGCCCGAAGCCGAGGTCATCCTGATCGAGCGCGATGTGCGCCTTGCCGAGGCGACCGGCGGGCGATTGCATATCGCCCACATTTCGACCGCTGAAAGCCTCGACGCCATTCGCCGGGCCAAGGACCGGGGCATCAACGTCACCTGCGACACGGCGCCGCCCTATTTCGCCCTCAATGAGGCCGCCGTCGGCGATTACCGCACATTTGCCAAGCTGTCGCCGCCATTGCGAACCGAAGAAGACCGCCAAGCCGTGGTCGCCGGCTTGACCGACGGCACCATCGACGCCATTGCGTCGGATCATGCGCCCCGAGACGAAGAATCCAAACGCCTGCCCTTCGAGCAAGCCGCCCCCGGCGGCATGGGGTTGAGCACCCTACTGGCGGTGTCGCTGGAACTACACCACAACGGCCATCTCGGGCTGCTGGACGTTCTCAGGCTGATTACCTCGGCCCCGGCCGGGCTGATGGGACTTGAGGCCGGCGCCTTGAAAAAAGGGGCCGCCGCCGATCTGGTGCTGTTCGACCCGGATGAAGGCTGGAAGGTCAACGCCGACGCGCTTGGCGGCAAGGCCAGGAATTCCCCCTTCGACGGCCGTCCGGTGCAGGGCCGGGTGCTGAGGACAGTGGTCGATGGGCGCACCGTTTTCGAACCGGAAAATTAAGTGATGGACAGTCTCTGGCAATTCTTCCTGGCCGCCGTCGCGGTTGGCTACGCCATCGGTTCCATTCCCTTCGGATTGGTGTTGACGCGCCTCGCCGGTTTAGGCGATGTGCGCACCATCGGTTCCGGCAACATCGGCGCCACCAACGTGCTGCGCACCGGATCAAAACCACTGGCGGCGGCGACCTTGGTGCTGGATGGCGGCAAGGGTGCGTTGGCGTTGGCCTTCGTCGCCGGTGACTGGGGCCTTGGCTGGGGGTCGGGCTCCGGGCTAATCGCCGGGATCGCGGCGGTGTTGGGGCATAATTTCCCGGTGTGGCTGAAATTTAAGGGCGGCAAGGGTGTGGCGACGACCCTGGGCATTTTACTGATCGCCTTTTGGCCGGTCGGGGTCGCCGCCTGCGCGACTTGGTTGCTGGTCGCCGCCACCCTGCGGATTTCTTCTCTGGCGGCCCTGGTGGCGTTGTCGGCCTCGCCCCTATACGCCTATGGCATGGGCAACAAACCGGTGGCCCTGGCCGCCGCCATCTTGGCGGTGCTGTCGATCATCCGCCATCACGCCAATATCAAACGAATGCTGCGCGGCGAAGAACCGAAGATCGGCGCGAAGTCGTCATCATAAAAAAACGCGGCGGCGGGCGACCGTGTCCGCGAATTTTACGAAATTGTCATACAGCGGCAACGGCATTGTAACAGTCATCGTGCACAATCCCCGGCATGACAACCATCAGTGCTTTTACACGCTACAACGCCCCTGCCACCGAAATCGGCAACAACCACTTTTCCGCCCAGGAACATCGTGCGGCGAACGATGCCGAAATTTTAACAATCGGCGCCATCGTCGAGCGAATCAAACCGGCGGCCAAAGAGTCGACTTTTGAGCAGATCGCCAAGCAATTCAGTGAGGACTTGTCGATGCCGGCCATCGCCATTGTTGAACACGGCGACCCCATCGGCCTCGTTGATCGACAGAAATTATCCTCGTTATTGTCCAAGCAATTCGGCTGGGCTCTGTATAGCCAACGCCCTGTTGCCGAAATCATGGACTTCGACCCCCTGATCGTTGAAATGACGGAACACATCGATACGGTCGAAACCATTATCGCCAACGAAAATCCGAACGCCCTTTCGACGGGATTTATCATTGTCGATAACGGCGAATACGTAGGAATCGGTTCCGCTATCGAACTATTGAGGCTGGGAATTATACGGACCCGTAAACGAACCCTGGCCCTGGAACAAGAACGCCACCGTGCCGAAGAAGCCAACTCCGCCAAGTCTAAGTTTTTGGCCAACATGAGCCATGAACTGCGGACTCCCCTGAATGCCATCATCGGGTTTTCAGAAATCATGCAAAGCGAGATGTTCGGCGCCATTTCTCCGAAACCCTATCGAGAATACGTCGACGATATCCTGAACAGCGGTCGTCTTCTGTTATCCGTCATCAACGACGTTCTGGATATGTCGAAGATCGAAACCGGGCGTTTCGACATCACCGAAATCGCAATCGATATCGAAAAAGTTGCCGAGGATGTCATTGCCCTGTGCCTGCCCCTCGCTCAAGAGGGCGAGCTTTCCCTGAAAGCCGTCATCCCGGAAACGCAACCTTGGCTTTTTGCCGATGATCGATCCGTTCATCAGATGCTGATCAACCTTGTCGCCAACGCCATCAAATTCACGGAGCCCCATGGCTCGATCATCATTACGTCCAATCTAACACCGGACGGCGGCACCAGAATTACGGTCGCCGACACAGGGATTGGTATCCCAGAAAAGGAAATTGAAACCGTGATGGAACCCTTTATTCAAAGCAGCGAACCCGTCAACAAGAAACACCGGGGGACCGGGCTTGGACTTCCTCTTGTTAAGGCCCTCGCCAAACTCCACGACGCGGATATTCGGATCAGCAGCACGCCCGGCTCAGGCACCAGAGTCTCGATTTCCTTCCCGCCAGGACGAACATTATCGGCGGCGGTCAAAGCAACCGCCGGCTAACGCCCACAAGGGCTCCCCCACCCCATCGTTTTTCTCGTCATTTCCAAGCCCACCTAAATCCTGTTAAAGTGTATACAATCCGCACGGCCCTCCGGGAGGTGCCGTATTGATGCGTATACAGCCTAACAAGGAACGCCCATGCCCGACGATGGCGCCGATCAGAAAGAAAAAAAGCTGCCCGCCCCCAAGACCGAAGGTAAGGCCGGAACAGCCGAGGCAACGGATTTCTCGCCCGTGCGTGGCCCGCGCAAGGTGTTGCGGTTGGGCGTTATCGTCACCATTCTAGCCGTTGCCGTATTTTTCGGTGGCCGCGAAATCACCAACCGGATCAATTACGTCTATACCGAAGATTCCCGCATCGAAGCCGATTTGATCATTGTCTCCAGCCGAGTTGACGGTTGGGTGACGTCCTTGGGCGTCACCGAAGGCAGCACCATTGCCGTCGGCAATGTCCTCGCCGCCATCGATTCCCGCGAATCAAAATTACGGATCGTCGAATTGGAGGCGCAGATTTCAGGCATCGATGCCCAACGTATCCGGCTTGCCGCCGAACGCCGGTTGGTCGATGAGCAGACCGCCAGCCTCTATTCTTCCGAACGCTCACAGCTCGACGCCGCCCAAGTCTCGGTGTCGTCGTTGCTGCCGCAGCTGGAACTGGCGAAGCGGGAGGTCCGGCGGGCGAAATCACTGTTCGAGCGCAAGGTCTTCTCACGCCGTCAATTGGATCAGGCCGAAACCGCCCATCAGCAGATCGATCGTGAAAACCGAATGGCCGTCGCCAAATTGAAGGCGGCGAGTGCGAAGCTCAAGGAGGCAGGGGCCGAACGGGTGAAACTTGAAGTCCTGGATGGCGATTTGTCCATCCTCAAGCATCGTAGGGCCGAACTCGTGGCGCAACTGGAAAATCAGAAGCTGGACCTCGCCGATCGCACCATCAAAAGCCCCGTCGATGGCGTTGTCGACAAGACCTTCGTCAAGGTCGGGGAATACGTAACCCCCGGCCAGCGGCTGGCGCTGGTGCACGATCCGAACAAAATCTGGATCAAGGCCAATATCAAGGAAACCCAGATCCGGAAACTGAAAATCGGCCAACGGGTGGTACTCGCCGTCGACGCCTATCCGGAGGACAGCTTCGAAGGCCGGGTGCTGAGCATCGGCAACGCCGCCACCAGCGAATTCGCCTTGCTGCCGTCGCCCAACCCGAGCGGCAATTTCACCAAAATCACCCAACGCCTACCGGTGCGCATCGCCCTCCAGCAGAATGGCGGCCTGTTGCGTCCGGGCATGATGGTCGAAGTCAACATTGACATCCGTAACCCTTGAACAACAGTTCGAACGCTTTGGCCCGGCCTATCGCTGGCTAGTCGCCTTGGCCGGTATGCTCGGCGCCATGACCATGGTGTTGTCGGCGACCATGGTCAACGTCGCGGTGCCGTCGATCATGGGCGCCTTTGGCGTCGGCCAGGACATGGCGCAATGGGCGGCGACGGCGTTTATTGCAACCATGGTCGCCAGCCAGTTGCTGAATTCCTGGATGGTTGAGGCCTTCGGTCAACGCCTTGCCTATACCCTGACCCTGATCCTGTTCACCATCGGCGCCGTCGTTTGCGCCGTCAGCGTCAGCATCGAGATGCTGATCGTCGGGCGGATCATGCAGGGATTTTCGGCCGGCATCATTCAGCCGCTGGTGATGGCGACGATCATTTCGGTGTTTCCGCCTGAACGCCGGGGCTTCGCCATGGGGCTTTATGGCATGGGGGTGACGTTATCGCCGAGCCTGGGCCCGTTGGCCGGCGGCCTGACCATCGACGCCATGACCTGGCGGCACATTTTCCTAGTGCCGCTGCCGCTGGTCGCCATCTCCTTCGCCATGGGGGTGGTGTTCATGCCGTCGAAGAAATTCTCCCGCAAGCTGCCGGAGTTTGATTGGACCGGGTACCTTTTGCTGGGAACGGGCCTGGTCTGCCTGATGACCGGCGTCGGCAATGGGTATCGCTGGGGCTGGGGGTCCGACGGTATCTTGAGCCTGTTCACCATCGGCGTCATCGCCGCCACCGGCTTCGTTTATTGGCAGGCGCACGCCAAGGCACCGCTGCTTGATCTGTCCTTTTTCCTCAACCCCCGCTTCGCCGCCGCCATGGTAATTGCCTTTGCCTTCGGCGCCGGCAATTTCGCCACCAACTATGCAATCCCCGTCTTCGCCCAAACCATCCAGGGTTTCACCCCGACCAAGGCGGGAATGGTGTTGGCCCCGGCGGGGCTGTTGTTGGTGATGATGATTCCGTTTTCGGGCAAGCTGGCGGACCGCGTGCCGCCGCATTTCCCGATCATGACCGGCGTCGCCATGTTCGCCTTTGCCGCCTTTCTGATGTCCGACGCCGACGTCAACACGCCGTTCGTGATGGTCGCCATGTTCGCCATCATCAGCCGCTTGGGGCTGGGGCTGGTGATGCCGAACATGGGCGCGGCGGCATTGCGGGGCATCCCCCCCGACCGGCTCAACAAGGCGGCGGGCGCCTACAACTTCACCCGCCAGTTGGGCGGCGCCTTCGGCGTCAATTGCGTGGTGGTGGTGATGGAATCGCGAACCGCCTTTCATGCCGACGCCCTGGCCACGACCCAGACCGCGGCTAACAGCCTGACCCGGGACATGATCGGCGGGGTCAATCAATTGTTATCTGAATCCGGCCTCCCGGAAGCGGTGCGCCAAGCCGGCGCCCTCGATTATCTGAGTTCGGTCATCCACATCCAAGCCCAGACCTTTGGTTTCCAGGACGCCTTTTTGGTGATCTGCTTGGTCTTCGTCGCCACCCTGATCCCGGCCTGGATGCTCAAGCGAACGAAGTAGGCGAGGTATTTCCCCTTGCGCGGCAACCAAAACCTGTATTAGAACGTAACAGGAACTTTTTCGGGTATCCAAAACCATGACCCAAGCCCGCCCTAAAACGCTTAGCGCCGCCGACAGGCTGGACTGGCTGCGCCTGATCCGGTCGGACAATGTCGGCCCGATCACGTTCTATAAACTGTTGGAACGTTTCGGCACTGCCGGGGCGGCGTTGGCGGCATTGCCGGAACTGTCGCGCCGGGGCGGTGGCGCGAATCGGCTCAGGGTTTGCGCAAAATCCGACGCCGAGAAGGAAATCGAAATGCTGGACAAGATGGGGGCAATCCTGATCGCCAGGGGAGAGCCATCCTACCCGCCCCTGCTGGCCCATATCGAAGACGCGCCGCCGTTGATCCATGTTCTCGGCAACGGCCATTTGTTGACCAAGAAGGCGATCGCCGTCGTCGGCGCTCGCAACGCATCCGCCAACGGCCTGGGCTTCGCGGAGAGGATCGCCCGCGATTTGGGTGCGGGTGGTCTGTTGGTGGTGTCGGGATTAGCCAGGGGCATTGACGCCGCCGCCCACACCGGCGCGCTCTCCACCGGAACGGTGGCGGTGCAAGGCGGCGGTATCGATGTGGTCTACCCGAAGGAAAACGCAAGGCTCTACGACAAGATCAAAGACCAGGGCGCGATTATTTCCGAAGTCGCCCTTGGCACCCAACCCCAGGCCCGCCATTTTCCCCGCCGCAACCGTCTGATTTCGGGGATCTCCAGGGGCGTTGTCGTCATCGAGGCCAGCCTCCGGTCGGGATCTTTGATCACCGCCAGAATGGCGTTGGAACAAAACCGCGAGGTCTTTGCCGTCCCCGGCGCCGCCGTCGACCCCCGCGCAAAGGGAACTAACCATCTGATCCGCCAAGGCGCTGTTTTGACGGAAACGGCCGATGACGTCTTCCAGACCCTGAATGACGCCGAAAGGACACCGTTAAAAGACCTTGAACCAATTGATTTTAAAGGAACTTCTCCAGCGGCGCCGACGCCGGACGAACTCGGCCAGGCGCGTCGTGAGGTTGAAAAAAATTTAAGTCCAGCGCCGACTTTAGTTGACGAAATCATTCGTAACTGCCAATGCTCCCCCCCCGTCGTGTCCTGGGTGCTCCTGGAATTGGAGTTGGCGGGTCGTCTAGAACGTCATCCGGGCAATCAGGTTTCACTGATTCATAAGTAATAAGTAACAAGCCCCACGGAGTACCATGACCAGCGTCGTCATCGTCGAGAGCCCGGCCAAGGCTAAGACCATCAATAAATATCTGGGTACGGATTACATCGTGCTGGCCAGCTATGGCCATGTCCGCGATCTGCCATCCAAGAACGGATCCGTCCGCCCCGAGTCCGACTTCGAAATGGATTGGGAAATCGATGACCGGGCGAAAAAACACTTGGGAGAAATCACCAAGGCGTTGAAGGGTGCCGATCACCTTTACCTCGCAACCGACCCCGACCGCGAAGGCGAAGCCATTTCATGGCACGTGCGCCAGATTCTGGACGAACAGAAAAAGCTCGACGGCGTTACCGTCAAACGCGTCGTCTTTAATGAAATCACCAAGACCGCCATCCTGGAAGCCTTCAAACACCCCCGTGACCTGGACGACGAATTGATTGATGCCTACATGGCCCGCCGGGCGCTGGATTATCTCGTCGGTTTCACGCTGTCGCCAGTGTTGTGGCGCAAGCTGCCCGGCAGCAAGTCCGCCGGCCGGGTGCAATCGGTCGCCTTGCGGCTGATCTGCCAGCGCGAAACCGATATCGAGAATTTTAACGCCCAGGAATACTGGTCCATCCAGGCCGACTTCAAGACCCCGGCCGGGGACACCGTCAACGCATCGATGACCCATGTGAACGGCGACAAGCTGGGCAAGATGGGTATTGCCGATGAGGCGACCGCCACCGCCGCCGTCGATGCCGCCCTCAGCCGCGATTTTTCCGTCAGCTCGGTCGAGAAAAAACAGGCCCGGCGTCACCCGGCGGCGCCGTTTACCACGTCGACCTTGCAGCAGGAAGCATCGCGCAAGCTGCGCATGACCGCTAAGCGCACCATGCAGGTGGCGCAGCGCCTGTATGAGGGCATCTCGCTGGACGGCGAACCCGTGGGCCTGATTACCTATATGCGGACCGACGGCGTCTATATCTCCAATGACGCCATCAACGGGTGCCGGTCCCTGGTCGGTCGGGACTACGGCGACAACTATGTGCCGGAAAGCCCGCGGGTCTATAAAAGCAAGGCCAAGAACGCCCAGGAAGCGCATGAAGCGATCCGCCCCACCGATATCATGCGCCGCCCCAAGGACATCGAGACTCACCTGGACCCGGAACAAATGGGCCTGTATCAGCTGATTTGGAACCGCACCGTCGCCAGCCAAATGGAGTCCGTCGTCCTCGACCAGGTCGCCGCCGACATCGGCGCCGCTGACGGCCAGGTGATATTCCGGGCGACCGGCTCAACCGTCGTTTTCGACGGCTTTTACAGGCTTTATCGGGAAGACGAGGACGACAAGGACGATAAAGACGGCGAAAAGATTTTACCGCCCCTGGACAAGGGCCAGGCGCTGGAACGCATCACCGTCACCCCGGACCAGCATTTCACCCAGCCGCCGCCGCGCTTTACCGAAGCCAGCCTGGTCAAGCGCCTTGAGGAACTCGGCATCGGCCGGCCATCCACCTACGCCAGCATTATTTCGGTGCTGCAGGACCGCAACTACGTCACCCTGGACAAGCGCCGGTTCCAACCCGTCGATCGCGGGCGGCTGGTGACGGCCTTCCTGGAAAGTTATTTCCCCCGCTATGTGGAATACGATTTCACCGCCGACCTGGAAGACAAACTGGATGACATTTCCGGCGGCCGCATCGAATGGAAAGCGGTGCTGCACGAATTCTGGGACGCCTTCAACAATGCCGTCGGCGAAACCAAGGACCTGCGCGTGTCCGAAGTCCTCGACAAACTGGATGCGTTGTTGGGGCCGCATTTCTTCCGTCCCGGCGAAGCTGGCTCCGACCCCCGCAAGTGCCCGTCTTGTGGCGACGGACGGCTGAACCTGAAACTCGGCAAGTTCGGCGCCTTCATCGGCTGCAACACGTATCCCGAATGCAAGTTCACCAGACCGTTGGAAGTCACCAATGGCAACGGCGGTGATGAGGCGCTTCTTGCCAGTGGACCCAAGGAACTGGGCCCGGACCCGGTTACCGGCGACATGATCAGCCTGAGGAAGGGGCCGTATGGGGTCTACGTCCAACAGGGCGAGGAAGCCGGCGAGGGTAAAAATACAATCAAGCCGAAGCGGGCATCGATTCCAAAAGCAATGAGCCCGGCGGAAGTTACCTTGGAAACCGCGCTGGGGCTGTTGAGTCTGCCCCGTGACGTCGGCATCGATGAACAAACCGGCAATATGATTTGCGCCGGTTTCGGGCGGTTTGGCCCCTTCATCAAGGTTGGCGGCACCTATGTTTCCCTGAAAGAAGGCGATGACGTCCTGACCATTGGCTTGAACCGGGCCGCCCACCTGTTGGCCGACGTGCCGAGGAAGGCCCCGCCCAAGGAATTGGGCCAACACCCGAAAGACAAAAAACCGGTGACCCAGAAAGTCGGCCGATGGGGACCGTTCGTACAGCACGGCAAGGTGATGGCGACATTACCGAAAGGCACCGACCCCGACACCGTGACCTTCGAGCAAGCCCTTGAGCTTCTGGCGGCGAAAGCGGGCAAGAAGGATAAAAACGGCAAAAAAGCAGCGGCGCCGAAAAAGAAAGCGGCGCCGAAAAAGAAAGCCGCCGCGAAAAATTCCGGCGACATTGCACAGCCTGAAGCCGCAAACGAATTGAAGCCTTGACCAAACCACCTAGAAAAAAATCCCCCAGGAAAGCCGCCCCGAGGAAGTCTGCCTCGAAGGAACACGCCAAGTCGGCCCCCTTCCCCAGCAACGAAGATATCCTGAAATTCATCGAGGAAAGCCCCGGGCGCGTCGGCAAGCGCGAAATCGCGCGCGCCTTCAAGCTGGATGCGCGCCAGAAAATGATCTTGAAAAAGGGGCTGCGCGAAATGCAGCGGTCCGGGGCTATCCAAAAAGACCGTGGCAAGCGCGTCCGCAAAACGGGAACGCTGGCGGCGGTGACGGTGATCCAGGTCACCGGCCCCGATATGGACGGCGAAGTGATGGCCCGGCCGGTGAATTGGGAGGGCAACGATGAACCGCCCAAAATCTTTATGGTTCCTGACCCCCGCCGCCCGTCGACCCCCGGCACCGGCGACCGCGTGCTGGCACGCCTGACCGCCACCGATGACGGCGCCTATGAAGCCCGGGTTATCCGCACCATCGCCGCCGCGCCGGAACAGGTTCTGGGCGTTTTCGGAATTGTCGGCGGTCAGGCCCGCCTCAGTCCCACGGATCGGCGATCCAGAGGCGAATATATGATCGACAGCACCGACACCCTGGATGCCAATCCCGGTGACCTGGTCCGCGCTGAACCTGTGGCGGGCCGAAAATTGGGCCTGCGCCGGGCCAGGATCGTCGAACGTGTCGCCGGCGGCGACGGCGGCGGCGCCGCCACCGCCTCAATGATCGCCATCGCCGATTACGGCCTGCCGACCCGGTTCAGCGACGACGCCCTCAAGCTGGCCGCCGCGTCAGGCCCGGCCCCCGCAAAAGGCCGTGATGATTTCCGTGCAATCCCGCTGGTCACCATTGACGGCGCCGATGCCCGAGATTTCGATGACGCGGTGTGGGCGGAACCCGACGCCGATACCAAAAACCCCGGTGGATGGCACCTGTTGGTCGCCATCGCCGATGTGTCCTGGTATGTGCGCCCCGGCGACAGCCTGGATACCTGCGCCTATGAGCGCGGCAATTCTGTTTATTTTCCCGACCGGGTGGTGCCGATGCTGCCGGAAGCCCTGTCCAACGGCTGGTGTTCGCTGGTGCCCCATGAGGATAGACCCTGCATGGTGGTGCATCTTTGGATCGACGCCTCGGGCAAACTTGTCCGTCACCAATTCAACCGCGGGATGATGCAATCAAAAGCACGGTTGACTTACGAGCAGGTTCAAGCGGCCAGGGACGGCCACCCCGACGAGATCACCAAGCCCCTGCTGAAAACCGTGATCGAGCCGCTGTACGGGGCCTTTGCGGCGTTACTCAAGGACCGCGAGGCGCGCGGCGTCCTCGACCTGGAGATGCCGGAACGGCTGATCCGGCTGGCCGAAGATGGCAGCATCGAGGCTATCGCCAACCGCCAACGACTCGATTCACACAAGTTGATCGAGGAATTCATGATCGCCGCCAATGTCGCCGCCGCCGAGACGCTGGAAAAGGCGCGCCTGGACTTCCTGTATCGGGTTCACGACGAGCCTTCGATGGAAAAGCTGCAGGCGCTGCGCGAAGTCCTGTCCAGCATCCAGATCAATTTCGAAAAGGGTGGTGTCGCCTCACCGAAAAAATTTAATGCGATCCTTAAAAAGACCGCAGACACGCCGCATGCGCCGATGGTCAACCTGATGGTGCTTCGATCGCAAGCCCAGGCCGCCTACGCCCCCGGCAACCTCGGCCATTTCGGCTTGGCGCTCCGTCGCTATTGCCATTTCACGTCGCCGATCCGCCGCTATGCCGATCTGGTGGTGCACCGGGCGTTGATCGATGCCGGAAGCCTCGGCGAGGGCGGATTAGGGAAGACGCCGCGCGACATGGCCGAGGCCGGCAAGCACCTGTCGGAAACCGAGCGCCGCGCTGCCGGCGCCGAGCGTTCCGCGGTTGACCGTTTTACCGCCGCCTATCTGGAACAACGCATCGGCGCCCGTTTCCAAGGCCGCATCAACGGCGTCACCCGATTCGGATTGTTCGTGACCCTGGAAGAGACCGGCGCCGACGGCCTGATCCCCATCCGCACCCTGGGCGACGACTATTTTGTTCATGACGAAGACCATCATTCGCTGCGCGGCCGGCGAAGCGGTCATGAATACCGGCTCGGCCAAAATATCGAGATTACGTTGATGGAAGCCAACCCGGTTTCCGGCGGCATGATCTTCGCCCTGGCCGGTGCGGGCGATTCTGGCGATTCCCAAGCCCCTCGTCCATCCAGGGGGAAACCCGCGAAAGCCAAGCGCGGCAAGGGCAAGGGGCGAAAAAACAAAGCAAAAAGATGCCACCGAGCCAAATATTGTATACTTGGAACATACACATTCGGCTTTTGGGCAACCATTTGCTGACGAGGCATGTAAATTATCGGACGATCACGGCTATGACCCTTCTCCGCCGTCATTCGCGGGCTTATTTCACCGGTTTTTATGGACTGGCAATTTTGCTGCTCGCCGCCTGTGCGCCGATGGACAATAACCCGGCCGCCGAGAAAACAATTTTTTCAAGGATTCAAGCGACTGAGGTTTTTACCGCCGGCTACAACGGCGTCACCGATAAATATATCGAACAAGTGCCCACCGGAGTCATTGCCCTCGATGGCATTCGCGGCCTCGGCGCCATTGACCCCGGGCTGACGGTATCGATCTCCGACGGGATGGTGGTGTTATTGTCTGATGGCCGGGAAGTCGCCCGCAGGTCAGCGCCGCCGTCCAATGACGTCCAGGGCTGGGCCAATCTGACCACCGAAATCATCATTGCCGCCAGGGAAGCCTCCGTGGAATTAAGGACCGCCACCATGGAAGCCGTCTACGAGGCCGTTTTCGATGGGGTGCTGTCCAATCTCGATATCTTTTCACGCTACGCCGGCGCCGATGAGGCCCAGCAAAACCGCAGTAAAAGGGACGGTTTCGGCGGCATCGGCGTCCGCTACCGGATCGTCGACGGGCTTCCGGTGCTGACCGAAATTTTGCCCTTCACTCCCGCCGATGGCGCCGGCCTTATCAAGGGAGACCGCCTGACCCATGCCGACGGTGTCCCGCTTAAGGACTTGGATAGAAAGAGTATTTCAAAAATTCTGCGCGGCCCCACACAAACCCGGATTCTATTGACCCTGACCCGCCCCGGCACATCCGCGCCGTTGACCGTCGCCCTGAAACGCGTCCACATCTTCCCGGTCACGATTACTGAAACCATTAAGGACGGCATCGTTTCCATCAAGATCAAGAGCTTCAACCAGGACACCGCCCGGTCCCTGGCGGAGAAGTTGGAACAGGTGCGTACCACACTCGGCGATTCCATGAAGGGTCTTGTTCTGGACCTGCGCGGAAACCCCGGCGGATTATTGAAACAATCGATTAAGGTCGCCGATCTTCTGTTGACCCAGGGCAAAATTATCAGCACCCGTGGCCGCCATGCCGACAGCATTCATCATTATGAGGCCGGTGGCCGCGACTTGGCGTTCGGGCTTCCTGTTGTCGTTCTGGTCGACGGAAAGTCAGCCTCGGCAGCCGAAATTGTCGCCGCCGCGCTTCAGGACCGTGACCGCGCCGTCGTCATCGGCACGGCGTCTTTCGGCAAGGGGTCCGTGCAAACCGTGCTGCGCCTTCCCAATGACGGCGAAATTACCCTGACCTGGTCGCGCCTGGTGGCGCCGTCGGGATATATCTTTCATGGCTTGGGCATACGGCCGGCGATTTGCACCAGCAACGCCAAGGATAGCGCCCAGGATACGGATATGGACAAGGCCAGTGAGATTATTAGACAGGTGCTGAATAATCGCTCGAACACCCAGGACACGCTGATGGCTTGGCGCAAACCCGGCAGACAGGACGAAACCAACCGTGCCCGGCTTCGCGAATCGTGCCCATCGCAACCCCGTCGCAACCAACTGGAGGCAAGGGTCGCCAGCCAGTTGATCAACGATCCCGCCCTATTTGCCCGGACCCTGAACCTGACAGCGGCTCCCCACCAGGCCCATTACTGATTTTGGCCGCGACACCACTTGACAGGGTGCGGACGAATTGTATTGTGCGCGCTCAAACGCGCCCACTGAGGGGCTCTATAGAGGCCCCCCAACGATCCGCAAGGGTCCTAACTTAAGAGAAACGGACGATGGCGAAATCTACCACCCTACTGGTCAAACTGGTCAGCACCGCCGATACCGGGTTCTACTACGTCACCAAAAAGAACCCGCGTAACTTGACGGAAAAAATGGAATTCCGGAAATATGATCCGGTCGTCCGTAAGCACGTCATGTTCAAGGAAGCTAAAATCAAATAATTCCAGCGAAGTGGTTATCCAGGCCCCCGCGAAGCGGTTATCCAGGCAAGGCCTCGACAGCGGTTTTTGCTGATTTCGGCGGCTTCGGAATGACTTGATTGCGCCCCCCTTTTTTCGCCTGGTACATGGCATCGTCAGCTTGTTTCAGCAAATTCTCGGCGGTTTCATCGCCCCCCCGGCTGACCGAAACGCCGATGCTGAGCGTCACCACAATCTTGTGCTTGGACCCGGAAACACTGATTGGCTCGTTCGCCATTTTTTCGCATAACCGGTCGGCAACGCCCAGGGCGACCTCAATCGGAGTGTCGGGCATGACCACAGTGAATTCTTCGCCGCCGTAGCGCGCCGCTAAATCGAACCCACGGATATTGCGTAAAATCCGCTGACCGATTTCATACAGCACCTCATCACCAACGCTGTGGCCGTAGGAATCGTTGATTTGCTTGAAATGATCGGCGTCAATCATCAGCAGCGACACCGGTTTTTCGCTTTCGCGCATCCGGTCCATCACCGCATCCAAATGGGTCGAAAGGTAATGTCGGTTATGAAGCCCGGTCAGGCTGTCGGTCAGGGCCATGGACAGGTGCTGGAGGAAGTCTTCATGCAGCCGGTCCTGGTATCGCTTGCGCCGCACCTGGGTACGGACCCGGGCGATTAGTTCCTGTTCATCCAGGGGGCGCATGATGTAATCGTTAACACCCAATTCCAACGCCTTGATGAACAGGGCTTGGTCCTCGGCGTCGCCAATCAACAGGATAGGAACCTGGCGGGTCAGGTCCAGGGAGCGAAGACGCGACGCCATGCGAAGCGGCGCATCGGAATCGCTGTTAAGGCTGATGACCACAACATCACCGCCGATATCCGCGACCCTGCCGGAGGCCTCATAATCATCAATCACGGTCACCCGGTCGTTATCAGCGCCAAGGGATTTGATGATTTTCTTTTTCTGGACCGTGCTGTCGTCAACAAGGATGATATCGGCGGCAGTTCCTCTATCCAGAACATTGATGCCCTCGGTCACAAAGCCCAGTTTCTCAGACGTCGCCCCGCGCAGACGCCACTGTTCCAACATATGTTTCAAGCGAACCAACGAACGAATGCGGGCGAATAGGGTCGTATCCTCGACCGGTTTAGTCAGAAAATCATCAGCGCCGGCCTCAAGGCCCTTAACGCGGTCCTCGCTGTTGCCCAGCGCCGTCACCATGACAACGGGGATATGCGTATTTTTGGGATTTTCCTTAATCCGCCGGCAGACCTCGAAGCCATCCAGGCCGGGCATCATCACATCCAACAGGACAAGGTCAGGGGCATCGCGATCGACCGCTTCCAGGGCCGCCTGACCGTCGCCGGCGGTTAAAACCTGGTAATATTCATTGGTGAGCTTGGCCGCCAGCATCTTGACGCTGGATGGTGTGTCGTCGACGATGAGGATACGCGCCGACATGGAAAATCACCCGATAAATTTAAAAATAAGCTTTAATTCAGAAACTTAGCGACCGTTTCAAGGAAAGTCGGAACGGAAATCGGTTTAGCGATGTATCCTTCACAGCCGCCCTCGCGAATTTTCACTTCGTCGCCCTTCATGGCAAAAGCCGTCACCGCGATGACGGGGATGCCTTTCAGTTCATCGTCCGCCTTCAGCATCTTGGTAACTTCAAGGCCTGAAATCTCAGGCAATTGAATATCCATGATGATCAGGTCAGGGCTGTGTTCGCGGGCCAACTCAAGCACATTCCGACCATCCATGGTCTGCACCGTTTCATAGCCATGCGCCTGAAGCAGATCATTGAACAGCTTCATGTTCAAATCGTTATCTTCAACGATCAGGATGGTTTTCGCCATTTAAAGTTCCCTAACATCAAGCCCCAATTTTAAGATAAAAAATACACGCCAGCTTATCATTTTGCCAGCTTCAACAGGCATCAAAGGGGCATAAACCCTTTGATTTAAAGATGATGGAACATTCAGGTTAGCAAGTCAAATGACAGAACTTAAAAAAAAAGGGCCGCCTTTTAGCGACCCGAGCTTCATTTTTGAATATAGGGGTATTCATCACCACCTTTATTATGACATCAACTTAAAACCCTCCGGTAAAAACCGATCCCGACGGCATCATCGCCAGCAAGATAAAAGTGAGGGATATCGCAACACCGAATGCTTTTAACGTGGTCATCATCATTCTCCTTTTATCTGCACAGGAGTTTTCCACGAAAAAGGCGCGGCGAAAGTGACCGACATCACAGAATAGAAGAAAAATCAGGAAAAGCGGGGAAGGAAAAAATTCAGGCGGCTTATTCGCCGCGGACTTCCTCAACCATATTGCTCAAGAGTTCCACATCCAGGACCACGAGGCTATCTTTTAGACGTTCCACCACATTGCGCCGGGCAAGGTCGTTCAAGACCCTGGCAACGGTCTCACGGGTGGTTGAGGCACGGCTGGCGATATCACTGTGCATGGGAATGGGAGAAATTTCCGCCTTGTTGCCGTCGTCCAGATGGTTTCTTGCCAGCCTTAATAAATCCGCTTGAACCCTGTTGTTGGCGGCAAGGGTGCTTAAATCCATGATTCGGTCGGTAGATGTCCGCACGATCCTGGCCAAAGACTTCATCACCTTCAGCGATATGGAAGAATGCTTTTCCAAAAGATTCAGGAATTGTTCCTGGGGTAACGCCGCCACAAGGCAATCGGTAAGGGCCATGACACTAGCGGAGCGGGGCGCACCATCCAGGGCGGACAGTTCGCCGAAATAGCCACCTTCGTTCATATCGTCGAGGGTGATTTCACGCCCGGACAGGGAATAATTGACGACACGAACCGTGCCCAGGATGACAAAATACACATCCGTAGATTCGCTTTGGCGGTCAATGATCTGTTCATGCGCGTCATATCGTTTAAAGCTGCAGGCTTTTTCAACTTTTTGCCGCTCGGCAGACTTCAGTGCCAACATCAGGTCGATGTTGGACAGGTCTTCCATTTTATTTTCGGGCATTGTTATTAGCTCCCGGCCCCTCAGAACACTTTGTCTTAAATTTATATCGCTTCTAAATCCGTCCGGATACTAGTGCTTTTTGCCCTGAAAGGCGAGAGAAACCCTAAACGATTTCGACGGCGCCGCCCCGGCGCGGATCGCCGGCGCCGTGAAAGGCGTTTCCAATCGTTGATGACGCCTTTCGGCGGGCGACATGGACGCCGCCGAAAAACAGGTTTCGTTCGTCCCAGCATTTGGTTTCGGCAAAATCGGCGACCAGCCGGGTGATTACGTCATCGTCAATGCCGTGTTCAATATTCAAGAGCCCCCCTTCAAAATGCACCCGGGGGGCATTGACGGCGTCTTCGACGGACATGCCAAAATCCAAAAGGTTGACCACCACCTGAAGAATGGCGGTCCTGATCCGGTTTGAGCCACCGGACCCAAAGGCGATCAGGCCGCCACCGGGTTCAACCGCCAGCGACGGCGCCATCATCGAACACATCCGCGTATTTTCCGGCCAACGGTGGAATCCGGCCGGATTGATGTCTTCCTCGCCCAGCATGTTGTTGAGCATGATCCCGGTGCCGGGCGCGATGTAGCCTGCCCCCTCGCCGTTGGACAATGTCAACGCGGCGGCGTTGCCGGCGGCATCGATAATGCTGACGTGGGTGGTGCCGCGATTAACCTGGGGCTGGCCGGTTATCTCCGACTTGTAGGTGGCGAGGAATGCCGGGTCCAACAAGGACTCGGTGGCGTCCAGCAAGCCGCTGTCGATCCTGGCCTTGTTGGTCACTTCCATGACCTTCGCCAGACAGCCGAAGTACTCGGGCGTGCCGAAGCGCAAACCCCTGATATCCATGTCCTTCAACATTTCCAGGGCAAAGGCGATCAGGATCCCGCCCGACGACGGCGGCGGGTTGGTGAGAATGCGCGCGCCCCGGTAATCGACGCCAAGGGGTTGGCGCTGATGCGCCTGGTAGCCTTCAAAATCGGCGGTCGACAACAGGCCGCCGCCATGGCGGCAATCGGCGGCAATGGACGCCGCAATTTCGCCCCGGTAGAACAGGTCTTCGCCTTCGCGGGCCAAGACATCCAGGGTATCGGCAAAATCCGGGTTGGTCATGGTCTCGCCTTCGATTTTCAGACCATCCGGATCGGCGCTGCCGGCGAAGATATCGCGACTGGCCGCCGAAGACATATAAATCGGCCCGACCACCTGAAACAGATAGGCCTGCAGCCGGTTGACGGTAAAGCCATTGCGCGCCAAGGCCATCGCCGGCTCGACGATCCGGCGCATCGGCATGGTGCAATGATCGCGATGCACCTGGAACAACCCCCTGACCGTTCCCGGCGTCGCCATCGACGCCATGCCGATGTGGAATTCCTGGGTCACGGCGCCGAAATCGGCGTCGATAGGGAAAAAATCCAGATCTTCCTCCGTCGCCTTTTGTTTCGGCGTTTGCGTGAAAAAATCATACAGCACCGGCTTGCCGTCTCCCGGGTGCGCCAGCAGAAACCCTCCGCCGCCAAGCGAACACAAAACCGGCTCAACCACCGAGGCCGCATAAATCGCCGCCAACACGGCATCGAAGGCGTTGCCGCCCTCTTCCAGAATGATGGCGGCGGCGCGCGTGGTTTCGGGATGACCGGCGGCGACGATGCCTTTTGTACCCTTGGCCGTCATTATTTCGAAGGCTTCGGTTGAAGCGGACGACCGTCGCAATCGACGCCCTTGGTGGCGATGGTCTCAACCCCGGCCTTGCATATTTTGTCGACTACCGGCCCGGATATTAACTGCGGCAATAAGCGCTCAACGGTCGGCCAATTGGTCGCCCGGTAGACGACGCAGGGATAGCCCTTCAGGGTCCGTGACATGTCCGTGGGTCCGCGCCAATCCCGAAATATCATCCGCCGTTGATCCCACCAGTGTTCCAACCAGTAATCGTGTGACGGCCCCGTAGCCCCCAACAGCCTGCCGAAACGCCCGCCGGTGACATAATCGCCCAACAGTAAAGCGTAGGATCGGCTTGAGGCCGCATAGGAATAGACCCGGGCGCAGCCTTTGAAGCGATCCATATTAACCGATAGCGCCTGGTCCCTATTTGCCGCCGCCTCCCGGATCAATTTCGAGACCCCGACCCCCTGCGCCACCACCAAGATAGCCAGCAATATCGCCATTCCAAGGAAGAACCGCCGCGCCAACAGCCGCTCACCCAGGCGCCAAACCAAAACGAAGGCCAGCGGGATCAGCACAAAGGACGGGATCATGTATATCGCGTTCGGCTGCTTGGCGATCAACAGCGCATGGGCAAATTGCGCCACCAAGACGCCCGCCAGAAGCCTGACCTCAGGCGCAGGCCCGGTGCGGCGGCGAAGCGCGAAGATTACCGCCACAACGCCCAGTATAAAGGGCACATGAAAGGCCGGACGCTTGAACAGTTTTAAAACCTGCAAGGGATAGGCGACCAGTTGGTCGACCGGCACCGTCCCACCGTAGGCACCGTTGCCCTGGGAAACGGTCATCATCCAATTGAAAAAGACATCATAGGCACCCATCGCCGGCAGGGTGAAGATGATCAGCGCAACCAGGGCGGCGACGCCATATAGGGCCATCGGCTTCAAACCATCCCAAATGCGATCGCCCGCCCCCGCCAACACGAATAACGGCAACAGGAATATCGGGAACGCGGTGATTTTGGTTGCCACCCCGAACCCGGCGAGAACGCCGAAGGCAACCGCAAAACGCCAGCGCCGCCGCGCCAACAAACCCGGCGACAGCGACAACACCGAAACCGCGGTCAGCAATAGCCCCGTCGCCAGCAACAACGCCTCCGGCTTGACGTGAAAGCTGTGCTTGAGGATGACCATGGATATGACCGGCGCCATTTGCAGGAACCATGCCGCCAGCGCCTCGCCGAATACTCTTAAAGCCACCCTCCCCACAACCCAGGCGCAGACCCCGTTGATAAGGATGAATACCGTCGATATCAGCGACAAGGAAGATTCCGGGTCGGCCAGGACCTTCGCCGTGATGACTTCGGCGGCGGCACCCCAATGAACGACTTTCAAGATCAAAGCGCCAAGCCACTGGACCGTCGTTCCCGGATGGTAAACGTGGCCCGGCGTCGTCAGGTTGATAATGTTGAGCGAATCGAAAAGGTAAAAATAGTCTGGGTCCAGATTAAACCACAACCACACCGGGCCGCCTTGAGCACGCACCAAAAACGCCATGACCATGTAACCGACCGGTAACACGGCCAAGGAACACTGGGCCCAAAATCCTGGTTTGGTAAGAATAGTCGGCGTATCTTGCATAAACGTCTAATCCTCGCTTTGGCTTGCAAAGCATATCGTGGCACGCCTATAAAGAAGACCTAAACCTCTGAAAACAAGCCCTTTCAGGTCGTTCTGGAAAGAGTATTTCCCCTATCCAATTTGCTGATATAAGCTAAGCAGCCAATGTCCCCTGCTTGGCGTCTTGTTCATCCGCAGGGGGCCTTTGTCCTGGGAGAATTTTTAACTTGGAACGGTTTACCATGAGAAGCGTTATTTTTCTTGTCGCCTTTGTTTCCGTTTGGATATTGGCAACGGCGGCGGTTTACGCCGAAGCCTTGATGAATGCGGTCTCCTTCCAGCCGGTGCCTGCGGGATCGGCGATCTTCGTGCGCCCGATGGACAACTCCGACCGCAACCTAATCATGCAAAAGGACTTCGAACGCGCCCTGCAAAGCAAGGGATACATAATCAGCAAGGACGCCGATCTGATCTTGACGTTTGAAACCTTGGATGCGGCAGGGACATGGGCTGGTGGCGGTCCTAACCGGATTGTTGAATTGAGCAACAATCACGATCAGTCAGGCACCGACGCGCCAAGGGTCCACTTGAACCTGTTCAATTCGGCCCGCGGCGGACTCCTCAACCCGAACCGCAAGGATGCCACACGGACGGTCACGCCAAGCAGTTTCCGGATTGACGTCACGCTCGACAACAAGACCGACGGCAAACGCCACTGGCAGGGTTGGAGCAGCGTCGATACCAACGTCGGCAGTAGCCGTCAAATGACCAACGTCATGATTCCCATCATCGTCGACGGTGTCGGGCAAACCATTAATGAAAAATCGTTTCCGCTGCTGCCATAGAAATATTAGGGCACCTCTATAAATACCCGTTTTTGCAAAACATATACACCTAACCCATTGAATTTAAACAGATCATAACATAGAATTCCCTATTAATAGAGGTGCCCATTATTGTTATCCGCCGGTGTTGACCCACCGCTTTTGGTGGCACGGATTGAAAAAAGACAGTTCAAAAATGGACAATGCATTTAATACCATGACGCTCAAATCTTTTTCCGTTGCGGCGATTGCCCTCATATCCCTGTTGATGACCACGAACGTGCGCGCTGAGTTCATCTTTGAAAGTGTCGATAATAATTTTCCCGATGAAGTCGCGGCGGCGGCTGAGGAAAAGAAAAATCTGGTCGTCATGTTCCAACAAACCGGGTGTCCCTATTGCGCCAAGATGCACGCGCGGGTCTTTCCCGACCCCAAAGTGAATGAGTTCTATTCCAAAAATTTCGCGATGATGATGTCAAACATCCGAGGCGACCTGCCGGTGACCGCGCCGAGCGGGAAAAAAATGACGGAAAAGCAGCTTGCCGGCAGCCTTCGGGTCAGGGCGACCCCGGTATTCATTTTCTACGACAAGAATGGCAAGGTTGCCCTTCGGGTCACCGGGTATATGGACGCGGAACGATTCAACAAAGCCGGTCAATACGTCCTCGAGGGCGTCTATAAGACCAAGGTGTCCTTATACCGATACCTCCTGGAAAAATAACGCCATGAATGGGGGGGCGGGCTTTAGCGTTTTTCGGCGGGTTGCCATCAAGGGCATCTTCAGTGCCGCTGCAATAGCCTTGGCCGTCACCGTGGCGCCCAGAGGGGCCGTCGCTCAGGAGCCCCAGGCCGCGCTGAGCCCGGCCAAGCTTCTGGACTTGATCAAAACCAACGGTAAATACGCCTTCGCCGCCGCCGCCGCCGATATCGACGCCGCCCAGGCGCGCCTGGAAGGGGCGCTGTCAGACCTTCACCCCACGCTCACCGGGACGGTTTCGGCGAAACGCTTTGAATCCACCATATCGTCGGAAACGCGAAACTCCGATGTCATCAGTACAATAGAACTGGTCCAGCCGATCTATGATTTCGGTCAGACCTATAGCCGCGTCAAGGCGGCCCGATCAAACATCCTGGCGGCCGAGGAAAGGCTGCGCGTTGCGCGCAACATTGTTCTTCTGGAAGGGTTGGCGGTTTTTTTCAACCTCCATACCTCGGACCTCGCCATACATTCCCTGAATCAGGCCCACGCCCAGGCCTATGTGCGATGGAACATCTCCAAGGAACGATTGAGCCTGGGCCGCACCGATGCCATCGATGTCGCCGAAAAGCTGGCCCTGGTCGAACAAACCCGCCTGACCTTTTACCGTCAGCGCAGCCTCAACGGCTCGCTCAGGCTGCGGCTTGAAGATCTGACCGGAACCGCCTTTACCGGCGAGATGGTCGATAACCCTAAACCGCCTGCCAGCCGGCCTAAGAATGTGGACACGGACAAAATTATTGCCCTGGCCGAAAAACGCAATCCAGAGATCGCCGCGCTGACCAGGCGCGCGGAAGCGTTGGCATTTGAGAGGGACGGCACCGCCGCCCGTCCCAGGATCGAAGCCTTTGGCAACCTTGTCGGCAATACGCGCGAAGCCAAAACCCGCGATGATTGGGCCTTCGGGGCGCGCTTGACCGTGCCCTTTTATGACGGCGGCGCCAAGGAGGCGGAGCGTTCCCGCCTCAGCGCTGAACATCGGCGCGTGGTGGCGGAGCTTGATGTTCGCCGCCGCGCCTTGCGCCGCCAGATCAGACAAGGGGTGATTGATCGCAACGATTCCTGGCAACAGATCATCGCGGCAAGGGCCGAACTGGATGTCTCCGGCCGCCGTCTGGCCCACCGCCAGCGCCTTTACGAACAAGAACGGGTCGCGGATTTAGGCACCGGTATGATAGATTTCAGCAAGGCCGAAGCGATTCTGCTGCAGGCAATCGGGGCCTTTTATGTGGACAGCGCCCGCCTCGCCACGATGATCGGGGAGGGCCCGGCTCGTGGAATGACGGTGGATTTCCTCGCGGAAATTCTGGGCACCGCCGATGCGCCGGATGAGCAACAATTTACGCCAAAGGAAGGAAGCGGATTTGGACAACGGGACCAAGATAAGTTCAAATAAGACAAAAATACCCGCAGCGGCCCTGGTGTTGGTCATCGTCTTAGTGTCCGGGACGGCTTTCGCGCTTGAGCGCAAGCTCGCTTTTCCGGTTTCCGGCGTTGTCGCCAAGGTGATGGTCACGGCCGGGCAGCCGATCAAGGCGGGTGCGCCCCTGGCGCGGCTCGATACCCGCCCGCTCGAGGCGGAAAAATCCGCCGCCGATGCGGCCTTGGTGGCGGCCAACAGAAAACTCGAAATTCTCAGCAAGAACCGGGATCGGGTCCGCCAATTGTTCGACGATCTGTCGGCTTCCGGCGAACAGGTCGAACTGGCGGAGATTCAATTTGTCGAGGCCCAGGCCCAACAGGCGCACGCCAAGGCGATGGCCGTGATCGCCGCCTGGCGGTTGGGCCAGGCCACCCTGCGCGCGCCTGAAGACGGCACCGTCACGGCGGTGCGCGGCTATTCCGGATTGGTTGTCAACCCGGCGGCTGAAATCACCGCGATCATTATTCTGTCCACCCCTTAGATTTCCGATCAGCCCCTTCAGGCCGGGATGGTCGAGGCGTTTAATCATTTAATATTTCGGTATTTCTAGAAATATCGTTGATTTTAGGCTGGCCTTGGGATAAAGTGCTCTCATGAACGAAGCAATCGCCGCCAAATGTTTGTCCGAACTGGGCAGCCCGACGCGGCTTTCGGTGTTTCGCTTGCTGGTCAAGGCCGGCCCCGACGGCATGGTGGTCGGTGACATCCAGCGCCGGCTGCAAATTCCGGCATCGACCCTGTCGCACCATATTGCCCGACTGAACTGGGCCGGTTTGGTCGAACAACGCCGCCAGGGTCGGCGCCTGCATTGTTTCACCCGCCCCGGCATCATGGATGATCTGGTTACGTTTCTGACCGCCGAATGCTGCACCGGTTTCGAGGACGCGGATGGCGCCGCCGCCCCGGCCGCCTGAGCCATGGTTGCGCACCCCGAAACAGGGGTAAAGAGCCGAACCACCCCGCTGCCCCGGCCATTCCTTCCTACCCTGCGGCAACGGTTGTCCGGCATCGACAAGGTGGTGTGGGCAATGGCGGCGATTTACCTGGGGCTTGCCCTGCTTGCCCCGGACCGGGTTCCGGAAAGTCTGAAATTCGTCGCCGTGGCGTTGCTGCAGATTTCGCCGTTCCTGTTATTTTCCATCGCCGTTGCCGCGTATGCCCAGGCGAGTGGATCGGAAAAGCTGATCCAGCGCGTTTTTTCAGGCAGGCCGGCGGCCACCATTGCCGCCGCCGCCCTGTTCGGAAGCCTGTCGCCGTTCTGTTCGTGCGGGGTTATTCCCATCGTCGCCGGACTGCTCGCCGCCGGCGTCCCCCTGGCGCCGGTGATGGCGTTCTGGATATCGTCGCCGTTGATGGACCCGGAAATGTTCATCCTCAGCGCCGCCGCCCTGGGTCTGCCCTTTACCCTTGCCAAAACCCTGGCCGCGTTCGGGATTGGCCTGATCGGCGGATTTGCCACTCTGGCCGCTGTTCGCTTAGGCTGGTTTGAGAATCCGTTGAGCGCCGGTGTCGCCAAATGTTGCGGGTCGGCATGTTCATCGGACAAGGAAGCCGGCGACGGCGTCCTGTGGCGATTCTGGGAGGACGCCCCCCGCCGCCGCAAATTTAACAATTCCCTCGGCGAAAACGGCTGGTTCCTGGGTAAGTGGCTGACCCTGGCGTTCGCCATCGAAAGCCTGATGGTTGCCTATATCCCCGCTTCCATGGTCGCCGATTGGCTTGGCGGTGACGCCTGGTGGACCATTCCCGCCGCCGTGGCCGCCGGTATTCCCGCCTATATGAACGGTTTCGCCGCGATTCCGCTGATGGCCGGGTTGATCGATATGGGCATGGCCGAAGGCGCGGCGCTGTCGTTCATGGTCGCCGGTGGGGTGACGTCCATTCCCGCGGCGATGGCGGTTTTCGCCCTGGTCCGGGGGCAGGTGTTCGCTTGGTATCTGATGATATCGTTGACCGGCTCGCTTGCCGCCGGGATTTTGTATCAATTTACGATCACCGGCTAATACCAAGGGGCGGGAATCCCCGCCGCGGGTCTGGTGAAGCCGGAGGCAATCTGTTAGGTTCCGGCTGAATTTTTCTTAGTCCTTGATCAGAATAGTTTCCAACGATGAGCAACAAAGCAGACAAGGCCCTTTTGCCGGCTGGAATGTCCGATGTGCTGGCCCCTGACGCCGCCTTCGAGGCGTCGGTGCTGGACCGTCTGTTGGCTGATTTTTCAGGCCACGGATACGACCGCGTCGCCCCGCCCCTGATCGAATTCGAGAAAAGCCTGCTGACCGGGATCGGCGCCGGGCAGGCCGGACAAACCTTCCGGTTGATGGACCCTATTTCGCAAAAAATGATGGGGGTGCGTGCCGATATGACGCCCCAGATCGCCCGGATCGCCTCGACGCGCATGATCAATGCGCCGCGTCCGCTGCGTCTCAGTTATGCCGGGCAGGTGTTACGGGTGCGCGGATCGCAGCTTCGACCGGAACGCCAATTCACCCAGGCCGGTGCCGAGTTGATCGGCGCGGATGGCGCCGCCGCCGACACCGAGGTCATCGTCATGGCGGCGAACGCGCTTAGAAACATCGGCGTGAAAGACTTATCCTGCGATCTTGGCCTGCCGACGCTGGTGCCCGATTTTTGCCGCGGCGGCCCGGCCGGCGAGGGTGGTAATGCCGACCTGCAGGCCCGGCTGCGCCAGGCGCTGGATCGCAAAGATGCCGCCGCCGTCGCCGGCTTAAGCGACGAGTTGGGCGAATACACGGCGGGACCACTGGCCGCCATGTTGGCCGCCGCCGGACCCGCCGTCGACACATTGAAGGTGCTTGGCGGCCTTGGCCTCAAAAGCGACGCCCTGGCCGGTTTGGAACTGCTGAACGATGTCGTTGACAGGGTCCGGTCCGCGCTTCCGGACCTGACCATGACCATCGATCCGGTTGAAAACCGGGGATTTGAATATCACACCGGTGTCACCTTCACGTTTTTTGCGAAAGGCGTCAGAGGCGAGTTGGGCAATGGTGGGCGCTATCTGGCGAATGGTGGTTTCGGGAGCGATCGCGAGGCAGCGACCGGGTTCACGTTGTTCATGGATACGGTCCTGCGCGCCGTGCCCGCGCCCGTGCCGGCGTCGCGCGTTTTCCTGCCTGCTAAAACGGCTGTACAGGCCGCCGCTGACCTCAGGTCAGAAGGCTGGATCACTGTTGCCGGCCTGGAAGACGGTAGCGATAGCGAAACCGAGGCTGCCCGGTTGGGATGCAGCCATAGGCTGGACGCAGGCAAGGTCCGTGCAATCAAAAAAGAAAATAAGGAATAGAATGACATGGCGAACGTCGTCGTAATCGGGTCGCAATGGGGCGACGAAGGTAAGGGGAAAATTGTCGATTGGTTGTCGGAACGGGCCGATGTGGTTGTCCGTTTCCAGGGCGGCAACAACGCCGGGCACACCTTGGTCATCGACGGCGTCACCTTCAAGCTGCACCTACTGCCTTCCGGCGTGGTCAGGCCGGAAAAATTATCGATCATCGGCAATGGCGTCGTCATTGACCCGTGGGCGTTCTTGGAGGAAATAGAGACCATCAGGGAACAGGGCGTGACAGTGACGCCAGACAACCTGCGCATTGCCGAAAATGCAATCCTGATCCTGCCCCTGCACAAGGATCTCGACTTGGCCAGAGAAAGGGCGCTCGGCAAGGACAAGATCGGCACCACCGGGCGCGGCATTGGGCCGGCGTATGAAGACAAAGTCGCCAGGCGCGCCATCCGCGTCGGCGATCTCGGCGAGAGTGACGTGCTGATGGAAAGAATCGGCAAGCTGTTGTTGCACCACAATGCGCTGCAACGTGGCATGGGTGAGCCGGAAATTGACGGGGCTGACTTAAAGGCGCGTCTCGAAGAAATCGCGCCGAAAATTATGCCTTTTACCGGCGTTGTCTGGCAAACCCTGGATGACGCCCGACGAGACGGAAAACGCATTCTGTTCGAAGGCGCACAAGGAACCATGCTGGATATCGATCACGGCACCTATCCGTTTGTGACCTCTTCGAACACGGTCGCCGCCCAGGCTGCGGTCGGGTCGGGCCAGGGGCCGAACGCCATCGATTATGTCCTCGGCATCACCAAGGCCTATACCACCCGCGTTGGCAGCGGGCCGTTCCCCAGTGAGCTGACCGATGACGTCGGCCAAGGCCTGGGCGAACGCGGCAAGGAGTTCGGCACCACCACCGGCCGGCCCAGGCGTTGCGGCTGGTTTGATGGTGTTTTGGTCCGCCAATCGGTCAAGGTCAACGGGATCAGCGGGATCGCCTTAACCAAGCTGGATATCCTCGATGGCATGGAAGAACTGAAAGTCTGCACCGGATACATGATTGACGGCGAGAAATTCGACCACCTGCCCGGCTCATCGGTTCGCCAGGCAAAAGCCAAACCTATCTATGAGGTCATGGAGGGTTGGTCCGAAAGCACTCAAGGCGCCAGATCCTGGGCCGACTTGCCGGCGACGGCGATTAAATATATCCGCCGTATCGAAGAAATAATTGACGCCCCGGTGGCGCTGTTATCGACCAGCCCTAAACGCGAAGATGTGATCCTGGTTCACGACCCCTTCGCCGATTAGGCTTAAAAATGGGCTAAACCCCCAAAAAATGGCTAAAACCGACCAAAATTACGCTAAAACTTGAGATATTCATCGAGAACGTCTAGAATTCTGACGCGATCTGGATGGAAATGGCGAGAACGTCGTTACGTCCGGCCCTACGAATGGGAAGAGATAGTATGGCAGAAGCGCCTATGCTGGAGGTCGGGGATGAAATCCTGCCTCCTGAAATGATGATGACGGCACCAGAATTGGAGCCAATCCAGGACATGGAGTCCGCCCCGCCACAAAAATCAGGCAGCGGGCAGGCACTTATCCGTGACCGTTTCCTGGTTGATGCCGGTTCCCCTTTGCCTTTTCTGGATACTCCCTCCGCGAAAGCGTACGAGGTTGAGGATCGTCGCGACCTAGGCAGTAAGTTGTACGGATTAGTCTGCACGCCGGGCCTTCCGACGCGGACGAAAGTCATGGCGGCGCTCAAGGACGAAGAATTCGACGGAATCGTGCCCTTGGTCGAATGGGACGTCGCCTACTGGCCTTTGTTGGAACAACATACCCAGTTCGTCATCTATGAACGCCCGAAGGGCGGTCGTATCATTGATGCGATGGAGGCCGGCAACTACAAGCTCAATGAATACGATTTTCCCCGTCGCATCATGGCCCCCCTGGTCGAAGGCATCAGGGCCATGGATGCCATCGACCACCCGCACCGGGCGATCAATCCCGCCAACGTTTTTTTCATGGACGAAGCCAGGCAAATTGTGGCGCTGGGTGATTGCGCAACGGTACCGCACGGTTTTGATCAGCCGATGTTGTTCGAATCTATCGACAGGGCCATGGCGGGAAGGAGCGGTCGCGGGCGAGGCGGCCTCGCCGATGATGTCTATGCGCTTGGCGTCACCTTGGTGGTGTTGATGTTGCGCTACAACCCCGTCGCCAACATCAGCGATGAGGAAATGTTGGCGATGAAAATGGAACACGGAAGTTATGCCGCCATCTGCGGCAATGCCCGTCTTCCGATTCCATTGTTGGAACCGCTTCGCGCCATGCTGCACGATACCGTGGAGGAGCGTTGGGGCCTTGATCAATTAACCGGCTGGCTGGACGGCCAAAAACAACCCTCGCTGCGGCAAGTTCCCATCGTTAAATCCGATTTTCCCTACCGGTACGAAGGCCGAGACCATTTCACCCCGCGCACCTTGTCCCGGGCGATGGCCCGCCATCGGGAAACCGCCATGAAGGTCATTAAAGACGAGGCCTTGATCAGTTGGCTAAGAAAAGGGGTCAAGGATGCCACTCGCGCCGACGCCATCAAGGCGACACTTGAAATGGCCATGCTTCATAAAGACCACCCCGAGGGCACCGAAGATTTTATCGTCTCCAAAGCCTGCATGGTTCTGGACCCGAAAGCGCCCATTCAATACAAGGGATTTTCATTCATGCCGGATGGATACGGGCCGGCGCTGGCCGTTGAAGTCTTGCGCCGCGGCAATGCCGAAATTCCGATTGAGGTCCTTAGAATGGGGCTTCCGGCTGTTTGGTATTCCTTACAGCAAACCGTTTTTGCCGGGGCCTCAATCCAACAGGCGGATTTCGCCAAATTGAGTGGATACCTGAATAATAGGGATCTGGGGTACGGGTATGAACGCTGTCTTTACGAATTCAACCCGTCCATACCCTGCCTCAGCGAATTTATCGCCAACGACTACGTGATCGAAATCAATACGCTGTTGCAGACCCTTGACGCGGCGGCGAACAGTGTCGACAACAAGGTTAGACCCATTGACCGGCATATTACCGCCTTCATCGCGGCGCATTTCCGAGAAGATATCCATCCTCACCTGAAGGCGCTGGCGGCGCCATCCGAGGAAGCCTCGACCATCGGCATGTTAAGCCTGTTGGCTTTTTTACAGTGGAAGCTCAGGATCGGCCCCCTATTGGGACTATCAAGCTGGGTCGGTGGGCTTTTGGGGCCTGCCATCAATACCTATCATAGCCGAACGACACGCCGTGAAATTGAAAAGGAAATCCCCCGCTTGGTCCGCAAAGGCAGCCTGCCCGAGCTGTTCGATCTGATCGACAACGCCGAAAAACGAAGGGTCGACGCAGGAGACTTCGAGGCCGCGATCGCCGAATACGCCGCCGCCGAATTTGAAGTCCGCGACATCGAAGGCGCCGGCACGGAACGCCAAACAAAAGCGGAAAGGACGGGAAAGCAGGCAGCGGCGGTACTTTCCATCGTTTTGTCGATGATCGTCGTCTCCGTCTTGTTCATCAGTGAAATGTTTTAAGCGCATGGCTAGGTCCCCCTCCCCTCCCGGTTCAACCGCCACCGCCGCCGCATTAGCGGCGCAGGGTAAGGGCTTGCGCATCCTGATTTGGACAGGTGTTTTCTTGCTCACGGCGATGTTGATTTCACTGCCGACGGTGATGCTTGTCTTTTTCGGATTGCTGCCGTCGATTGTCGCCTGGATTATTGACCGATCAGAACAGAAATACGCGACCTTCTGTGTCCTCGGGATTAATTTTTCCGGTCTTTTTCCATATCTCATGGATATCTGGTTTAAAAATCACAGCGTTGACGCGGCGATGGAGATCATGGGCAACGTATTCGACCTGTTCGTCATTTACGGGGCCGCCGCTTTCGGGTGGATGGTGTTCTTGACGTTACCGCCGGTAATTACCACATTCCTTTCCGTGATGTCGGAAAACAGATTGAAAACACTCCGGGAAACGCAGAAAAGCATCATCGAGGAATGGGGGGAAAAGGTCGTCAGCGCCGTCAATTCCATCGATCTGGTCGGGCCGAATGGTCGGCCACGCAAGAAACCTGCTCAGTAATTGATGTGGCGGTCAATGACCGCGTTTTTCACCGATTTTCGAATTTTCTCGAACGCCCGCACCTCAATCTGGCGGACCCGTTCACGCGAAATTCCATAGCGTTCGCTTAAAACCTGCAATGTTGCCGGCGCCTCTCTCAACCGGCGTTCGGAAATGATATGGCGTTCGCGACTCGACAACCCGTCCAAGGCTGAATCCAGCAATTTTCGGCGGCTGCCCATTTCCTGGAGCTCACCCAGGACCGTTTCCTGGTTGTCCGCGCTTGATTCCAACCAATCCAACCATTCCCCCTCGCCTTCTTCGCGCAGCGGCGCATTCAGGGATTGATCGGGGCCGGCCAGGCGGCGGTTCATATTGATGACTTCGGCTTCCGGCACCTTGAGCCGTTCGGCGATCTTGGTGACGGTTTCCGGATGCAGGTCGCCCTCTTCGGCGGCGGCGATCTGTGCCTTCAATTTGCGAAGGTTGAAAAACAGTTTCTTTTGCGCCGCCGTGGTCCCCATTTTGACCATTGACCAAGAATGCAGGACGTACTCCTGAATGGCGGCCCGAATCCACCACATGGCATAGGTGGAAAAACGGAACCCACGCTCAGGGTCAAAGCGCTTGACCGCCTGCATCATGCCGACGTTGCCTTCGCTGATCAGTTCCCCCAATGGCAAGCCGTAGCCCTGAAAGCCTTTGGCGATTTTGGCGACTAATCGCAAATGGCTGTTGACCAGACGCCCGGCGGCTTCCGAATCCTTATATTCAAGCCAACGCTTCGCCAATTGGACCTCTTCCTCGACCTCAAGCATCGGATATTGGCGAATTTGCTGAAGATACCGGGACAGATTGCGCTCCGGTGAAATGGTCGTTTCATAAACCGTGCTCGCCATCGTCTTGGTCTTTCCTTTTAAATTTTCCCTACACCTGAGCATCCGGATGGAACCACACCGGTGAGCCATGATTAAAGCGTACAATACCTAATCAAATAGCTCAAGTATAGAAATTATATTTAAAATTCATCCAATAAGTTCTTTAATTCATTGAATTCTTTCGGTAAATCAGATCTAAATTGAAGAAGTTCGCCGCTGGATGGATGTTTAAATCCGATCAAATAAGCGTGTAATGCTTGGTGATTAAACGCGGCCAACGCCTGGCGGATGGCATCACTTGCATTGTTCAGCCGCCGCTTCGGGCCACCGCCGTAAACCGGGTCGCCGATAATCGGATGCCCGAGCTGCGCCATATGCACCCTGATCTGATGGGTGCGTCCCGTCTTCAATCGACACTCCACCAGACTGGCCTTGGTGCCGGCGGGATTGAGCACCTGATAATGGGTCTGTGCCGCCTTGCCGCCTCTTTTTACCACCGCCATTTTTTTGCGGTTGGCGGGATTGCGACCGATGGCGGCGTCGATTTCACCCTGGCGCGGCTCCGGCGTCCCCCACACCAACGCCTTGTAGCGACGGGACAAGGTGCGCGTTTCCAACTGTTGGGCCAGGTATTGATGGGCGGCATCGTTTTTGGCCGCGACCATTAGGCCGCTGGTGCCCTTGTCCAGCCGATGCACGATGCCGGGCCGGGTGACGCCGCCGATCCCGGACAGGCTGCCGGCACAATGGGCCAGCAACCCGTTAACCAGGGTGCCGTCGGGATGGCCGGCCGCCGGATGCACCACCAACCCGACCGGTTTATCGATGACGATCAGATCCTCGTCCTCATAGACGACGCCGAAAGGAACCACCTGCGGCTGGGGCAATGCCGGACGCGCCGCCGGAACGGTAATGATATATACTTCTCCAGCCTTGACCTTAGCCGAGACATCGTCGACCACCTTTCCGCCACGGCTTATCTGGGAGTCCTCGATTAGGCCCTTGAGACGGTTCCTTGATAACGCCGGCACAGCGTCCGCCAGAAACCGGTCAAGCCGGAGCCGGTCCTTGTCTTGAGGGACGGTGACGGTGTATGTGGTGGCTTTGCTCACGCGCGAAATCCTTGTATCAAAGTCCCGAATGACGCCCTTATGTCGCCTTGGGGGCGTCCGGAGAATACCATGCATTTGATGAAGAGCGTCGTTATCGGTCTGGGAGTGCTGATTTTTCTCGGCCTCGGTTTGTTGGGCTACGGCTTCATCCAGAAGGCCAATACTCCCGATTGGCGGTTGTTTTCGCCATCATCTTCGCCCACCGCCGCGCTCGTCACAACCAAGCCGTTCGGCAATCTCAACCTGGACCTGCCAAACGACTGCGTCATCGCCCGCGTACAACCGGATGGCAACCGCGCCTACCTGACCATCGGTCCCAGCGGCGCCTGCAACCGCATCGTCGTCGTCGATACCGTCCAGGGCCGCGTCCTCGGCACCATCAAGGCGCGCCCCGAAACGTCGCCCGGAACTTCCAAATGATCCATATTCCAGGCCCCCTGCTGGCCCAGATCACCGGCGCCGCCGAAGCCGCCTATCCGAAGGAATGCTGCGGATTGCTGACCGGCCGCGAAAGCGACGGCGGCGACGTCCTGGTGACCAGGGTCGCGGCCAGTCCCAACGTCACCGAGGCCGATGCCCGCGACAGCTTCCTGGTCGATGCCAAAATCCAATTCGACCTGATGCGGGAATTGGGTGACGGGCCGGAACGCATCGTCGGCCATTACCATTCCCACCCCGACCATCCGGCGCAGCCCTCGGACCGCGACCGCCAATCGGCTTTTTATCCGGACCATGTCTGGGTAATCGTCGGCGTCGATGCAGGCCGGGCCGGGACCGTCGCAGCCTATCGGTTTGACGGTACCGACGGTGATTTCCAGAACATCCCCCTGGCCTCATAACTGCCTAAGGAGACCTCCCTTGAATTTTGCTTCCGATAACATCACCGGCGCCGCGCCGGAAATACTCGCCGCCATCGTCGCCGGCAACACCGGCGCCTTGATGCCGTACGGCAATGACGACGTCACCCGCGCCGCCGAAGCCAAGGTCGCAAGGCTGTTCGAGGCCGAGGCGGATGTTTTCTTCGTCGCCACCGGCACCGCCGCCAATGCGCTGGCGCTATCGGCGACAACGCCGCCCTGGGGCGCGGTGTTCTGTTACGGCGGCGCCCACATTTTCGACACCGAGGCGGCGGCGCCGGAATTTTTCAGCGGCGGCGCCAAATTGCTGACGCTTGCCGGCGAGAACGGCAAAATTCAGCCCGACGCGTTAGAGGCCGCCATCGCCGACGCCCAGATCGGCAACGTCCACCACGTGCAGCCGGCATGCGTTTCGATCACCCAGGCGACGGAAACCGGCAGCGTCTACAGCCTTGATGAGATCAAGGCGATTTCCAAGGTCTGCAAGGCGCATGGGCTGATCCTGCACATGGACGGGTCGCGGTTTTCCAACGCCGTGGCGGCGCTGGGCTGTTCCGCGGCCGAGACCTCCTGGAAGGCCGGCGTCGATGTGCTGTCGTTCGGGGCGACAAAAAACGGCGCGCTGACGGCCGAGGCGGTGGTCTTTTTCGACCGCGACCTGGGTAAGGATTTCGGCTTTCGCCGCAAACGCGGCGGCCATTTGTTTTCCAAGATGCGGTTTTTATCAGTGCAGTGGGACGCCTATCTTAGCGATGAGCTGTGGCGCCGAAACGCCGCCCACGCCAACGCCATGGCGAAACGGTTGGCCGGCGGCTTACGCGCCATCAAAGGCGCCGCGATCAGCCAAACCGTCGAGGCCAATATCATCTTTCCGAAACTGCCGCGCGCCGTCATCGACGGGCTTAAAGAAGACGGCTTCCTGTTTTACGAACGTGGCGGCAAGGATGTCGTCCGGCTGGTCTGTTCCTTCGCCACCACCGAACAAGACGTCGACGCCCTGATCGAAGCGGCGGCCAACCACGCCGGAAGCTGAGGACTTGCCGCCCGACCGGCTTTGGGCGAAACTAGCCTCTGGCCTTTACGTCCCCTTCGTCTAGTGGCCTAGGACATCGCCCTCTCACGGCGAAAACACGGGTTCGAGTCCCGTAGGGGACGCCATTATTTATTATATTACAATGACTTGTAATAAATAATTGTCTAGGTCCACCATTCAGTCCACCAAACTATCTGAGCAGGGTTAGATCAAGCTGGGATCAGAAATCCTAGAAAATTGCTGAGTTGAACGTCGGCAAGTGATTAAGAAGGCTTCCCTCCGAAGGCAGAGGTCACAGGTTCGAATCCTGTAGCGCCTACCATATAAATCAACGCCTTAGCTGGAAACTGCTAAGGCGTTGTTTTGTTACAAAGGTTTCGGGCTAACGACTGGGCTAACATTAGGCGGTTGAAAGCGCATGGTGCTGGCTTGGCGCAAGGCGGGGTTTCTCCATTCTGGGAACATAACTGGGTGTTTTGAGGTCGCCCAAAACCCACTAGGCTAAGCGCCGATGGCGGGCGAACAGAAATTTGAGCCGAACCGGTCAAGTGAGGGGCAATGCGGG
>JAQBYB010000020.1 GCA_027624235.1 Pseudomonadota bacterium | reverse complement strand
TGGCCGCGAATATATCTTGACGTCCGGCCTATCTCAAGGCACTTAATGGGTCAGCGGCATAAGCCGTCTCAGTGGGGGATACTATATTACTACAATAATACGGGGCACTTGTATTTAGAGTAAACAGGGACCGATTCAGAAGATAGCAGATCAGACGTGGGCTTACCTGCCGGGGCGGCGGATGGCTCAGGCCCTGTCCTTCGGCGGCACCGGAACGCCGGGGGGAAACACCGCGATCGGCGGCTCGTCCTCATCCGGCGGGCTGGGATTTTCAAGCATCGGCGGAATGACCTGATTGAGGTACTGCACGACGCCATCCTGGAATTCGGATTTAATCTCCGACCAGGTGACGAATAACCCGGCTTCCTTGTCGTATCGCAGAATTTTCGGGTTATGCTGGAGCTCGGCCAAGGTGACGCCGAGGTCGTAGGCGCGGCCGATATACAGCCATTCCGGCCAATGCCCGCCGAGCCAGATCACAAACACCCCGGTCTTGCCCATCAAGTCGAGTTCATCTGGTTCCAGATTGAGGAAATTGTAGAAAAGCCTCTTCGGCGACCGGACCCAGGCGACATCCATGGGCGGCCCGATCGGCGGTTTTTTTTTCTTTGATTTTCCGAATAGGCCCATAACCATTATCCTGTAGGCATCAAAAACGTCGTGGCCCCGGTGTATGTCCGGTATTTAATTTCAAAAGCCAAAATTGTTCAATGTCTTTTAGGGGTTTCCAACAGCGATGACGATGGATATCGCAATCACAGCCATGGTGCTGGCGATCATTGCAACGATTTTTGCCTCGACGATGTTCACCGGCGCGTCGCCGGTGCCGACGTCGAAGTCGGTTCGCGACACCATGATGGCGGTGTTGGCGGACGCGGGCGGAACAATCGAGGGGCCGATCTATGAATTGGGCGCCGCCTGGGGCGGGCTGGCCAGGGTGTTGGCGGGGCGCTATCCCGCCTCCCCGGTGCGGGCGTTCGAGATATCGTTGCTGCCATGGGCGGTTTCCGCTGTCCGGCATTATCTTGATGGGCCGCAAAACCTGTGTTTCCGGTTGAAGGATTTCAACACGGTTGATTTGTCCGACGCCGCGCTGGTGGTCTGTTACCTGCCCGGCGAGACGATGCAAAAGCTAAAACCGAAACTGGAGGCCGAATTGCCCAAGGGCGCCCTGGTGCTGTCCAACACCTTCGCGTTCAGGGGCTGGCAACCGATCAAGACCCGCACCGCCTCCGACATCTACGCCAGCCAGGTCTATCTGTACCGGGTTGGGTAATATTAAAGGGGTGCCGCGGCCTGCTTCAGCCACTTGGCCGTCGCGGCATCGACCAGCGGCCCGATCTCATGCATCACTCTGGCATGGTAAGCGTCGAGCCAGGCGATTTCGTCTGCGGTCATCATCGCGGTGTCGATCAGCGCCCGGTCGATAGGGGCCAGGGTCAGGGTCTCGAATGCCAATGTCTTTTCACCCGGTTCCCCGGAAATGACCGCAACCAGGTTTTCGATGCGGATGCCATAGGCCCCTGTTTCGTAGTAACCGGGCTCATTGGAGACGACCATGCCGGGCTCCAGGGCGATGCGGTTGGGATGTTTTGAAATTCGATGCGGCCCCTCGTGGACGCCCAGATAGTGGCCGACGCCGTGGCCGGTGCCGTGGTCATAATCCAGCCCCTCGGCCCACAACGCCCGCCGCGCCAGGACGTCCAGTTGGCTGCCACTGGTGCCTTCCGGGAAGCGGGCGGCGGCGAGCGCGATGTGGCCTTGCAACACCAGGGTGAAATGACGCCGCATTATTGGGCTGGGCACGCCGATGGCGACGGTGCGGGTGACGTCGGTGGTGCCGTCCAGATATTGTGCGCCGGAATCGAGCAGATACAGGCTGCCATCGGTCAGCGGACTGTTGGTGTCGTCGCTGACCCGGTAATGGACGACGGCGGCGTTGGCCCCGGCGCCGGAGATGGTCGGGAAACTCAAGCCCCGAAAGTGGTCGTTGCCCTGGCGCAGCTGCTCAAGTTTGTCGGCGGCGGCGGCTTCGGTCACGTCCCTGTTCGGGGCGGCGTCGCTTAGCCACGCCAGAAACCGGGTCAGCGAGGCGCCGTCGCGGCGGTGGGCGGCGCGAATGCCGTCCAGTTGCGCCGCCGTTTTTTTCGCCTTCGGCAGTTGGCAGGGGTCGGCGCCCGAATTGATGGTGGCGCCCGCCGCTTCCAGGCGTTGTTCCACCCAGGCGGCGGTTGTTTCCGGGTCGAGGCGGACGGTTTGCCCTTGCTCGCCCAATTGGTCGAGGGCATCACCGAAAGCATCGGGCGCCCGGCAGCGGACGGCCGCGCCCAGGTGGCGCTCTATTGCCGGTGACAGCTTGGCCGCGTCGATGAACAGATCGACCCCGCCATCGGCGTGAATAATTGCGAAGGCCAGCGCCACCGGCGTGAACGGCACGTCATTACCGCGGATGTTGAGAAGCCAGGCGATGGAATCGGTTCCGGTCAGTACGGCGGCATCGATCTTTTGGGCGCTGAGGTCGTCGGCGATCTGTTGGCGCTTGTCCGCCACCGGAATCCCGGCGAAGGCATTGTCGTGGATGACCACCGGTGCGCTCGGCGGCGCCGGGCGGTCTGTCCACACCGTATCGATGGGGTTGGCGGTCGCAAGCAATTCGGCCCCGGCCTTTATGCACGCCACCCGATACCGGCTGACCTGGCCCGGCGTCAGCAGCCAGGGATCGTAGCCCAACTTGGCGCCGGCGGGCAGGGTCTTGGTGACCCAGTCCATTGCGGTGGTGGCGTTCAGGGGGCAATGCTGGAACAGGCCGAAAGGCACTTCCGCCTGAGCCTGCAGGGTGTAACGGCCATCGATGAAAATCGCCGCCTGCTCCGTCAGCACGACGGCCAATCCCGCCGACCCGGTAAACCCGCTGATCCAGGTCAGCCGTTCGGATGACGGCGCGACATATTCGCCTTGATGCGCGTCGCTGCGCGGCACAATGAAGCCGTCGAGCCCAAGCCGATCGATTTCGCCGCGCAACGCCCGCAGCCGGGCCGGGATATCGCCGCCGGGTTTGCCATTAATGTTGGTGTTGTCCTGGGCCATGGTCGTCTTTCTAGCAGGCTGTCCGGCGGCTGTCATACACCAACAGCTCTCGGCCAAGCCATGCGCCGAACGCATTGCTGCAGTGCAACAATAACGCTTTATGGAATCCCCATGACGCATATCTTAGAGGGGAGACAAAGCGACCGTTCCGCACCGCTCCGGGTTGTCTGGGTGCGAGAAGGAAGGAAGGAAGAAGGAGACATGGATATGCTGAACCAGATTTATGATGACATTAAGGTTGTTGATTTTGTCGCCAAATCACGGCGGTTGGATCCGCTGACATTGGAAACGCTGGCCCATAATAAACGCCAAGTCGAAATCGCTCTTTTTATCAGCAGCGCCTTTAAGAAGGTCGTCGATGGGATCGCCGCTTGGTATCGCGGTAACGTGTTGGCACGCGATCTGAATGCCATGCCCGATTATATCCTCAAGGACATCGGCATCCGCCGCGATCAGATCAATGCCGTGGTCGAAGGCAAGCTGGTGCGCAAAACGGCGCCGGAAACGCCGGTCGCGGTTGCCACCGACGACAAAGTTGATAATCACCCCCTCGCCGCCTAACCAGGGGCCGCCTAACCAGGGGCCGCTTAACCGGCGCCGAAAACCGGTTCTCCCTTCAGCCACCGTTCGCGGGTATCGGGTTGCGTCAGCGCAACCCGCAATGCCGGCCTGATGTCGCCCAACAGCGGCTCAAGCCCAGTCTCGTTCGTGGCTTTCTCGATGGCGCCGACGGTCAGGTGCGCCGCCTGCGCCTGGGCATCGTAATAGCGGACCTTCTTGTAGGCGCCTTGGTCCAGGGTCACCTTCTCGCAGTCCGATACGGCGTATGAGTTGTAGCCGCGGCAGATCAGCGGCCTGGCGTCTTACACGGAACGCCGCCCGTCTTGGTCGTCCATTGCCACCATCCGTCCTTACAATCTATTCGGGCCGCGTCTTCTTTTTGGCGTAACCGCGGCCCTTCAGGCAATCCTCAAACAATCGGCGCTCATCGCGTTTGACGTCATAGCGCGCCATGTTTTGGCTCAGGGTGTCGGTTTCGAACTCTGTCGTAAAGGTGTCCCCGCCGTGTTGACGGAAATCTTTTTCTGCTTTGCGCCGTGCGTTGTATTGGCAGGCGACCTTGTCCTTGATCCATTGATCGTTGCTGCCGCCGGGCTGTTCCCAGGCAACGGGGGCGGCGGCGCATGACGCCGTCAACAACGCGGCAGATAAGATAATGGCGGGCGACTTCATGGTTTCAGGCAGCGTCGCAAAAACGCCACTGACTCCTTGGAATCCCATTCACTGATGCCATAAACGCGGCCGATTTCCAGGCCGTCGGCGTTGATAAACAGCGTCGCCGGCAGGCCGATAACCCTGGAATCCCGCAACACCTTGCCGCCTTCATCGATGTTGATCGCAAGATTCTTGAGTTTGTTGATGCGGTAGAATTTTTTGACCAGCGTCGCCCCCTTGCGGTCTTCGGATAGGGCGACGACGTCAATGCCATCGGGTTCCAGCAGCGCTTTGAGCCGGTCCAGTTGCGGCATTTCGCGCACACACGGCGCGCACCATGTTGCCCAGAAATTGAAAACAACGCCCCGGCCCCGGTGCGCCTCAAGGCTCTGCTGGTTGCCGTTGGCATCGATAAAAGACTGTTTTGAGACAGGCTTGGGGGGGTCTTGGGCGGTAAATCCGGTGAACACCCGATCAGCCCCGGCGCATTTTCCGGGTTCCGTATCGGCTAGCGGACGTGATAAGGAGACACTGACCGCCATCACCAGCCCAAGCAAGGCCGGGGCGGCAAGCTGAATAAGCGCGGAAGGGCGGATTCTCAGGCTTTTCAAGGTTTGGTCTCTTTCCGGTATTCGATTAGGTTTACTACGATGGCTAAGAATTCAGAAAAGCCCGGCACGAGTAAGGGCGCAAGCGGCATCTGGGGCGGACGGTTCGCCGCCGGCCCCGCCGATATCATGCTAAAAATCAATGCCTCCATTGATTTCGACCGGCGTCTTTATGCCCAGGACATTGCCGCCTCGAAAGCCCATGCGGCTATGCTGGCCAAGACCGGTATCATATCCGATGACGATGGCAATGCCATCGCAAAGGGCCTCGACGACATTGCGAAAGAAATCGAAAGCGGTGATTTTGATTTCAAACAGGAACTGGAAGACATTCACATGAATGTCGAATCACGCCTCGGCGAAATGATCGGTGCCGCCGCCGGTCGCCTGCACACGGCGCGGTCGCGCAATGATCAGGTCGCCACCGATTTCAGGCTTTGGGTGCGAGACGCCCTCAATGATCTGGACGCCGGCGTCAAGGGGCTGCAGGCGGCATTGATTGATCGCGCCGACGAACACGCCGCTACCGCCATGCCCGGCTTTACCCATTTGCAATCGGCGCAGCCGGTGACCCTCGGCCACCACCTGCTGGCCTATGTGGAAATGCTGGGCCGGGACCGGGGCCGGGCTGCCGATTGCGCAAAGCGGCTGAACGAATCCCCCTTGGGCGCCGCTGCGCTGGCGGGCACGTCGTTTCCCATTGACCGGGAGATGACGGCGAAGGCGCTCGGCTTTGCGGCACCCATGGCGAATTCCCTGGACGCGGTTTCGGATCGGGATTTCGCGTTGGAATTTCTCAGTCTGGCGGCGATCCTGGGGGTGCACCTATCGCGGTTGGCCGAAGAGATCGTCCTTTGGTGTTCCAGCCAGTTCGCTTATGCTCAGATGCCCGATGCGTTTTCCACCGGCTCATCGATTATGCCGCAGAAACGCAACCCCGACGCCGCCGAACTGGTGCGGGCCAAGGCGGGCGGCTTAATTGGCGCCTTGAACACGCTGATGATTGTGATGAAAGGGTTGCCCCTGGCCTATGGCAAGGACATGCAGGAAGACAAGGTGCCGGTGTTTAATGCCGCCGACACCCTGGCCTTGTGCGTCGCCGCGATGACCGGGATGGTCGCCGAGGCCAGTTTTAATAAGGACAAGATGCGGGTGGATGCCGGCAAAGGCTACGCCACCGCCACCGATTTGGCGGACTGGCTGGTGCGGGAAAAAAACATGCCGTTCCGCGACGCCCATCACGTCACCGGGGCGTTGGTTAAACTGGCCGAGGAAAAGAACGTCGGCCTCGAACAATTGAGCTTAAGCGAGATGCAATCGGTATCGCCCGACATCACCGAGTCGGTTTTTGGCGTGTTGAGCGTCGAAGACTCGTTGAAAAGTCGCGACAGCTTCGGCGGCACCGCGCCCGGGCGGGTGCAAGATGCCGTCAACGAGGCCCGTAAAAGGTTTTTGGACTGATGCGTAAGATCATGGATCGTAAAAGGGTGTTGGCGTTGGTGCTGTGCGCCGGGGTGGTGTCGCTGGCTGCCTGCGGGGTTAAGTCGTCGCCGGATTTTCCAAAGGATGGCAACTATCCGCGCCAGTACCCGAACCCCGGCGAACAAACGAACGCCCCGTCGTCGTATACTACGCCGGGGACGGCCCCTTATCCTGCACCGGGCACGGTTTCGACGGAAAAGACCAAGGACGGCGCACCCTCACCGCTGGGCTTTCCCTTGGAATATCCCAACCGGCCTTCTTATAACTAAACTGGTTTCTTTCATCCGGTCATAAGCACAGAATATTGACATGGATCACTTTCAATACCGCTCAGGTGAAATGTTTGCCGAGGAGGTGGCGTTAAGCCGCATCGCCGACGACGTCGGCACGCCTTTTTATTGCTATTCGACGGCGACGCTGGAACGCCACTACCGGGTTTTCGCGGAGGCTTTGAACGGCCTCGACGCCGGCATCTGTTATGCGGTCAAGGCGAATTCCAATATCGCCGTGATCGCGACGTTGGCGCGGCTTGGCGCCGGTGCCGATGTGGTCTCAATCGGCGAGATGAAACGCGCCCTGGTCGCCGGCGTCCCGGCCGCCAAAATCCTTTTTTCCGGTGTCGGCAAGACGCAAGCCGAAATGGCGGCGGCGTTGAAGGCCGGCGTGCTTCAGATCAACGTCGAATCGGCGCCGGAACTGGAAACCTTATCCAACGTGGCGTCGTCGCTGGGGATCGACGCCAACGTCGCCATTCGCGTCAATCCCGATGTCGATGCGATGACCCATGAAAAAATCGCCACCGGCAAAAGCGAAAACAAATTCGGCGTCGGATGGCCGGATGTTCCGGGCGTCTACGCACGCGCGGCGGCATTGCCGGGCATCCGCGTCACCGGCGTCGCCGTTCATATCGGCTCGCAGATTTTGAGTTTGGACCCGTTTCGCAAGGCCTATGGCAAGGTCGTCGATTTGGTCGGGACGCTCCGCGCCGCCGGTCACGGCATCGAACACCTGGACTTGGGCGGCGGCCTCGGCATTCCCTACGCGGGCGAACAACCGCCAACCCCCGAAGAGTATGGGAACATGGTCAAGGACGTCGTCGGCGACCTGGACTGCAAGATTTTTTTCGAACCGGGCAGGCTGATCACCGGGAATGCCGGGGTTTTGGTGACCCGTGTGATTCGGGTCAAAAAGGGCACGGCCCGGTCTTTTGTCATTGTCGATGCGGCAATGAATGACCTGCTGCGCCCGACGCTGTATAATGCCCACCATGCCATTGTCCCGGTGATCGAAGCACCGGATGGCGCCAACAACACGGAGGTTGAGGTGGTCGGTCCGATTTGCGAAACCGGCGATACCTTTGGCAAGCAAATGCTGCCGGAACCCGGTGAAGGCGACCTGCTGGCGATCCGTACTGCGGGCGCCTACGGCGCGGTGATGGCATCGGTCTACAACACCCGGCCTCTGGTGCCCGAGGTTATGGTCAATGGCGCCGATGTTTTGGTGATCCGGGAAAGAATCACCGTCGATGACATGCTGGCTCGTGAAATCCTTCCCGATTGGCTGGCTTCAGGATGAGCGGCGTGGATCGGAACCCGACCCAATCCCCACCGCAAGGGTCGTGGCGGCGGCGCTACCGTGTTTATCTATCCCTGGCCCGCGCCGCCCTGACGTGGGAGCGTCTGTGGCCTTGTCTGTGGCCGGCGGTCGGCGTCGCGGTGGTATTCCTTTCGGTGGCGTTGATGGACTGGCTGCCGTTGTTGCCGTTCTGGGCGCATTCCCTGGCGTTGATCGCCTTTGCCGTGGCCTTCGGATTCCTGGTCCGGGGTGCCGTCGCCGAGTTCAAAGTGGTTGATGAAACGGCCGCCCAGCACCGCCTCGAACAGGATAGTGGACTGGATCACCGGCCGTTAGCGGCGTTGCACGACCGACTGGCAGGGGGCATAAAGGGTGCCGACAGCGAAGCGTTGTGGCAGGTCCATCTCCGGCGCATGGCGGAACGGGCGCGACGGCTCAAGGTATTGCTGCCGTCGCCGGGTCTGGCCAGGCGCGATCCCTACGGGTTGCGGGCGGTGGCGTTGCTGCTGTTGGTGATCGCGGCGGCTACAGGCGGTAGCGATGCGGTCGGACGGCTTGAACGCGCCCTGCTGCCGCAGTTGGGTTCGGGCGCCGCCGGTCCCCTGGATCTCAATATTTGGATTACGCCGCCGGCCTACACCGGCTTGGCGCCGATTTTTCTGGAACGCCCGCCACAGGTAGCGGCGGCGACGCCGCCGGATGAGGGCACGGACGCCGGCGAAGGGGAACCGGCGCTTGCGGTTGTCACGGTTCCCGTTGGCTCGAGCTTGCTGGCTCAGGCCGGCGGCGCCCGATATGCGCCGCAGTTGTTGATCGGCGACAGGACTATTCAATTCGCCGCCATCGACGCCTCGGAAAAGGACCGGCGTAAAGCCGGGGGCGATACGCCTGGAAAAAGTTACCGATTGGAAACAACCCTGGAAGACGCCGATCGCGCCGCCGATAGCCTCGAAGTTCGCCTCGGCCCCGGTTCCAGCCAGGGCGGCATTGCCCGTTGGCCGATGCGGATCGTAGCCGACGCGCCGCCGAAAGTGGAATTTACGCGGGCGCCGGCGCGCGCCGGGCGCGCCCAATTGCATCTGGAATACGAAGCCACCGACGATTACGGGCTGGCCGGGTTGCAGGTGGTGATCCGCCACCCGGACGGTTTGGCGGTTCCCGGCGGCGAAGCAACGATCCGCGCCGAATTGGCGTTGCCGGGGTTGGGATCAACCCGGACCAAAGGGTCGAGCCTTCAGGATTTCAGCGCCCATCCGTGGGCCGGGATTCCGGTTCTGGTGCGCCTTCAGGCCATGGATGCCAGGGGCCAGGCGGGGGAAAGTGATGATCTTACCATCGTCCTGCCGGAGAGGATTTTTAATCATCCCGTCGCCCGCGCCATTGCCGAGGCGCGCAAGAAACTGAACACGCCGTCGTACAAGGTCATCGAACAGGTGGTCGAAGATATTGGCAATATCGCCAACCGTCCCCAACATTTCTTCGACGACACCGTGGTCTTCCTGGCGTTGAGCGTCGCCGCCAACCGGCTCATTCATGATGGCAGCCCCGCCAGCGTCGGTGGCGTGCAAACCCTGTTGTGGGAAACCGCGCTGAGGATCGAGGACGGTAAGTTCGCCATTGCCGAACGCGACCTTAAGGCGCTTCAGGAACGTCTGGCGAATGCGCTCAGAAACAACGCCGACGCGAAAGAGATCGAGCGTTTGTTGGACGATCTGCAACAAGCGCTTGATAAATACCTGGCGGCGTTGGCCGAACACCTGCAAAAGCAGGGCCTGACTCAACTGCCGCTGGATCCAAACGCCCGGACCATGGACAGCTCCGATCTTCAGCGCATGATCGAACAAGCGCGCAATCTGGCCCGCACCGGGTCCCGCGAAGCGGCGCGGCAAATGCTGTCGCAACTGAAACGGATGTTGGACGGCATCCGCAACGGCATGCAACGCGGCAAGCCGAGCAAGGAAATGGCCAAGGCGCAAAAGATGATGGATACGCTTCGGAAATTGACCCAGCGCCAGCGCCAGGCCCTGGACAGGACGTTTGAGCGTAAACGCCAGGCCGAAGACGACATGAACCGCGGCGCCCGGCCCAGTGAAAAACAAGGCGGAAAACAAGGTGAAAAACAAGGCGATATACCCGGCAGCCAAGGCCAAGGAAAAAACGGCAGTGCCGAACAACAGGCGTTGCGCCGGGCGCTGGGCAAATTGATGCTGGAGATGGATGAGTTTCTCGGTGGTATCCCCAATTCCTTCGGCAAGGCCGAACGCGCCATGAAGGATGCCATCGGGCCTTTGGATAAAGGCCAGTTCGACAAAGCGGTGCCGTCACAGACGGAGGCCCTGAACCAGCTTCAGAAAGGCGCCAACAGCATGGCCGAGCAGATGGCCCGGCGAATGGGCAGCCGCATGGGCATCTCCCAGGGCCAACGCGGGTTAGGTCAGCGGGGCCAACAGGGCCGCCAGCCGGGGCGCCGGGAAGATCCTTTCGGGCGCACCCCGGGCGGCACCTTCGGCGAGCCCATGGACGACGGCGGCGTCAAAATTCCCGACCAGATGGAAAGCCGCCGGGCGCTGGATATCCTGCAAGAACTACGTCGCCGCGCCGGCGAGCGCGAACGCCCGACGCCGGAGCTCGACTATATAGACCGCCTTCTTAAACGCTTTTAAGCGTTTTAAATTCGCATCCCGCCGCGTTTGGAAGGGTATGGGTATCGCCCAACCAGCCCCAACACGGCGTCGACGATCCGGCAATGCGTAGTCGCCATGCGCAGCCGGGCGCCGAACCAGGATATTTGGTTCGACGTCGCCACCGGCGTTACCCATGCGGCCTTTTCAGGCCGTGGGCGAGGCGGCGCGGGGCCACCTGATTTTATCATCATCGGGTTCAATCCTTCTTCGCCTAAATAACGGAGACCGGTTCTTTGATGACTGGTTCGCCGTTTTCCTGTGTCAGGGAAAGAAGCAAGAATCAGGCCATGCCCTTGGCTTGGGCGCCGGGTATGGTCCAGGCGTTGAAAACCAGGGCTTTGTTCTGAAAAACTTGGGGAACGGAGGAGAACCCGGGGCTGGATAAAAATGCCGAAACCGGCAGAAGGCTGCAGTAATTGCCGGATAGGTAAGCCTCACTGGGCTTTTTTCTTGGCCTCGGAGAAGGTCACTTCAAGACGTCGGGCCAGGGCCGAGGGTTCGGGAAGCTTGGCGCCGAACGCAATCATCGCCCCGCCCTGAAGACGGTTTTTCAACGGGGCCGCCAGGGCGCTTTGAATTTCTTCACCGGCGCTGTCGAACAGGACGACGCGGATCATCGGCACCATGTGTTCTTTGTCCGTGACGTTGGCAATCTCACCCCGCACGACCAGCACATCAACGCCATTTTCGACCTCGCGAACGGATTTGACGTTGCGGATATCAAGACCCTCGCCCAGTTCTTTGCCGCCAAGGCTGATCATGGCGTAAATGTCTTTGGCCGGGGGATACAATTCAATGATGTAGGGCCGCCCGAAGAACAGCCCGGCGCCCAGCGCAATGATGAACACGGCGGCGGCGATCCCGATGATCTTTCCTTTGCCGCCCTTTTTGACGGCCTTGTCCATATCATCGTCATCGTCGGCGGCGGAGAATACGCCGGGAATGGGGTCCGGGTCGGGAATGTCATCCAAAACGGGCTCGCCCTCGGGGGGCGGGCCGGCATCGTCGTCCGTGTCTACGGTCGGGTTGGTCATGGAATCGAAGGCGCCACCTTCGGAATCCTCACCGAACATTTCGTCCAATTGTTCCGTCGACAGGCTATCTTCAATGGCGGCCTCTCCTGCAATGTCGCCGGTATCCGCGGCGGCCTCTTCTTCCTCGGCCATCAACGCCGCTTCCGCCCTTGCCGCCGCATCCGCTTCGATATCCGGGTACGGTTCGGGGGCCAGGAAGGGTTCCGGTTCAGGGGCAGGCGCGGGTTCTGGCACCGGTGGCGGCGGGGTAAAGGGAGCCTGTTCGGGGTAGGCCGGTTGGGCATACGCCGGTTGGGCATACGCCGGTTGAGCATAGGCCGGTTGGGCATAGGCCGGTTGGGCATAGGCCATCGGCGGTGGTATGCGAACGGGGTTTTGATGCCAGGTGTTACCGCAATTATGACAAGACACAGTTTTGCCGCCCGCAAGCAGGGCGGCTTCAATATCGTAGTTCGTTTGACAGTTTTGACAGGTTATAATCATAGTGTCAGCATGCTGTAAGCGGTTGTCGTTTATAGGCATTTGCCGCATTCAACGCAACAACGCGGTGCTTGGGCGCTTTACGGTAAGCGGAAGGGCGAGTTCCAAGGTGACCACCAACGAAAACGACGCCATCGTTAAATTTGAAAATGTCGGGCTACGCTACGGGCTTGGCCCGGAGGTGTTGCAGGACGTCACGTTCTCGCTTGCGCCGGGATCTTTCCATTTTCTGGTCGGTCCCAGCGGCGCCGGCAAATCGTCGCTGTTGAAGCTGATCTATCTGGCGCTGAAGCCGACCCGGGGCCTGATATCCTTGTTTGGACGCGATATCGCGACCACGTCGAGGCGGGATCTGCCGCCGATACGCCGGCGCGTCGGCGTTGTTTTCCAGGAATTCCGGTTGCTCAATCACCTGTCCGCCTTCGATAACGTGGCGTTGCCGCTTCGGATTGCCGGCGCGAAAAAAAGCGAAATCCAAAAGCACGTGGTCGAGTTGTTGAGCTGGGTTGGCCTCAAGGACCACCTGGATGCCCGCCCGCCGACCCTGTCAGGTGGTCAACAACAGCGGGTGTCGATTGCGCGCGCCGTCATCGCCCGACCAAAAATTCTTCTCGCCGATGAGCCGACCGGCAATGTCGATGACCCCATGGGCATGCGCTTGATGCATCTGTTCGAGGAACTCAACAAGCTCGGCACCACCGTCATTATCGCCACCCATAACAACCTGATGGTTGAAAAAATGGGATACCCGAAAATGCATCTCGACGAAGGATGGCTGGAAATGGTCGGTACCGGGCCGCATCCGGCAACGCCGCCGCCGAGGCCGGGGCTATCGGATATGGAGGGCTATCTCTAAATGTTCACCCGCCGATCCGACCTGCCGCTCGACAAGGATACGCTCAGCCGGTTTTTGCCTTGGTTGATTGCGTTCATGGTCTTTTTGGCGGTGATGGCGATGGCCGGCGTGCTGGTGCTGAATACGGTCGCTGCCCGGTGGGACCGGGGCGTCAGCGGCACCCTGACGGTCCAGATCATTCCGGCGGAGAATGCCGTTGATGATGATGCCAGGCTTCAGACCGTTCTTAAAATCCTGACCGAAACCCCTGAGGTCAATCACTTCGAGACGCTCTCTAAAGACAAACTGTTGACGTTGTTGGAGCCCTGGCTGGGCACCAGCGCCGGGGCCAAGGACCTGCCGTTGCCACAGATGGTGGATGTGGAGCTAAAGCCCAAGGCCAAGCTCGACGTCAATGCCCTGTCGCAGCGGATGGAGGCACGGGTTTCCGGTGTCAGCATTGATGACCACAGCATCTGGCTCAGTCGTCTGGTCCGCCTGATCAGGACGGTCGAGGGTCTGGCCACCTTGGTGTTGGTGTTCATTGCACTCGCCACCATCGGCACGGTGATTTTTACGACGCGCACGGGCTTGGCGCTGCACCGCAACGCCATTGAGGTTCTGCATTTCATCGGCGCTCAGGATTCCTATGTCGCCGCCCAGTTCGCCGGTCGCGCGCTTGGGCTCGGCCTCAAGGGCGGCATTATCGGCCTGTTGTTGGCGGTGCCGTCACTGCTCGGCATTGGCGTCATGGCGGCGAAAATGGAATCCGGCATGCTTCCCGACATCACTTTGGGCGTGGCCCATTGGTCGGCGTTGGCGGCACTGCCCATTATTGTCGCCTTGATCGCCATGCTGACGGCGCGGATCACGGTGATGAAAACCCTGTCCAGGATGTTGTAGTGCGCAGGAACCACCGCCGCTGGGGTCGAGGATTTTTTCTCAAGCTTTTATTGGTGGGGGTGATGGGCGGTGTTGTCTGGAGCTATGGGCTGGTTAGATTCGCCGCCGCCATTCCCGCCGCCGTCGCCGACGCCACCAGCCGCACCGACGGCATTGTCGTGTTAACCGGCGGCAGCCGCCGCCTGGGCGAGGGCCTGGACCTGTTGTCCCGGGGCTTGGCGGAAAAATTATTCGTCTCCGGCGTCTATCAGGGCGTCGATGTGCGAAAGTTGCTCGGCATCGCCAAACGCAAACCCGAAGACCTGGAAACCATGATCAACATCGGCATCGCCACCAACACCACCGGCAACGCGGCGGAGACCATGGATTGGATGGTCAGGCAGAAATACTCTTCCCTGCGCCTGGTCACCGCCGCCTACCACATGCCGAGAAGTATGCTTGAATTTAGAAACGTCATGCCGACCGTCACCTTGATCCCGCACCCGGTGTTTCCCAAAAACGTCAAACACAAGCGTTGGTGGGCCTGGCCGGGCACCGCCAGTCTGGTGATCAGCGAATACAACAAATACCTTCTTGCCTGGACGCGCCTTTGGGTGGGGCGGATGATCAAAAAATCGGGGTGGCGGAAATTTCGAACCGGAACGGGCTGACTGAACTAATGCTTGTCCTACGCTCGCTGATATTCAATGCCGTCTTCGCGGTCTATCACTTAGGCCTGGTGGTGATGCTGATGGCGGTGATGCCTTTTCCGAGGCGCTGGTCGCAGGGCGTCGTCCGGGGCTGGACCAAAGGCGGCAGGGTCCTGCTCAAGGTGATCGTTGGCCTGGGCGTCGAATTCCGTGGCCTCGATAACCTGCCGCAAGGCCCCTGCGTGATTGTTTCCAAACATCAATCGGCCTGGGACACCTTCGCTTTTTATATCCTGGCCGATGATCCCAATTACGTCTTAAAAAAAGAACTCACCCGGGTGCCGTTTTGGGGCTGGTGCGCGCTCAGTTGCGGCGCCATTTCCGTTGACCGCGCCGGCGGCGGTGCGGCGCTGAAAGGCCTGCTGCGCGACACCCAGGATCGCCTCGGCAAAGGCCGCCAGGTGGTGATTTTCCCGGAAGGCACCCGCACCGCGCCGGGGACAAAGCTCGACTATTTCCCCGGCATCGCCGCCATTGACGGCCACACCGATGTGCCGATTGTTCCGGTGGCGTTGAATTCCGGCCTGTTTTGGGGGCGGGGTAGTTTCGTCAAAAAACCCGGCGTCATCACCATCGAAGTTCTGCCCGTCATGGCCAAGGGGCTGAAGCGGCGTCAGTTTATGGAAGACCTGGAACGCCGCATCGAGAGCGCCTCTAATGCGCTGATGGCGGAAGCAAAGGGGCGTTTCCCCGGCCTATAGACCTACCCATAGGGTTAGTCTAAACCTACCCACTCAGACCCCCCGAAAGTTTACCTCAATACCCTATCTCCTTAGCCAGTTATATCTGGTTCACCGTTGGTCTAGAATACTGGGGTACAAGCGGAAATTTTCCCGGACAATCCGATCCAACCCCGCTTAGGAATTCAACTGTGATGGGTTCGGGCCTACCCGGACTCTAAAAAGAGGGACAAGAGGCAATAAAATGGACCAGTCAAACCGTTACGCGGATCTCAGCTTAAAAGAACAGGATCTTATCAACGAAGGGAAGCACGTCCTTTGTGCGTACATCATGAAGCCGAAGGCGGGCTTTGGTGGGTATCTTGAGACGTCGGCGCATTTCGCCGCCGAGTCATCGACGGGCACCAACGTCGAGGTTTCGACCACCGATGATTTCACCCGCGGCGTCGACGCCATGGTCTATGAAATCGACGAAGCCAAGGAGTTGATGAAAATCGCCTACCCGGTCGATCTGTTCGACCGCAACATCACCGACGGCAAGGCGATGATCGCCTCGTTCCTGACCCTGACCATCGGCAACAACCAGGGCATGGGCGATGTCGAATACGCCAAGATGCATGATTTTTACGTGCCGCCCGAATACCTTAAACTTTTCGACGGCCCGTCGACGACCATCTCCGACCTATGGCGTGTGCTGGGACGTCCAGAAAAGGACGGCGGCTTCATCGTCGGCACCATCGTCAAGCCGAAGCTGGGCCTGCGGCCGAAACCCTTCGCCGACGCCTGCCATGAATTCTGGCTCGGCGGCGATTTCATCAAAAATGACGAGCCCCAGGGCAATCAGCCGTTCGCACCGATGAAGGAAACTATCAAACTGGTCGCCGACGCCATGAAGCGCGCCCAGGATGAAACCGGCGAAGCCAAGCTGTTTTCCGCCAACATCACCGCCGACGATTATCATGAGATGATTGCGCGCGGCGAATTCGTCTTAAAAACCTTCGGCGAAAACGCCGACCACGTTGCCTTTCTGGTTGACGGTTACGTCACCGGCCCGCAAGCCGTTACCACGGCGCGCCGGCAATTCCCGGATACCTTCCTGCATTACCACCGGGCCGGTCACGGCGCGGTGACGTCGCCGCAGGCCAAGCGCGGCTATACCGCCTTCGTGCTGTCCAAGATGTCGCGCCTGCAAGGGGCCTCCGGCATCCACGTCGGCACCATGAGCTACGGCAAAATGGAAGGCGAAAAAGACGATAAAATCATCGCCGCCATAATCGAACAAGACAGCGTCGACGGCCCGTACTATCACCAGGAATGGCTCGGCATGAAGCCGACGACGCCGATTATTTCCGGCGGCATGAACGCGCTTCGTATCCCCGGATTTTTCGAAAACCTGGGTCATTCGAATCTGATCATGACGGCGGGCGGCGGAAGCTACGGCCACATCGATGGCGCCGCCGCCGGTGCGATTTCCATGCGCCAGGCCGAACAATGCTGGAAAGACGGCAGCGACCCGATCACCTTTGCCAAGGATCATAAAGAGCTGGCGCGGGCCTTTGAAAGCTTCACCGGCGATGCCGATGCGCTGTTCCCGAATTGGCGCCGGAAACTCAACGTCGCGGCCTAAATCGGACAACGCCAACTTTGAGGGGGGTCATGTCGAAAAAACACCCGATCATCGCGGTTACCGGATCATCCGGCGCCGGCACCAGTACCGTCAAGGTGGCGTTCGAGCACGTGTTTCTCCGCGAAGGTATCAAGGCGGCGGTGATCGAAGGCGATAGCTATCACCGCTACAACCGCGTCGATATGAAAGCGGCGATGGAGCGGTCCAAAGGTGTCAAAGGCTCCCACTTTTCGCATTTCGGCGAGGAAGCCAATCTGTTCGATGAGTTGGAGGATGCCTATCGCCGCTATGGCGAGGATGGCACCGGGCAATGGCGGCTTTACCTGCACAACCAAGAGGAATGCGAGCCTTTTGCGGACCAGGGACTTGAACCAGGCCAATTTACGCCGTGGCAGGACCTGGAACCGGATACGGACCTGATGTTCTATGAGGGTCTGCACGGTTGCGTGGTCGGCGAGGGCATCGACATGGCCCGCTATGTGGACCTCAAGATCGGTGTGGTGCCGGTGGTCAACCTGGAATGGATTCAAAAAATCCACCGCGACACCAACATCCGGGGCTATTCCGAAGAAGCAGTGATCGATACCATCCTTCGGCGCATGCATGACTATGTCCACTACATCATTCCGCAATTCCAGCACACCGATATCAATTTCCAACGGGTGCCGGTGGTCGACACCTCCGACCCGATCATCGCCCGCGATATCCCGACGCCCGACGAAAGCCTGGTGGTTATTCGCTTCAAAGACCCGGCCAAATTCAATGTCGACTTCCCCTATCTGTTGCAGATGCTGAACGGCTCGTGGATGTCGCGGCGCAATTCCATCGTCGTTCCCGGCGGCAAGATGGGGCTGGCCATGGAATTGATCTTGGCTCCGATCCTCCAGGGTATGCTTAAAGAACGGCGCAAGCTGATTAAACCCGTGGCCGCCTGAGGCCTGGGTCCAGGTGTCTCAAAAACATCCCATTATCGCCGTCACCGGGTCGTCCGGCGCCAACCGCCAGACCGTGCGCGAGACCTTCGAAATCCTGTGCACCCGCCAGAAACTGCTGGCTGCCTATGTGCAGGGCGACGGCTTTCATCGTTATGACCGCGCCCGGATGAAAGAAGCCATCGGCGAAGCGGTCGATAACGACAACCCGCATTTTTCCCACTTTTCCCCCGACGCCAACCAGTTTGACGAACAGGAAAAGCTATATCGGAGCTATGGCGAAACCGGTGGCGGCCAACGCCGGTTTTATTTGCATAATCAGCAGGAGGCGGAATCGTTTAAGGACTTAGGCCTCAAGCCGGGGGAATTCAGCCCCTGGGAGGACATCCCCGGCGGCACCGATATGCTGGTCTACGAAGGTCTGCATGGCTGGATTTCGGCGGACGGGGTCAATTTGGCGCCGCATGTGGATCTCAAGATCGGCGTCGTGCCGGTGATTAATCTGGAATGGATTCAAAAAATCAACCGCGACACTGGCTTGCGCGGCTATTCCGAGGAAGCGGTGATCGACACCATCTTACGCCGCCTGCCCGATTACGTGCGGTATATCGTGCCCCAGTTCGGGCACTCCGACATCAATTTTCAGCGCGTCCCGGTGGTCGACACCTCGAATCCCATCATTGCCCGTGACGTGCCGAGCATCGATGAAAGTGTCGTCGTCGTGCGCTTTCGCAAGCCCGAAGACTTCGATGTCGATTTCCCGTGGCTGCTCAAAAACATCGAAGGCTCGTGGATGTCGCGGCGCAATACCATCGTCGTCCCCGGCGGCAAGCTGAGCCTGGCCATGCAATTGACGCTGACCCCGATCATCGCCCGCATGATCGACGCCGCCTGAGCGTTCCGGTCCCGGTGGGAACGTGTTAACCTCAACGGATCGTCAACACTGCTCCTGCCGACATCGCCCAACGTTCGTTTTTCATCATCGAGGACGAGGCCGTGACCAGGGCGACCATTAGGAAGACTCTGAGCTCGTTAGGGGCAACGAACATTGCCGTCGCCGCCGACGGCGGGTGCTTTAGGCGATCTGCTGGGGAAGCTTGGATAGGGCGGGGGTCTTAATCATTCCAGCCTTCGACATAGTCAAAATGTTCATTGACGTTGGTGCTGCCGGTTTGCCCCGACCGCTCCGCCGCATCAATGGCACTTTTAATGTTTCCGGCGTTTTCCGCATCCAATAAAGGGGCCGCCACCGTTCCCGTCACCGGATCAAGCGGCAACAGATTCATCAGCAAATCAAGAATGTTGTTTACGGTAACATCGAAACCCGCCGTCGAAACATCATCATAGTCGAACGTATAATCATCGATATTAAAGTCCGGAGGGCTGTCTCTGTTTGATGCCCCGGCGGGGGCGCCGCCCCCGGCAAAGGACAACACTACGCCAACCGCAAGTATCGCTATAAATTTCCGCACGGCCAGATCCCAATCCGTGTTGTTGGATGACGGCCAAAACCGTAGCTGAGACTGGATCAGGGATCAAGCGAAGGCTGGTCAACCCTGTCATCGGCAATTATAGTTTGGGCCGGGTCGTTAAACGGATTGGGGGGGCAACATGGTTCCAGGCAGCGGACACCCGTGTCGGCGATGGCTGTTTTTGTCGATCCTGGCGATTGTCTTCGCCGTATCCTTTTCGCAAGATACTTTCGCCCAATCCGAACCTGACAAGGAACTTCGGCTTACTGAATTCACCCCTTGGCTGGTGAAGACGAACGGGCCGAAGGCCGCGGAAGGCATTATTTATTTCATGCGCGGCTGGGGTCCCCCGGCCAAGGCGCTCAGCGACACCCGGTGGGCGCCTTATTTCCTGAAAACCCTCTCCGAAAACGGCTGGGATGTGCTGGAGGCGACGCCGCCGCGCGGGCCGACGGATTGGAAACAGCGCAAGGCGGCGACGGCGGCGGCAATGTTCGTCAAGCGCCGGGCAGGGGAATTAAAACAACAAGGATACCGCCGGGTCATCCTTGCCGGTCACGGTTGGGGCGGCTGGATCGCAATGATCGTGGCACAGGAAAAGGACCATCCTGTTGATTCGCTCATCCTGCATGCCCCCAACGGGTATGGTCCTCCCGTAACAATTAATGGTGAGAAAAACCCTAATTTCAAAAGGAACCTGAAAGAGTTCAGGAAGCTGATTAGAAACATTACAACGCCGACGGTCCTGATGGTGTTCGCCAGCGATGAGTTCGAGCTCGGCAAGCGTGGAAAGTTTGCCAGAAACCAGTTCAATCAAAGGAAAGTGCCGAACCTGATCTTCGATAAGCCGAAGGGGTTCACCGGTCATTCGGCGGGATGGCTGCCGATCTTTGATTATGCCTTCGGCGATTGCCTCCAGAGGTTTCTAGATGCCCCCACGACTCAGCCCTGCAAACCCAAAAGGTTGTCGAATAAGGATTTTCGTTCGGTCGTGCGGATCAATCAGTTCCCGGCAGACAAGATCAAATTAATCGCCAAGGCCGTGATTGTCGCCGCCAAGCAGATCGTCGGGGGAAAGTATGTGGTGTACCCACTGGGCGGCAACAATGTCCATTATGAATACGAAACGTCGGAGATAAGAATTGCGACGACTTCATTCCGCGTTAAAGAACAAGCTTACACTCTTCGAAATGGCCTCCACTGCGAAAAAGATAACTGCGGGTTGCTCGTTGGCTGGTCAAAAAATGTGTTGCTCGAGTTTCATCCCACTACCGGAAAACTGATAGCCTGGTGGCTCAAAAGGTGAATGGCTGTTAGCGGACAATGGCATCAAAAGCGATCCTCCGGGGCGGAACCTCCCAAGGCCCCCTAATGCGGCGGTAAGAAGACCCCGCCTCCTCGGCAATCCCCCTTCTTGACAAAAGCCCTGATTGGGCTTACGTTCATTGTTTGTTCCGAAGCCTCCGAGCCGTGTGATTAGACGGCTTTGCGGCGCGGGGCGGATCGGCAAAATGCCGGAAAAATGGCGACATTTGTAGACGGATGTAGACGTTTGCTTACAATTTTTTGAATATTTGCCATAATACCGGAAGCGACCATTCTTCCGCCGGCTTGTGGATAGCTTTGTGGAAAAGTCCCAGGCCCTAGCTGTGGATAGCGGGCATAAGTGCCTGCATCCTACGGCTTACAAGGTTCTGAAAAGGTGACCTTTTCGGGATAAGTCGATGGCAACGCAACAAGAACTTTTACTTTGTCCGGGGCCGTTTCCGGGGCAAAATCGGGCCTTCCTAACGCCCGCCTTTAAACAGTATTGATGGAATGAACAATGTCCGAGCCCGCCCACATCTCCCGCCAAATCTGGGACATGAAATACCGACTCAAGGGCGCCGACGGCCATCCCGTCGATAAAACCATGGCCGACAGCTTCCGCCGTGTCGCCACCGCCCTGGCCGAACCCGAGAACGATAAGGCGCTGTGGCGGGACCGCTTCGCCGAGGCCATGGATGATTTCAAGTTTCTGCCGGCCGGGCGCATTCTCGCCGGCGCCGGGTCGGAACGCCGGGTGACGCTGTTCAACTGTTTCGTCATGGGCGATATCCCCGATGACATGAGCGGTATTTTCGAACACCTGAAGGAAGCCGCCCTGACCATGCAGCAAGGCGGCGGCATCGGTTATGATTTCTCGTCGCTGCGTCCCAAGGGGGCGCCGGTGCACCGCGTCGGCGCCGATGCGTCCGGGCCGTTGAGCTTCATGGATGTCTGGGACGCCATGTGCCGCACGATCATGAGCGCCGGCTCCCGGCGTGGCGCGATGATGGGGGTGTTGCGCTGCGACCACCCCGATATCGAGGCCTTTATCGAGGCCAAGCGTGAACCGGGACGGCTGCGCATGTTCAATCTGTCGGTGCTGATTACCGACGCCTTCATGCAGGCGGTCCAGGAAGACGCCGCGTGGGAGCTGAAATTCGACGGCGTTGCGTACCGGAGCCTGCCGGCCAGGGAATTGTGGGACGCCATCATGCGCGCCACCTATGCCTATGCGGAACCGGGCGTGATTTTCATCGATCGCATCAACGCCAAGAACAACCTGCACTATTGCGAAACCATCCACGCCACCAATCCTTGCGTCACGGCGGACACTTGGGTGCACACCAGCGAAGGGCCACGTCAAGTCAGCGACCTGCTGGGCCGGTCCTTTACCGCCTTGGTGAACGGCCAGGCGCAGGCGTCTGGTGATAGCGGTTTTTTCGAAACCGGACTGAAGCCGGTATTGCGTCTGCGGACGCGCGAAGGGTACGCCTTACGGCTAACCCCGGACCACCGGGTCCGGCGGGTATCGGCAAAAACGCGTTGGCGCATGGAAACCGAATGGGTGGCGGCGGAAACCCTGCGTCCCGGCGATGAAATTATCCTTCATGACCATCGCGCCGGGACCGACTGGCCGGGCCTTTACGACCAGGACGAGGGCTATCTCATCGGCCTCCTGATCGGCGACGGGACGCTGAAAGCGGACAAAGCCGTCCTTAGCGTTTGGCCGGGGGCTATCGCCGTCAACGGGGGGTATGAGCGTCCCGGCGTCAACGCCGTCATGGACAGGGCTGTCTCGGCGGCCAAGACGTTGCCACACCGTTCCGATTTCCGGGGCTGGATGGAAGTCCCCGGACGGGGTGAATATCGGATGTCCCTAGCCGCCCTCAGGCACCTGGTGACGGAACTGGGCGCGCGGCCCGGGGCCAAGACGATCACGCCAGCCATGGAAAGTGCCTCCGCCCAATTCTGCCGGGGCCTGCTTTCGGGGCTGTTCGATGCCGACGGCAGCGTCCAGGGCACGCAGGCGAAGGGCATCAGCATTCGGCTTGCCCAGTCCGACGCCGCATTGTTGGAGGCCGCTCAACGTATTCTGCTCAGGCTTGGTATTGTCTCCAGCCTCTATCGCGACCGCCGCCCGGCGCAAATGCGCCTGATGCCCGACGGGCGGGGCGGCATGAAAGAATATCCGTGCGCCGCCAATCACGAACTCATCGTGTCCGGTGAAAATGTGATCCGCTTCAAAGATTCAATTGGCTTTACGGATACGGACAAGTCGGCGCGGTTATCAAACCTGTGCGCGGCCTACAAGCGTGCGCCCAATCGCGAACGCTTTGTTGCGCGTGTGGAAACCCTTAGTGCGGACGGGGTCGAGCCGGTGTACGACACCCAAATTCCGGGCATCAACGCCTTTGACGCCAACGGTCTTTACGTTCACAACTGCGGCGAGCAGCCGTTGCCGCCCTATGGCGCGTGTCTGTTGGGGTCGGTCAATCTGGCCAAGCTGGTCGAAAAGCCGTTCGCCGACGACGCCCGTCTTGATGTGGCGAAGCTGGAAACGCTGGTCGCTACCGCGGTGCGGATGATGGACAACGCCATCGACGTTTCGAAATTTCCGTTGCCGGAACAACTCAACGAGGCCAAGGCCAAACGCCGCATCGGCCTCGGCGTTACCGGGTTGGCCGACGCCCTGATCATGACCGGGGCGCGTTATGGCGGGTCGAAGGCGGTGGCGTTGACGGAAAACTGGATGCGCACTATTCAGCGCGCCGCCTATATGGCGTCGGTGGAACTGGCCCGTGAAAAAGGCGCCTTTCCGTTGTTCGACAAGGAACAGTTTTTGGCCGGGGAAACCATTGCCGGGCTTGATCTGGATGTGCAGGGCGCCATCGCCGAACATGGCATCCGCAATGCTCTGCTGACCTCGATCGCGCCGACGGGGACGATCTCGCTGCTCGCCGATAACGTCTCATCGGGGCTGGAGCCGGTGTTCAGCTTTAAATATTCCCGCCACGTGATGATGCCCGACGGCAGCCGGCGCGAAGAAAACGTCACCGATTACGCCTACCGTCTGTACCGGTCCATGTTCGGCGATGACGCCACCCTCACCGATGCCTTCGTCGATGCGCAAGGATTGTCGCCCAACGATCATCTGGTGATGCAGGCGGCGGTGCAAAAATATATCGACAGCTCGATTTCAAAAACCATCAATTGCCCGGAAGCCATTCCGTTTGACTCCTTCAAGGATATTTACAGCCAGGCCTTCGATCTCGGCTGCAAGGGCTGCACCACCTACCGGCCCAACGACATCACCGGGGCGGTGTTGGAGGTCAAGGGCGATAGCCGGCAATCCGAGCCCGAACTGCCGCTGGAAAGCCCGGTGATTTCGCGGACGCCGAAGGACCTCGGCGATTCCGGCCCGGTGACGCACTTGTTCGAACCGTTGGACCGGCCCGGCGACCTGGAGGGCAAAACCTATAAACTGCGTTGGCCGGAAAGCGACCACGCCATCTACATCACCATGAACGACATCCTCGACGATCAGGGCCGGATACGCCCGTTTGAGATTTTCATCAACTCCAAGAACACCGAACACTATGCCTGGACGGTGGCGCTGACGCGGATGATCTCGGCGGTGTTCCGGCGCGGCGGCGATGTCTCGTTCGTGATCGAGGAATTGAAGGCCGTGTTCGACCCGCGTGGCGGACAATGGATGGGCGGGCGCTACGTGCCGTCGCTGTTGGCGGCCATCGGCGGCGTCATCGAACAACACATGACGGCGACCGGGTTCCTGAAGGGGCCGGGTGAGATAGCCGCTTTCGACGAGGCCAAGCAGCTTAAAGTCGCGGCGCTTGGTGGTGGCGGAGGCGGCGGAGGCGGCGGAACCGGCGGAACCGGCGGTGGTCCGGCTGGCATCTTTGCTGATGGCAAAGCCACCAACGCCATACCCTTTCGCCAGTGCCCGAAATGCGGCCAGGCCAGCCTGGTCCGCGAAGAAGGCTGCGACAACTGCAAGTCGTGCAGCTATTCGAAGTGCGGTTAAGCCGATGCTTTCTCGGCCAGCCTGACAAGCCGGTGTAGCGGCGCGTCGGTAATGCCCAGTTCGTCCAGGTGGCGGAGCGTGTTTTGCAGATACTCCAGGCAGTGTCCGCGTTTACCGTAGCCCTGCAGGATTAATTTGACGGCGTCCGCGTCATCCAGCCGGCCGGAGTATTGTTTGTGGCGGCGGTCGGCGATGAAGGCATAGGCGGGGACAGTCCCGGACGGCAGTTGGACCGGCAGCCATTTCGGCAGGTAGATGCGGTTCAGCATTTCGCGTTCGTGCAGGTAGGTGAGCACGCTCTCGGTGTTATTTCGCGCCACCTTCAGGGCCAGGCCCCGGCACGATCCGCCTCGGTCCAACCCGAACACCAGACCCGGAACGTCCGGGGTGCCCCGGTGTTGGTGGGAATAGAGACAAAGCGAACGGTGGTAGCCTCTGAGCAGCGCCGGCTGACTATCCGTGTGCGGGAAATCCGGCTGCCACATCAACGACCCGTAGCCGAATATCCAGATATCGCCTTTGGGAATATCCAAGGGAACGCCTCGTTAGTGATAGAAAGAACCGAGCTGTTGAAAACTAAACCACAAAACCAGGACCCGGCCAATATCCCGTCTTCAATCCCGGCGCCGGACCGCCTATAAAGATGACCATGAAGATCCAGATTACCGGCCAACAAAAACGCGGCCTGATGACGGTCGCCGCCATCGGCGCGGTCGCCGTCGTCTATGGCTTTTTCTGGAATTATCTGGCCGGACAATACCGCGCCGGCATCGAGCAATGGGTCGACCAACGCCGCGCCGACGGTGTTGAGGTCGGTTTCTCGTCGTTGCGCGTCGTCGGGTTCCCGTTGAAGCTTGAGGCGCTGCTGTCCGACCCGGCCATCTCGGGGCCTGCCAAGGGTTCAGATGGCGCCCGAACCTGGACCTGGCGCGGCCCGTTGATGTTGTTGCAGGCGCGGCCGTGGGCGCCGGACCGCGCCCAGGGTTCGGCCCCCGGCCGCCACCGGCTGACGGTCACGGGGGGGGCAAAGCCGCTGGACCTTGCCGTTGACGCCGGAACCTTGACCGTGTCGATGCGGTTTCAAAAAGGCCGCCCCGCCCACGCCGTCGTGTCGGCGCGTAACCTGATGGTCAACGATGCGAAAACAGGACGCATCGCCAGTCTGGTCCGCGTCCAACTTGTTGCCGATCAATCGGGGCACCTTAGCATCGAGGCGAACGCGATCACTTATCCCGTCGCTCCGGTGCCGGGTTTGGGACTGAAGACGGCGCGGGTTGCAATCAAGGCGCAGGTGAAGGGCGGTCTGCCGCTGAAATATGACGCCGAGACCATGGCCGGATGGCGGGACGGCGGCGGCACGCTGGAGGTCAGTCAATTGGTCATCCAGCACGGGCCGCTCGGGCTGGAGGGTGACGGTACCGGCGCCCTAGACGCTAGCTTGCAGCCGATCGGCGCGTTTTCGCTTCGGGTTCGGGGCGTCTTGGAAGCCGTCAACCGGCTTGAGGGCGCCGGCATAATCAAGCCGCGGGCGGCGGCGCTGAGCAAATCCGCGCTTGGCGCTTTAACAAAATCGCAAGGCTCCGGGAATGGGGACGATCTCAAGGTTCCCCTCAGTATTCAGGACGGCACGTTTTTCGTCGGCCCGCTGGCGGTGGCCAAGGTGGCGGTGGTCCGCTGGCCTTCCGCCAAATGACGTACTGGCGCCCCAGTCTGGCGGCGGGCTTGTTGGTGATATTCACCTTGGTGGCGGTTCCCGGTTTTGGCCAGGAAAAGGAGCCGTTTCTTGTCGGCCGGCTTTTGGTGGCGGCCCCTCAAATGGGCGATCCCCGGTTCGCCAAGACAGTGATCTACATGGTTAGCCATAATCCTTCGGGCGCGTTCGGCCTGATCATCAACAGAGCCTTTGGCGCCGGTCCGATGAAGGAGTTTATAAAGGGCTTCGATATTGATGCCAGTGCGGTCGAAGGGGATATCCGCCTACACTATGGTGGCCCGGTGTCGCCGGCGGTGGGGTTTGTTCTTCATACCGCCGATTACAAGGGGCCCGACACCCAGGTGGTGAACGACCAAATGGCCATGACTACGGAAAAAAGCGTGCTTCAGGCGATTGCCGAAGGACGTGGCCCGCGCGGCAGCCTGGTTGCGTTCGGTTACGCCGGTTGGGGCGCCGGGCAGTTGGAAGGGGAAATCGCGAAGGGCGATTGGTTCAGCATCCCGGCCGAGGAAAAGTTGATCTTCGATGCGGACCTGAAGACAAAATGGTCGCGGGCGTCTGCCAAGGTCAGGGTAAAGCTGTAGGGAGTGCCTAGTCCTGCTTGGCGTCGATGACGCCGCGGCGGATGGCCCGGGTGCGGGCGAAGGTTTCTTCCAGAACATCCCCCTCGCCACGCCGGATGGCGCGTTGGACAGCGGTCAGGTCTTCGGTAAATCGACCGAGGATATCGAGGATCGCCTCCTTGTTGGAAAGGCAGATGTCGCGCCACATCACCGGGTCGGATGCCGCCAGCCGCGTGAAATCCCTAAATCCGCCGGCGGAAAACTTGATCACCTCCCCTTTCAGGTGATCCTCCAGCCCGGTCGCGGTATCGACGATGGTATAGGCGACCAATTGCGGCAGGTGCGACGTAATGGCCAGCACCTGATCGTGATGGCGTGCCGCCATAATTTCGACGGAGCTTCCGGCCCGCCGCCATAACTCGGACACCGCCTCGGTGGCGGCCTCATCGGTATCGGCCTCCGGCGTCAGGATTGCCCAGCGCCCTTCGAACAGCTCGGCGAACCCGGCCTCCGGCCCGGAATGTTCGGTGCCGGCAATGGGATGGCCGGGGACAAGGTGAACGCCTTCGGGCAGGTGCGGGCGGACATCGTCAATGACCGATTGTTTGCAACTGCCGACGTCGGTGACGATGGCGCCGGGTTTGAGCGCCGGGCCGATGGCCTCGGCAATGGCGGCATTGGCGCGGACGGGTACGCAAAGAATGACTAGATCCGCATCTTTGACAGCTTCGGCAGGCAAAAGGCTGACGCTGTCGGCAAGACCCAGCTCCTGGATTTTATCCAGGGTTTCCTGGGAACGGGCGGAAACGGCAATATGACCGGTCAATCCGTCACGCCGAAACAGACGCGCCAGGGATGATCCGATCAGGCCGGCGCCGATCAGGGCGATGCGCGGGAACAGGATATTGTTGTCGGGGCCGCTCATGGCGAAGGCTTCTCCATAAACTCTTTCAAGGCGTCGATAACGGCGTGCATTTCGTCTTCCCGCCCGATGGTAATGCGCAGGCAGTCGTCCAGCCCATAGGCCTTCATGGCGCGGACGATGATGCCGCGGTCCTTTAGGAATCCGTCGGCGGCATCGGCGGCGTTGTCGTTGCGACCGGCTTGGCCGGGAAACCGGGCCAACACGAAATTTCCGGCGCTGGGCGGCACCTCCAGTCCGAGGCTGAGAAGCTGTTCGCGGGTCCAGGCCAGCCATTGGTCGTTATGGTCCCGCGCTTTATCGGTGAAGGCCACATCCGCCAGTGCCGCCAGGCCCGCCGCCATCGCCGGTGCACTGACGTTGAACGGACCACGAATGCGGTTGAGAACGCCGGCGATGTCGGCGGGACAATAGGCCCAGCCCAGCCGCGCGCCGCCGAGTCCGAAAATTTTCGAAAACGTGCGCGTCATCACGACATTGGCGCCGGCGTCGACAAGATCAATACCGGGGTTGTAATCGTCGCGGGTGGCGTATTCCGCGTACGCCGCGTCAATCACCAGAATCACGTCCTCTTTGAGTCCCCGGCGCAGCCGCCCGATTTCGTCGCCGGAAAGGTAGGTTCCCGTTGGATTATTGGGATTGGCCAGGAACAGAAGGCGCGTGTTGTCACTAACCCGTTGCAACAACGAATCCACATTTGATGTCAGTTCAACCTCAGGCGCCGACACCGGTGTCGCGCCGACGGCCTGGGCGGCGATGGGGTACATTAAAAACCCGTGTTCGCTGTACAGCACCTCATCGCCCGGTCCGGCGTAGGCCTGACACAGCAGGCTGATCAATTCGTCGGAACCGGCGCCGCAGACGATCTGTGCCGCATCCAGGCCGTACCGCGCGCCGATGGCTTCGCGTAGCGCGGTTGCGCCGCCATCGGGGTAGCGGTGCAGGATTCCGGCAGCCTGGCGGTAGGCATCCTGCGCCTTGGGGCTGGGCCCAAAGGCGCCTTCGTTGCTGGACAGCTTGATGACCTGATCGCGCCCGTCGAGTTCGGACAGCCCGCCCACGTAAGCGTCAATGGCCATGATTCCAGGCTTAGGGGTCGGATCGCTCATGCGCCATCCTCCGCTCGGGAATCTGTCTCCAAATCGGCCTTACTTAGGGGCATGGCATACCCACCCAAGTGGATCACCTGTTTAATGCGCGGCCCCAGGCCATCCTTCAGACGCTGCATGCCGGGGCCTTCGCTGTCGAGGAAATCGCTAACCTCAATCAGATAGATCCAGGCGGCGGGACGGTTGGGATCGTGCCATAGTTGACTGAAGACGGTGGATACGCCGGCCTGGGATAGCGCTTTTTCGATAGCCCCAAAGCCGATGTCTTCTTCGGCCTCAATGCCTAAGAACGAATGATCGCGGCCTGTCTTTTCCTGAACGACGTTACAAATAACCAGAGCTTCAGGGCCTACATTCAGCTTGCCGTCAACGGGAATAAACGGAAGACGGGCGATGATACGGGGCGTGTCCGGCGCCTCTGAAACTATGAGCTGCCACCAGGGCTGCACATCGTCGGGGCGCGGCAAGGGCAGAATTCCAACCGTCGCTTTTTGATCGCGTACCGCTTCGACGATGCCACGGTTGGAGGCGTGCCGGGTCATCGGCGTGAACGATCCATATTGGCCACGTGCCATATCCCAGTATCCGGCGTCATCCCCGGTCGTCGATACGGCAACGGAAAATGGTCCTTCGAAACGCAGCGTGGCGACGATTAATTCGCGCCAAATGCGTCCAAGTTCCCGTTTCGGAAAGGCGCCGGCATGACGCCTCATCAGGCGATAGAGAATCTCGGCCTCCCGGGCGGGCCGGATCTTGATGGCGTCGCCGAGTTTGGCGTTGCGGACTTCTTCGACCACGCGGGTTCGCGCCATGATCAGGTCATGGATGGAATCGTCGATAACGTCGATCTCCCGGCGCAACGCCAGGAGCTTGTCTTGATCGGTTGTCATGGCGTGCGCCTGCCAAATTCCAGAATTAATAATCTTCCCCGCTTCACGAGTTTACGCCTGATTGCCGGAAGCGGGGAATGCGGGCCTAGTGATAATGGCAAGATACCTTAAAATCAAAGAAAACATTGACACTTCATGGCCTGACTCCTAGCTATGAAGCCGTTTTCAGGGCCTTGGAATTTGCCGCAATGGTTGCCCGGATGAGGTAAAATTAGTTATGACCATTGAAAAAAGTCATCGCAACGACCCATCCGACGCCGCCGCGGCGTCTCTAGACCTGCCCGGCTATCACCTGCGCCTTGGCATCGACAAACCGCTGGCGCTGGATTGTGGCATGGAAATTTCTGATTTCCCCGTTTCTTATCAGGCCTATGGGGCATTGAACGCGGACAAATCCAACGCCATTTTAGTTTGTCACGCCTTGACCGGCGACCAATTCCTGGCCGAGCCTCATCCGCTCACTGGCAAGGAGGGCTGGTGGGGTAATATGGTGGGGCCGGGCAAGACCATCGACACCGGACGCTATTTCGTGATCTGCGTCAATATCATCGGCGGCTGCATGGGAAGCGTCGGCCCAAAAGAAATTAATCCCGAAACCGGAAAACCGTGGGGCCTCGATTTTCCGGTGATCACCATTGCCGACATGGTTCGCTGCCAGGCGTTGGTGATTGACCATTTGGGCATCGACAAACTTTTTTCGGTAATCGGCGGCTCCATGGGCGGCATGCAGGTGCTGGAATGGGCCTCCATGTATCCGGACCGTTTGTGGACGGCGATTCCGATCGCGTCGGCGGCGCTGCATACGGCCCAGAACATCGCCTTTCACGAGGTCGGACGCCAAGCCATCATGGCCGATCCCGATTGGTGCGGCGGCGATTATCTGAACCAGGGCAAGAACCCGGTTAAGGGGCTGGCCGTGGCGCGCATGGCCGCCCACATCACCTACCTGTCGGAACAGGCGCTGCATCGTAAGTTCGGCCGTCGCCTGCAGGACCGCGATACCTTGGCCTATGGGTTTGATGCCGACTTCCAGGTCGAAAGCTATCTGCGCCATCAGGGCATTACCTTCGTCGACCGGTTCGACGCCAATTCGTACCTCTATATCACCCGGGCGATGGATTATTTCGACCTGGCGGCAAAACACGGTGGTGAGCTGGGCAAGGCCTTCAAGGGGTCGAAGGTTCGTTTTTGTGTGATTTCGTTTTCCGGTGATTGGCTGTATTCGACCGAGGGAAACCGCCGCATCGTCCACGCCTTGAATTCGGTTGCCGCCAACGTCAGTTTCGCGGAAATCGAATCGGACAAGGGGCACGACGCCTTTTTGCTGGACGAGCCTGATTTTGAAAGAGTGCTGAAGGGGTTTCTGGACGGCGCCGAAGAAATCCGGGCTGCCGGGACCAAAAAACCATGATGGTCCCCGATCGCAAGGCCATTCGCGTTGATCTGCAATTGATCTCCGACATGATCGAGCCTCATTCCAGGGTGCTTGATGTCGGCTGTGGCGACGGCACGTTATTGGATTACCTGGTGCATTTCCGCCATGTCGATGGTCGCGGCATCGAACTCAGCACCGAGGGCGTCAAGACATCGATCAGCGCCGGGCTATCGGTTATTCAGGGCGACGCCGACACCGACCTCAAGGATTATCCGGATGATGTCTTCGATTACGTGGTATTGAGCCAAACCTTGCAGGCGATGGTCCAGCCCAAGGTGGTGCTTGAGAATATGCTTCGCATTTCCAAGTATGCGATCGTCTCCTTTCCGAATTTCGCCCATTGGCGGGGCCGCTTGTCGTTGGCGATATTGGGAAGGATGCCGGTCAGTAAAACGCTGCCCCATGAGTGGTTTGACACGCCGAACATTCATCTTTGTACGATCCACGATTTCGTGGCCCTGTGCCGCAGGCTGAATATCGTCATCGAATCGCAAAAGATTCTCGATTCCGATGGCCGTATCCGGAACGTCAGCTCGACGCTGTTTTCCGCTAATTTGTTCGGCGAGCAAGCGGTGTTTCTACTCAGCAAGAAAAAAAGCTAAGGGGTCAAACCCGCGGCGTGCGTTCCGGCATGGCCAGGTATCGCCGCCGCCGGTTTGCCGATGGCGTGGCCTGGGCGGCGTAAATCTGTTTCACGGCTTCGGTTATGACGACGCCGGAAAAGGTGGTAACGGTGCGCCGCCCGATTTGTTCCCAGGCCGGCGCCGAAGAAAGCACCATCCTGGAATGGACCGGCGGTACGAAAAGCGCCGGATGGGATTCAATCGGCGTAAACAGGTTGTCCCGCAAGACCCTGGACAATTGGCCCGGCGTGTAGGGAAGCCCGTGGCCAAAGGGCGTGCGCTCAAGCCTGGCCCAGATGCCGCGCCGGTTGGGCACCACCACCAACAGCCGGCCGCTGGCCGAAAGCACCCGCCAGACCTCGCGCATCAAGGGGCGCACCTGTTCGGCGCATTCCAGGGCGTGGATCAACACAACCCGGTCCATGCTGAGATCGGGAAAGGGCAGTTCGAGCTCGTCAATCAAGGTCGTCAAACCGGGCTCGTCCGGGGGCCAATGCAGAACCCCTTGGCCCGCCGGCATCGCCGCCAACACCCGTTCCGCCTCGCCGCGAAAGCTATTCAGGTATGGCGTTGCATACCCGATGCCGAGAACATTTTGGCCGCTGACGTCGGGCCACAGTTCGCGCAGCCGACGGCGAATCATCCGCCGGGCGACCTGGCCCATGGTGGATAAATAAAAATCCCGGAGATCAACAACGTCGGTCCACATGATGAAGTCACCATAGTACAGATTGCCAGTGGTTGGCAGCGATCCTGGGTGATAGTATGCCTATTCATTGATGAATTACTGAGGAACCACCCATGAAACTGCGTTACTCGCCGGCCTCACCCTACGCCCGAAAGGTGATCGTCACGGCCATCGAAACCGGCCTTGATGGCAATCTTGAAAAAGTCCCGACCAAACCCTATGACGCCAAAACGGACCTTGGCGAAGACAACCCACTGGGCAAAATTCCGGCGCTGACTACCGATGACGGCCAGATTCTCTACGATTCGCCGGTGATTTGCGAATACCTGGACTCCCTGCACGACGGCGACAAGTTGTTCCCGGCGTCCGGAAAGGCGCGTTGGCAAGCGCTTAAATTACAGGCGCTGGGCGATGGCATGAGTGATGCCGGGATGGCGCGGCGTCTTGAAGGCCTTCGTCCCGAAGAGTTTCAGTATGACAAGTATGTGCGCAGACAGGAGGCCGTTATCTACCGCGCCATGGACGCACTGGAAAACGGCATCGACGCGCTTGATGGCCCGTTGACCATCGGTCCTGTGGCGATTGCGTGCTCAATCGGCTGGCTTGATTTCCGCCATGGCGATCTTAACTGGCGCGGCGAGCGACCCGGCCTGGCGAAGTGGTTCGAGGAATTTTCCGACCGCCCGTCGATGATTCAATCGGCGCCGACGGACGGCTAATATCAGGTCCTATGCCGTCCGCCTCGCCGCTGGTTTTTTAGAAAAGTAGGCATTGGTGGGCATTGGTGTGCATTCGGTGGACATTCGGTAGTTATCGGGTGGACATCCGGTGGACATTGGGTGGACATCGGGTAGGCATTGGGTGGACATTTACCGGCTATTTGCGGGCCATCTGATCGCCCGGTTTAAGGCGAACCCAACCCCCGCCAAAACGCACCTTGGGGTACGAGCGTGATTTTTGTTTCCTATTCACCGTGTCAAAGAGCAGGGTGGCGCTAAGTCCACGCACCCAAGGGGCGCTATATCCACGCACCCAAGGGGCGCTAGAACAAAAACAGAACAATAGAAATATAGGTTCGTTGTGCCCGCCTGTCAAGGGGCAGGGAAATCACAAGAAGCGACCGATACTCTTGACCTACTGAGGTGATGGCGTGGACATGGCCGAAAATCATCGACCCGACCTTATTTTTCTGGACATCAACCTTCCCGGCATGAACGAGTTTGAGGCGCTGAAACGATTGAAGGCGTCGGAGGCCACCAAGAATATCCCCGAGGTTGCCCTCACCGCACGGGCGTCGGGCAGTGACAGGGAACACGGTCTTCAATCGGGATTTGATTATTATCTGACCAAACCGTTTCAGAGCGAAGAAATTTCAACGGTTATCCAGCGTTTCCTGGCCTAACGCCATGGCCAACGATTCCCCGCTCAGGCCATATACTGGCCGCCGTTGGCGGTCAGGGTCGAGCCGGTGATGAAGCCGGCGTCGTCCGACGCCAGGAATACCACGCAACGGCCGATTTCTTCCGGCTCGCCCAACCGTCCGACCGGGATAAACGGCAGGATTTTGGTGTTGATGATTTTTTCGGGCACCGCCTTGACCATTTCGGTGGCGATATAGCCGGGCGCGATGGCGTTGACGGTGATGCCCTTGGACGCGGTTTCCAGCGCCACCGCCTTGGTGAAGCCGATCAAGCCGGCCTTGGCGGCGGCATAATTGGCCTGGCCGAACTGGCCTTTTTGACCATTGATGGAACTGATCGAAATGATGCGCCCGAAGCCGCGTTCGCGCATGCCGTCGATGACGCCTCGGGTCAGGTTGAAGGCGCTGGTAAGATTGGTGTCGATCACCGCCTGCCAGTGTTCCGGGTCCATCTTGTGCAACGGCTTGTCCCGCGTGATGCCGGCGTTGTTGACGAGGATATCGATGGCCCCTATTTCGGCTTCGATGGTGGCGATGCCTTCTTTACAGGCGTCGAAGTCGCCGACGTCGAATTTAAAAACAGGGATTCCGGTCTCAGTCTTAAACGCCTTGGCGGCGGCGTCATTGCCGCCGTAATTGGCCGCTACGGTTGCGCCGGTGTCTTTCAGGGCCAGCGAAATTGCCCGGCCAATGCCCCGGGCGCCCCCGGTGACGAGTGCGATCCGTGTCATGGTTCCCTCCCTTTTAGGTATCGGTGGTTTAGACTCTCTCGACGCACATGGCGATGCCCATGCCGCCACCGATGCACAATGTCGCCAGGCCCTTTTTTGCCTCTCGTTTTTGCATCTCATACAGCAACGTCACCAAAATCCGGGTGCCCGACGCGCCGATGGGATGGCCGATGGCGATGGCGCCGCCATTGACGTTTACTTTTTCGGTGTCCCAGCCGAGGTCCTTGTTGACGGCACAAGCCTGTGCGGCGAAGGCTTCGTTGGCTTCAATCAGGTCCAGGTCGTCGGTCGTCCAGCCGGCCTTTTCCAGCGCCATGCGGCTGGCCGGAATCGGGCCGGTGCCCATCACTGCCGGGTCGACCCCGGCGGTGGCCCAGGATTTGATCCGGGCGAGGGGCCGGATACCGCGTTGTTTGGCATCGTCTGCGCTCATCAAAACAACCGCCGCGGCGCCGTCATTGATCCCCGAGGCGTTGCCGGCGGTGACGGTGCCGTCCTTGGCGAAGGCGGCGCGTAATTTACCAAGGCTTTCAACGGTGGTGCCGTGTTTCGGGTATTCGTCCGTATCAATCACGGTCTCGCCCTTGCGGGTGGTGATGGTGACCGGGACGATTTCGTCGGCGAACTTGCCGGCTTTCTGGGCGGCTTCGGCCTTGTTCTGGGAATGGGCGGCGAAGGCGTCCTGCTCGTCGCGGGTTAATTGCCACTTCTCGGCGACGTTTTCCGCCGTGGTCCCCATGTGATAGCCGTTAAAGGCGTCCCAAAGGCCGTCCTTGATCATGGTGTCGACCATTTCGGTCGAGCCCATTTTGGTGCCGCCCCGAAGATGCATGCAATGCGGCGCCAGGCTCATGTTTTCCTGGCCGCCGGCGACGACGATGGAACTGTCGCCAAGCTTGATGGCCTGGAACCCCAGCGCCACCGAGCGTAATCCCGACCCGCAAAGCTGATTGATGCCATAGGCGGTTTTCTCGACGGGAATGCCGGCGCCGATGGCGGCTTGGCGGGCCGGGTTCTGACCTTCGCCGGCGGCCAAAATCTGGCCCATGATTACCTCGCTGACGTCGCCCGGATCAACGCCTGCGCGCTTTAAGGCTTCGACGATGGCGGCTTCGCCCAGGCTGTGGGCGGGGAGTGAGCTGAGCCCGCCTAAAAATTCGCCCACAGGCGTGCGCGCGGCGGCGGCGATGACGACTTCGGTCATGATAGAGCATCCTTCTTCAACGGGGTTTCAGGATAGAGTGTATCCTTCTTCGGTTAATTGACTTCCGTCAAGGTTTTACAAAGCCATTGGCCTAACGGTTTATAGAGTATGGTCTTGGCGCGGCCGCCGGCGACCATGCCGATGTGGCCTGCGGCCAGCGATTTGCGTGTCGCCCCGGGGATGGCGTCCGCCAACGCGGTGGCGGAACCGGGTGGCACAATATGATCGTCCTCAGGGATAATGACCAGAGACGGCGCCTTAATGGCTTCCGGCAACACCGCCTCGCCATCAACCTTCCAAGTGCCCTTGGCCGGGGCATTGTCCAGGTACCAGCCCATCAGGCATTCCCGGGCGACCTTTCCGACCAGGGGAACGCCGTCGTTGAGCCAGTCTTCGAGGACGATGAATTCCCGGGCCTTGTCGGAGTCTTCCTGGAGGGTGGAAAATCGGCGGAATTTATTCGCCGTCAAATAAGGATCGAGGCTGGAAAACATGGCTTGCAGGACGTCCACCGGCAACGCCCCCAATTGATCGATCATGGTGTTGATGCCCGGCGCCATCGCTTCGAGCATCAGGATAGGGGCTTTGGGTCCGGCGTGAAAATCCCAGGGCGTCGCCAAAAACGCCAATGCCGCCACCCGGTCCGGACGCCGGTGCGCCAGGGCCAGGGTCAGAAGCCCGCCCATGCAATAGCCCAACAACGCCGGCGCCTGTCCGGTGGCGTCGAAAATCTCATCGGCAATCGGCTCCAACCGCCAGCAGATATAGCTGGTGAGGTCGAAATTTTTTTCTTCCGCGCCGGGCATGCCCCAATCGACCAGGAAGGGCCTTAAGCCAACCGATGCCAGATACCGCATCAGGCTGCGTTGTACGGTGAGGTCGAGGATATAGCCGCGGTTGATCAACGACGGCACGACCAGGACCGGCATGGCGTTTTTGTCGCCCTTATTGGTATGTTGGGGTCCGTAATCCAGGACCCGCGTCGCGCCATCGCGCCAGAACACGTCTGGCTCCGGCGGGCGCGGTTCGCGGGGATGGCGTCCGTAGCGGTTGACGCCTTCGGAAAAAGCAATCAGCCGGGATCGGGCCTCGGCGTCGACGGCGGCGGATAATTCCCGGAGATCAACCTTTTCGAGGTTTTTTTGCAGGCTTTCGGCCGCTTTTTTTAGCCCCGGCCTCCAGGGAATCGAGCCGCTTTTCAAGCCGTTCAAGGCGCTGAGCGAGCTCAGCCAGGTCAAGGTCTGAAGCGCCAGGTGCAGCGCCACCGGCTGCGGTTGAGGGAGAGGCGTCTGCATCGGTATTGCCTTGGGTTTGATTGCCTTGGTTCTGGGTTGCCATGGAAGCGATTGCCGCGGCGCCCGCATTCATCAATTCCATGGTTTGGGCCATGATCTTGGCGGTCTGTTGGTCCTGGGAGACACCGCCCAACTGTTGTTGCCAAAGGTCAAGGTACTGTTTGGCCAGGGCGTCCAGGTCGGGGGGCACTGACATGTAAAATCCTTTGTGGTTCCGATAATCTTCCAGTGATGATCGCGCCGAGTATAGCCGGGAGAGAGCGAGTGGGGAACATTTCATTGCGGTGCAGCATTATCCGCGTTAGATTCCTGCTTCCCTGGGAAACAAGAGCACTTAATAGATGAGTGAAGAAAAAAAAGCCGAGACGCCGCCGGTCACGATCAAGAAATACGCCAACCGGCGACTCTATAATACGCAGACCAGCAGTTATGTCACCCTCGACTATCTCGCGAAGATGGTTAAAGAGGGCACGGACTTTGTCGTCTTTGACGCCAAGTCCGGCGAAGACATCACCCGCCAGATTCTGACCCACATCATTGTTGAAGAAGAAGGCAAGGGCCCAAACCTGCTGCCGATCAGTTTCCTGCGCCACCTCATCAGTTTCTATGGCGACAGTCTGGAAACCGTGGTGCCCAACTATCTGGAAAATTCCATGCAGGCGTTTGCGCAAAATCAGGAACAGATGCGCGACTACATGAAGAATTCGCTTGTTGGCCTGACCCCCTTGGGCCAGTTCGAGGAAATGGGTAAAAAGAACGTCGCCATGTTTGAAGAGACGATGAAGATGTTTATGCCTTTCTTTCCCGGCACGAATGCGGGGAAGGGCGAAAAGAAGGCCGAAAAAAAGACCGTCAACCAACCGGCAGCAGGCCATGAGAGCGATTCCTTTGGGGCGGGTGTGATGGGCGGTTCGGAATGGACCATTATAGATACGGAAACGACTGGCATCGCGGCACCGATCTATACGCTTGAGATAGCGGCGCAGCGTATGAGGGGTCTCGTGCCCATTGGGCAGCCATTCAGGGTGTTCCTGAACCACGAAGTTGACGTACCGCCAGAAGCCCAAGCTATTCATGGATATTCTCGAAAGTTCATGCAGGAAAACGGCAAGCCGCCACGACAAGCGCATAAATCTTTTGCCGAATATGTCGACGGTACTCCTCTTGCCGCTTACAACCTCCCGTATGACTACGATAAGGTCCTAATTCCGGAGTGGGGCCGGTTGGGACTGCAAACCTCCATACCTCGTGGGTTTTGTGTGATGAGGCTGACACAGAAGTTGTTCAGCCCATCGCCTGCAGGAAACTACAAACTTCAAAGCTTGCGGTCCCATTTCAGGCTTCCTCAGAGAACGGCGCACTCGGCTCTTGGAGACGTATTGACGGTAGTGGACCTAATCGGATCAGTATTGCTGCCACATTTGCAACGGCTAGGTCTTGGCGACGCCAACTCTATTTCTCGGTACCTCGACGGTGCCGGTTACCCCGACCATCTCCCGTTCGGAAAGCACAAGGGTCGGCACTGGAAAGAAGCAGCGTCAGATCGAAACATGTTTGGTTGGCTGGAATGGCTGGCGCGACAAAGCGATCAGACTAGTTCCAAGATGGCAGAGTGGTATTTGGCTCAGGTCAAAAGCGAGCAGGCGTCCGCTTCTAGCAAAGGAAAGCAAACGACAGCCGTTTCGAACTCTATAAAAGTGTCTCAGGCAAGTAATCCAGGTGCGGTTATCAGCCGGACAGGCACTGAGGAGGTTGCCGAAGAAGCCACTAAGGCAGCTTGGTTGCGTAATGAATATGAGTTCTTACAACGGAAATTGAGAAGTGGCCGGCTATTAGATGACTATGAAAATGGACTCGTTGCGCAGTACGAAGAATCAAGCGGCGAAAAACCGAAGAGCGGCGGCGAGGCCGAGATCGAAGACTTGCGCGCCAAGCTGGAGCGGATGCAGCGCCAACTCGATCAGCTCACCGGCGGCAAAAAAG
>JAQBYB010000113.1 GCA_027624235.1 Pseudomonadota bacterium | reverse complement strand
CGCGATTCGGGAACGGCTTTTAGAATCTCCGCCCACAAACGGATCACCGCATCGTTGATCTTGGCCGGGTTGTTAAAAGATCCGAATGTGATGAAACCAGCTTGGGCCGCTGGAAGCGCCTCAATCGGTGGCGCGTCTTCGATCAGCGGCCACTGGTAAAACACCGGTAACCGGTACAGCGCCTCGGTAAAAATTTCAGTTGTGTCAGTCGGGTGCAGGAAGCTGTCGGTCAACCAGTAATCCATTTCCTCCAGGCCGCTGGTGGCGCCATCGTGGAAATTTACCTGCACCGGGGCCGCCCGATGGGCTGAGACCAGCGGACGGTTGTTGTCGAAATGACCGGCGAGACTGACCAACACGTCGATGCCGTCGGCGCGCACCATGGCGGCCACATCGGCGTCCGATTTTCCGGTGACGGAGACCCAGCGGTCGACACACGATTGGAACCGTTCGCTCATCGCGTCCGGGTGCGCAACATCGGCATAACAAAAAATCTCGAACTTTTCCCGGTTGTGGGAAGAAATCAGAGGCATCACCACCAATCCGACCGGATGATCGCGGAAGTCCGACGACAGATACCCGACCCGAAGCCGTCGGCCCGGAACCGGATCGTTGGTAAATTTTTCGGCCGGCCGGGCGATGCCCTGCGTATTGTTCTCGGAAAAGCGCCGATGTTCAGCGAAGCGTTGCTCAGGCGGAATCCCCGGAACGTTCAACAATGTTAAAAGGAGGTTTCTTCCGGCTCCGGTGAAATTCGGCCAGACGGCCAGCGCCTTGTGAAAGCTGGTCATGGCCTCATCAAACCGTCCCAGTATCCTGAATACGTCGCCAAGGTTGTTATGCGCCTCTGCAAAATTGGGCTGGATGGCGAGCGCCTTGTGATAGCTTGCCACGGCTTCATCGAGACGGCCCAGTTTTGAAAATGCATTGCCAAGGTTGTTGTGGGCCTCTGCTAAATCGGGTTGGATGGCCAACGCCTTGTGACAGCTTTCCACAGCCTCATTGGCCCGTCCCAGTTTTGTTAACGCATTACCCAAATTGTTGAGCATCTCAGCGGAATCGGGTTGGATGGCCAGCGCCTTGTGGTAGCTGGCAATGGCATCCTCCAGGCGGCCCTGTTGCCCGAAGACAATCCCAAGGTTGCCTAACACTTCCAGGTAATCGGGCTTTAGCGCCAGCGCCTTGGCATAGGCGTCGGCGGCGTCATCAAGCCGCCCCTGTTGTTGCAGCACCCAGCCCAGTTTGCACAAGGCGTTGGGCGAGTCGGGATTCAGGGTGAGGGAGGTGCGGAAGTGCTCGGCGGCAGCGTCGAGGCGATCCAGGCTTTGCAGCGTGATGCCCAGGTTATAATGCCCGTTGGCGTAATCGGGATTGATCGCCAGCGCCTTGGCGAAGCTCTCGGCGGCGTCCTCAAGCCGGCCCAGTTCCTGTAACACCAGGCCCAGGTTGCTGAATGCCTCGATAAAATCCGGCTTGATCGAAATCGCCTTTTCGATGAGTTCGCGGGCGGTTTCATGGTCGCCGCCCTGGTGGGCGATGACGCCCAGCAGCTGCAGGGCAAACGGGTCATTGGGATCGGTCTCCAGAACCTGCCGATAAATGGCTTCGGCCTCGGCCAGATTGCCGTCGCTGTGCCGCTGCATGGCGATATTCATGGCGTCGGGGATGGTCATCTGGCGGGATTGGGGGGGCTGATTGGGCGCGCTCGCGCCCGGCTCGGTATCGGTTTCGTGCTCGGACACTACAAAACGCCCCCTCTGGGATAATCGCCACTATATCTTTAATGATGGGCTCCGGGCACCCGATTTATTGAGCCTCAGAATCAACCGTTTCTGCCGTTGACATCCCCGCAAGCCGGGGTATAGTGCCGCCTTTCTCGGGCAGGGCTTGTCTCAATGGCCAGCTCGAGGTCTTTTTTTATGAACTTACTATATATAAGAGGCGGAAATGTTCGCTGTTATTCGCACCGGTGGAAAACAATACCGGGTCACTAAGGACGATATGATCGTCGTCGAGAAATTGACGGGTGAACCCGGCGCCATGGTCGAATTGGCCGATGTCTTGATGATCGGCGGTGACGGCAAGGAACCGATGGTTGGGTCTCCTGTGATCGACAAGGCCGCGGTTTTTGCCGAGGTGATCGAACAGTCCCGCGCCGACAAGATCATCGTGTTTAAGAAAAAACGCCGCCAGAACTACCGCCGCACCCGCGGTCATCGTCAGGAGCAAACGGTGCTGCGCATCGTTGACGTCAGCCCGACGGGGACCAGGCCCAAAGCCGGCGCGACCGGCGTAGCTAAAACAGGGGCAGCGCCGAAGCCCGAAGCCAAGGCGCCGGCAACGGAAGAAGCCAAGAAGCCCGCAGCCAAGGCGCCGGCGGCGAAGCAAAAGGCAGCTAAAAAGGACGCGCCCGAGAAAAAGCCCCAGGGGACCACCAAGGCAAAGAAAAAAGCCCCCGCTAAAGGCAAGTCCAAGGAGTAGGATTGAGACATGGCACATAAAAAAGCAGGCGGCAGCACCCGCAACGGCCGCGATACCGCAGGCCGGCGTTTGGGCGTCAAGAAATTCGGCGGCGAAGTCGTGGTGCCTGGCAATATCATCATTCGCCAGCGTGGCACCAAGTACCATCCCGGCGAAAACGTCGGGATCGGCAGGGACCACACGATTTTCGCCACTGTCGGCGGCAATGTGAAATTCCTTCACAAGGCCAAAGGCAGGGTTTTCGTGGCGGTGGAGCCGACCAGCTGAAGATAGGCTGATGGCTACTCATTCGCGTGTTTAAGGGGAATGGCTAGCCGTTCCCCTTTTTTTATGGGCAATTACGGGGCCAAATACGGTTATTCAACGGGCAATGAGCGATGAAGTTCCTCGACGAGACAAAAATCTTTATCAAAAGCGGTGACGGCGGCTCCGGCTGCGTCAGTTTTCGCCGCGAGAAGAACATCCCCTTTGGCGGCCCTGACGGCGGCGACGGCGGGCGGGGCGGCGATGTTGTGCTGGAAGGCGTCGAGCAGTTCAACACGCTGATTGATTTCCGCTATAAACAACACCTCAAGGCCGGGCGCGGCAGGGATGGGATGGGCAAAAACCGCTCCGGCCCCAAGGGCGCTAGCATCACCATCAAGCTTCCTGTCGGCACCCAGGTCTTCGACGAAGACAAGGAAACCCTGCTCGTCGATATTACCGAAATGGGGCAACGGGTCGTCATCGCCGACGGCGGCGACGGCGGCCACGGCAACACCCATTTCAAATCCTCTACCAACCAGGCCCCGCGCCGCGCCGATCCCGGCTATCCCGGCTCTGAACGCTGGCTTTGGTTGCGGCTTAAGTTGATCGCCGATGCCGGGCTTGTGGGCCTGCCCAACGCCGGTAAATCGACGTTGTTGGGGGCGGTCAGCCGGGCGCATCCGAAAATCGGCTCTTACCCCTTCACCACATTGCATCCCAATCTGGGCGTCGTCTATGCGCGCGGCAGTGAATTCGTGGTCGCCGACATCCCCGGTTTGATCGAAGGCGCCAGCGAGGGCGCCGGGCTGGGCACGCGGTTCCTCGGCCATGTCGAACGCTGTCGGGTGCTGGTACATCTGGTCGACGGCACCGCGGATGACGTCGCCGAGGCGTATCGGGTCATCCGCCATGAGGTCGATGCCTATGGCGGCGGCCTGTCGGAAAAAAGAGAGTTGGTGGTGCTGACTAAATCCGATTCGTTGAGCGCCGAAGCCATTGAGGAAAAACAAAGCCAACTTGCAGAGGCCTGCGGGGCCGACGTCGGGGTGATTTCGGCGGTGTCCGGCGACGGGCTGCCGGTGCTGCTGGATCGTCTGTTGGCGACGATCAAGGCGGAAATCGCCCCGGACGAGGTCTCGGAGGCGTACGCGCCATGAGCAACAACCACGGCGGCATCAAAAGCGGCAAAAGGGTCGTCGTCAAGATCGGCTCGACCCTGTTGGTTGATCAGGAACACGGCACCGTGCATCGGAAATGGCTCGACTCCCTGGGCGCCGACATCGCCGCCTGCATCAAACGCGGCCAAGAAATGATTTTGGTATCGTCGGGCGCGATCGCCATTGGCCGGCGTCATTTGGGCCTGCCCCCGGGCGAGTTGAAGCTGGATGAAAATCAGGCGGCGGCGGCCACCGGCATGGTGCGCCTGGCGCACGCCTACGAGGAAGTGTTAGGCGGTTTCAATTTAACCGTCGCTCAGGTCCTGCTGACCCTGGAGGACACCGAAAACCGGCGACGCTATATCAATGCCCGCAACACGTTGGAGGCGCTGCTCCGGTTGAAGGCGGTGCCGCTGATCAATGAGAACGACACCGTCGCCACCGACGAAATCCGCTTCGGCGATAATGACCGCCTGGCCGCCCGGGTCGCCGCCATGATCAGCGCCGACACCCTGGTGTTGTTATCGGACATCGACGGCTTGTATACCGCCGATCCCCGCACCGATTCCGAGGCCGCCATCATTCCCGAAGTCAAAGAGATCACGCCCGAGATCGAGGCCATGGGCGGCGCCGCCCCCCAGGGCGACAGCAAGGGCGGCATGGTCACCAAATTGGCGGCGGCCAAGGTCTGTCTGGCCAATGGCTGCCGCATGGCGATCACCGATGGTAGGGCCATGCATCCCCTAAAGCGGCTCGAGGATGGCGCGGCGACCTGGTTCCTGCCGTCTGCGACACCCAAAACGGCGCGCAAGCGCTGGATCGCCGGCACGCTTAGGGCGGTCGGATCGGTGCTTCTGGATGACGGTGCGGTGCGCGCGCTCGGCGCCGGAAAAAGCCTGCTGCCGGCGGGGATTGTCGCCGTCGAGGGTAATTTTCAGCGCGGCGACGCGGTCATCGTCAAGACCGGCGACGGGCGCGAATTGGGGCGCGGGTTGGTTGCCTATTCGGCCAAGGACGCCAAACGCATCATCGGTTGCAAAACCAGTGAAATCGAACGCATTCTCGGCTACCGTGGCCGGGATGAAATGATCCACCGCGACGATCTGGTGCTGGACTGAGGGCGAATAAGATGGAAGCCGCCGAAACCGAAGACATCAGCCAATTGATGCACCGCATCGGCGAGGCCGCCAGGGCGGCTGCGCGCGTGCTGGCGATCGCGTCGACCGAGGCCAAAAACACGGCCCTGTTGGAGGCTGCCGCCAGCCTGCGCCGTCGCAACAACGAGATTTTGTCGAAAAACGCCGAGGACATGAAGGCCGGCGCCGACAAGGGCCTGAACGCGGCGATGCTGGACCGGCTGGAACTCAACGACGACCGCATCGAAGGCATGGCCTCAGGCCTGGAAACGATTGCCGCCTTGCCGGACCCCATCGGCACCGTGCTTGAAGACCACGAACGCCCCAACGGTTTGAGGATTCAGCGCGTGCGGGTGCCCATCGGCGTCATCGGGGTGATTTACGAATCCCGCCCCAATGTCACCGCCGACGCCGGCAGCCTGTGCCTGAAGGCGGGCAACGCGGCGATCCTGCGCGGCGGCTCGGAAAGTTTTCATTCGTCGCGCGCAATCATGCAATCCCTGGCCGAAGGTTTGAAGGCGGCGGGCCTGCCCGAAGCGGCGATCCAGTTGGTGCCGACCACGGACCGCGCCTGCGTCGGCGAAATGCTGACGATGACCGACTTCATTGACGTCATCGTGCCGCGCGGCGGCAAGTCGCTGATTGAGCGGATCACCGCCGAAAGCCGGGTGCCGCTGTTCAAGCACCTGGAAGGCAACTGCCATTCCTACGTCAACGCCGACGCCGATCCAGACATGGCGCGCAAGGTGGTCCTTAACGCCAAGATGCGCCGCACCGGCATCTGCGGGGCGACGGAAACGTTGTTGATCGACCGCGCCGCCGTCGCCGGCATGCTGGCGCCTATCTTAGATGACCTGATCGCCGCCGGCTGCGAGGTTCGCGGCGACGCCGAGGTGCAAGCCGTGGATTCCAGGATCAATCCCGCCACCGAGGCCGATTGGGACACCGAATATCTGGATTCCATCATCGCCGTGAAGGTCGTCGACGGGGTTGATGACGCCATCGACCATATCGCCCGGCATGGCTCCGATCACACGGATTGCATCATTACCGAAAACGCCGCGGCGGCGGATGAATTTGTCCGCAAAGTCGACAGCGCCATCGTTCTGGTCAATGCCTCGACCCAGTTCGCCGACGGCGGCGAATTCGGTATGGGCGCGGAGATCGGCATTTCGACCGGCAAGCTGCACGCCCGTGGCCCCGTCGGCGTCGAACAATTGACCAGTTCCAAGTATGTAGTCCGGGGTCAAGGGCAAACCCGCCCGTGACCGAAATTTGGGTGTCGGCGTTACGAAATCCACCCCCCACCAGCGGGCGGCATCGTCGCATCGGCATCCTCGGCGGCTCGTTCAATCCCGCCCATACCGGGCACTTGCATATCAGCCGCCAGGCCCTGGACCGGCTTCGGCTTGATGAAGTCTGGTGGCTGGTGTCGCCGCAAAACCCCCTGAAGCACACCGACGGCATGGCGCCGCTTGAAGACCGCTTGAACAGTGCCCGCGCCCTGACCCATGGCAGCAATATTCGGGTCAGCGACCTGGAAAGAGAGATCGGCACCCAATACACCGCCGACACCCTGAAGGTGCTGAAAGGGCGGTTTCCGTGGTGCCGGTTCGTCTGGATCATGGGCGCTGATAATTTGATTGAAATCAACCGCTGGAAAAATTGGACGGCGGTTTTCGAGACCGTTCCCGTTGCGGTTTTGGCGCGGCCCGCTTATTCTTTCAAGGCGCTTGTATCGACGGCGGCGAAACGGTTTCAGCGTTACCGGATCAAGGAAACCCGCGCCATCGCGCTGGCTGAAAGCAAGCCGCCGGCTTGGGTGTTTTTACACATCCCGTTAAGTTCCGCGTCGGCGACGCGTATCCGGGGCGGGCGTTAAGCGTATAATAATAAAGTCCGAATAGAGTAATCCCCTATTTCCCATATAGATCACAGATTTGGTGATATTCTTGGCTGATTCTGCTATAAGAATCAA
>JAQBYB010000019.1 GCA_027624235.1 Pseudomonadota bacterium | reverse complement strand
ATAAAACTCCCTTGCGATTCAATAGACAAGGGAATCACGAAAACTCTTAACAAGGATTCAACAAAACCAGATTTGATTCATAAAATTACGGAAATGCTCTAACAGGCTGCTGAAAAACCCATGATTTGGTTGAGTGCGCCTTCGAGACGGGCCTCCGGTCCTCCTCGGGGCGAGGGATAAGCTATTGTAATTCCTCATCCTGGACCGCGCGCGCAAGCCGGCGAGTCGAAGGATTGTTGCCGCAAATCCACTTTTTCAGCAGCCGGCTAGACAGGGGGCCATGCCGTGGCTACGGTGTGCTCCCAATTATTCGGGCTCGCAACAAAAGGAATAGCGCCGTCATGATTCGAATTTTCATAGGGTTCGACCCGGTCGAAACGGTTTCCTATCATGTGCTGTCTCATTCCATTCTTGCCCGGGCGTCGGCGCCGGTGTCGATTGCGCCGTTGATGCTCTCGCAACTGGGCGGCGTGATGACCCGCGACCGCCATCAATTGCAATCCACGGATTTCTCCTTTTCCCGGTTTCTGGTTCCCTATCTCTGCGATTTTGATGGCTGGGCGTTGTTCATGGACTGCGACATGCTGGTGCTCGACGACATGGCGGAACTATGGAAACTGCGCGACGACAACTTCGCCGTCCAGGTCGTCAAGCACAAGCATGTCCCCGCGGAGACGACCAAGTTTCTGGGCCAACCGCAGAGCAAGTACGAAAAGAAGAACTGGTCCAGCGTCATGCTGTTCAACAACGCCAAGTGCCGGGCGCTGTCCCCGGAATTTGTCAACACCGCGACCGGACTTGAACTGCACCGCTTCCAATGGCTCGGCGACGACAATCTGATCGGCGACATCCCGCACCGCTGGAACCACCTGGTTGGTTATGACGAAAAGGTTGCTGTGAGCAAGGTCTCCAACCTGCATTTCACCATCGGCGGCCCCTATTTCGAAGAATACAAAGACACCGAGTACGCCGCCGAATGGTTCGCCGAGCGGGACGCCATGCAGCGTTGCGACCAATAGCCTGAACACCCCCTTAGCGCAAATCGCGAGCGGATGGTTACATCCGCGGCGACGAATTTGCGTCTAAAACAAAGGCGTAGAGCATTTTAGGTGAACGCAAGTGAACCGGAAATGCGCTAGCCCGCGATCAAAACCGGTAACCCTCTCCTTTTTCAAGGAGCGGTGTCAGATTAGGTCGGAACTACTTCCCCTTATCCCCGAGAATCCCCACATCTCCGTTCACTTTTTTCCCATCTCCGTGTTTTCCGTGGGCCCTCGGGTGAACAACGCGCAAACAAAAACCGGGGCTCGAATGAACGAGCCCCGGTCGTTGTCTCTAAAAGGACGCTCGGTCGCCTGAAAGGTTTCCTTGGTCCTTTGGCTGCGTTTGATCCTTAGAAGTTAAAGACCGTCTGCAGCGCGATTACGTCGATGTCGTCGTATGTTTCGGCTGTTTTGGTGCCGACGGTAGTTTCAGATTCAGCACTGTACGCGTAGTTCGAATACACAAGGCCAACATCCATGCCGAGAGCAGAGAATTTTTGCACAACGCCGATGGACCAAGATTCGGCATCGCCGTCGTTCTCTTTTTCATTCTGACTGGTCACGTACTGCAAACCAAAGCTGGTAGGACCAACGCCGACGAGCTTCGCAGCGTTGTAGCCGAGCCTGAAGTTGTAGGAGTAGGCATCATCCCGGCCACCCAGGTTGTTGCCGTCTTGCGGGCCACTTAACATAGCAGAATTGATAGTAGCACTGAGTGCACTTTTCGACCGCGGACCAGCAAAGTTCACCTTGTAGGCGCCGAACGAAGCGTTGAGGCCGCTGTCGTGCTGGACGGCGATCGAACCGGCAGCAGTGAAGTTGTGGCTGACATCACCATCCTTGTTAACGTAACCGGCCCTCGATTTGACAGCAAAGCTGCCAAATTTACCGCCGTATCCGACACTGACGTCAGCGGTTCCATTGTCATGTAAAGAGGTTTTTGCATCAAAGCCCATGAATTTCGGGGTGTCGTAGCGGATGAGATCGCCGCGGTCACTGTTGTTCCTTCTGCCGCTAAAGACGGCGCCGGTGGTGTTGGTGGAGACCGCCTTAGCCGCGGCCGACGTGTTGACAAACGTCAAACCGTTACCGAAGGAAACGCCTGAGTCACTATCGATGCTACCGGTACCCGAGAATGTTTGGCCATAGGAGCCGCCAAAGCCGTGGTCCGTTTGGCCGAGGCTGACCTTGCCGAACTTCTTGTGGTTGACCCAGACATACTCATGCCGGATGTCCCAATTGGTCTTATCGGCTGAATCGGTGGAGGCGTTGCCAGGTCTGGCACCAGATTGCAATACGGAGGCTGCTTCATTGTTAGGTTTAGGCAATTCAATTTCGATGGTCGCACCCGCAGTGACGTTCTCGTTCAACGTGCCTGACGCAATCCACCGGACTCGGGTTTGAGTACCCGCGCCGCCAGTAAAGAACGTTTTATCGGAGGTTCCGTCGTCAGCGTGCCAGATGGCGCGGGAGACATAGCCGGACACTTTCAATTTGGTCTTTTGACCGGAAGATAACGTATCGTCGGCAGCGTTGGCCGTCGTCGACATCGGAACGGCAACGGCGAAAAGCGCCGTGGCGGCAACCGATGATTTGAGGATTGTTTTGATATTCACTTTAGTCTCTCCTTTACCATACTTAAGGTTTTGTCGTTTTGGGATAATCCTATTAAAGAACTTGGAAACCCCTCCAGGCCATTAAGGCCGACCCGAGGTGTTACCAACCTCTTGTCTCCGCGCATTCTAAGATTTTCTCGGTTATAAGGAAGTTAAATTTCGATTTTTGGTGGATTTTCCGCCACATTGTTGCAAATTTGCAACAATGTGGCGGAAATCAGCCCCGTACAGTGAGGCAATCGGCGCCAAAAACAGGATCTCAGCGCCGAAAACGGCGGGAGGCGGGGCGATAAAACAATCAGCGGCGAATCGAGCCGACATGTTCCAGTTCGCTCGCCACCCGTTCAACCACATCCCCCCAAACCCCCGGCTGTTTTTGTCGGAACAACCTGACCGACGGATACCAGGGACTAACGTCCCTTTCAAGCATCCAGCAGTTAAAGGGCGTCGTGTTCAACATCACCCATGTGGGAATGCCGAGCCCGCCGCTTACGTGAACGGTGGTGCTGGACACCGAAATGACAAGGTCCATTGCCGCAACCTGGGCGGCGAAAAGGTCTAAATCGGCGAGTTGATCGACGTCATTGTCATGGATCAGCGATACCCCTGTTTTTTCCTCAAAATTCCGACGTTCCTCCACTGTATTACCGTATTGGAGATCAACGAAAGTGACCCCGGAGACCACGGTCAGGGGCTGGAATCCCTCCAGCGGCATGGATTTAAGGTCGCCAACACGTTTATTTTTGCTCTCCCAGGAGATGCCGACCAAGAGCCCGGCATCCCCGCCTTGATCGTCCTGACCATCTTGATAACGCTTGCGAATCACATCGCGGCGTTGGTTATCGGCGATGAGGTAGAAAGGCCGGCGGTGGAAAGACTCATAATCCGGACGCAATAAACGGCCAAGGCCTCCGCCCGGCACCTGAAAATCAATGTCCTGGCGTTGGGTTTCTAGGGATGGCGGATTTTCCTTAGCCAGACATTCGACGCCGGGAAAAGAGCGCTCGAATAGCGGCGCCAGCCGGGCATCGCATTCCAGAACCACCGTGGCGCCGCGCTCCAATAAATCAGGCACCATGCCGGCGAACGAAATCTGATCACCGACGCCTTGTTCGGACCACACCAGGACCGTCTTTCCCTTGAGTGCCGCGCCTTGCCACGGGGGCTGAGGAAAATTCCTCAAATTGAGCCCTTTTTCGGACCGCCACCGCCATTCATATTCCTGCCAGCCTTCCGCGAGCCGGCCTTGCAGAAAAAGGGCAGGACCCAGATGATGATGGGCATCAATATTTTCCGGATCCAGGGCAAGGACCCGTTGGTACGATGCAATGGACTCCTCCAGCCGATCCTGATCATACAATGCCAGGCCTAAATTAAAGTGGGCTTCCACCAGATCCGGCTGCACGGCAATGGCGCGCTCGAAGACGCTCACGGCCTCGTCCGGTCGGCCCGCGGCTTGCAGCGCGTTGCCCAGATTGGTCAACGTCATCGCATCGTCGGGGAGGGCCTCAAGGGCCTGGCGGAAATGGCCAATCGCCTCCTCAAATTGCTCTTGCATGGCCAGCGCCCTGCCCAGGCTGACCAGAATATCCGGATCGCCGGGATAGGCCCTGAGGGCGGTTTGGTAACTGGCGGCGGCTTCCGGCTTGCCTTGCCGCATCAACGCGTCGCCCAGGTTGCTATGCGCCGGGGCGAAGTCCGGAACCATGGCCAGCGCCTTTCGATAGGCGGCCTCGGCGTCCGGCCATCGGTCCAGGCCGGCGAAGGCCTGGCCCAGGTTGTTGAGGGCGTCGGCATTGCCGGGGTTGAGCGCCAGCGCGCGTTCAATCAAACGGACCGCCTCGGCGCAGTCATCGTTCTGAAGGCAAAGAACGCCCATATAATGAAGCGCATCGGAATTATCCGGTTCGACCGCCAGCACCTGCCGGTAGAGCGTCTTCGCCTCATGCAGGCGGCCTTCTTGATGGCTGTTCAGCGCCCTCGCCAACACATCGCTCATGTCACCACCCTCCCCTCCGGCCCGACCAGACTGACCACCGCAGCCTGCTGAACATAGCAAATAAAAGGCTTCTGGAAATACCCGATCAGCGGCTCTGGGCGTTAATCCGTTGCTGACGTTCGACCACCTTCGGCGGCCAGGAGGCATGGATATAGGACAGCACCGCCCAGATGTCGCGATCAGTAAGCATTTTGCCGAATCCCGGCATGGCGCTTTTGAACCCCGGCGGCGCCGTCGCCTGGCCGCCGTTCTTGGTGTAGTTGAACATGTCGCGGTCGGGATGGTGCCAGGTGTGGCCGGTCTCATCGTGCGGCGGTGCTTTCAGGGTGCCGTCGGGGTTGCGCGAGCGCCAATCGGGCTGGCCCTCCAGCTTGGCGCCGTGGCACGACGCGCAGTTGCCTGAGTACACCGCCTGGCCCCGCGCCACCAGCGCCGCATCGGCGGCATCGACGCCACCCGCGCCCGTGCCGCCGCCGGGCCAGCCGCCGGGGCCGAACACGGCGAACAGGCCGATGGCGACGGCGAACACGGCAAGGGTCAGGGCTTTTTTCTTCGATTTCGGCGTCATTCGGTTTTTGCCTTTAAGGTTTAGTTTTTTCCGCTACCCTATGGGCCACCTTAATCGAAGTAATGCCTCAAATGACCGGAAGGTCAACGGTGTTTAGACGAAAGCGGCCCCATGCGCCAATACGACTATGACCTGATCACCATCGGCGCCGGTTCCGGCGGGGTGCGCGCGTCGAGGCGCGCGGCGGCCCTGGGTAAAAAGGTCGCGATCATCGAAAACATGCGGGTCGGCGGCACCTGTGTGATGCGCGGCTGCGTACCGAAGAAGCTGCTGGTCCTGGGCAGCCACTTCGGTGAAGACTTCGAAGATGCCGCCGGCTACGGCTGGACGGTGGCCGAGCCCGGCTTCGACTGGCCTAAACTGATCACCGCCAAGAACAAGGAATTGGACCGGCTCGAACACGTCTATCACCGCATCCTGCGCGACAGCGGCGTCGAGGAGATCACCGGCACCGGCACCCTCGCCGATCCGCATCGGGTCGACGTCGATGGCCCGGATGGCAAAAAATCGCTCACCGCCGAGACCATCCTGATCGCCACCGGCGGCTGGCCGAAAATGCCCGACGTGCCCGGCATCGACCACGCCATCACCTCGAACGAGGCGTTGGACCTGAAGGCTTTCCCCAAACGCATCGCCATCGTCGGCGGCGGCTATATCGCCGTCGAATTCGCCGGCATCTTTAATGCCTTTGGCGCCGACGTCACCATGGTGATCCGGGCGCCGCAGATATTGCGCGGCTTCGACGAAGCCGTGCGCGACGTGCTGGCCGAGGAAATGGAAAAGAAGGGCATCATCATCCGCCGCGAATGCACCGTTAAATCAATCGAGACATGCGCAGGCGGCTTTTCGCTGTGTTTCACGGGCGGCGACGAGATCGAGGCCGATCAGGTCATGTACGCCACCGGGCGCGCCCCCAACACGCGCGGACTGGGGCTGGAAGCGGCCGGCGTCCTGCTTGATGCCAACGGCGCCATCCAGGTCGATGCGTTCTCCCGCACCGCGGCCGCCAACATCTACGCCATCGGCGACGCCACCGAGCGCATGAACCTGACCCCGGTCGCCCTGGCCGAGGCCGAGGCGTTGGTCCGCACGCTATACGAAGGCACGCCCACGGCCCTCGATTACACCAACATTGCCACCGCCGTGTTCAGCCAGCCGCCGGTCGGCACCGTCGGCCTGAGCGAGGAAGAGGCCGGCGCGCGCGGTAAGGTCGATGTCTACATCTCCCGCTTCACGCCGATGAAATACACCCTGTCCGGGCGCGACGAGAAGACCCTGATGAAGCTGATCGTCGACCGAGGCACCGGCATCGTCGTCGGTTGTCACATGGTCGGCCTGGACGCGCCGGAAATTATCCAGGGCATCGCCATCGCGGTAAAATGCGGCGCGACCAAGGCCCAGTTCGACGCCACCATCGGCATCCACCCGACGGCGGCCGAGGAATTCGTCACCATGCGGGATATTTGGCCTGAGCCGGGCGATTCCTAGGAGAACGTCATGAGTCCAGGACCAGATAAACCCAACGATACCCCCGACAATTTTGAACAGGCCGTTCAGGATAAGGAACTGGTGTTCGGCTGGGAGGAATGGGTCGAACTGCCCGGCCTCGGCCTTCCCGCCGTGCGCGCGAAGATCGACACCGGCGCCCGGTCGTCGTCCATTCACGCCTTCATGATCGAGCCCTATGGCCGCAACAATAAGCCGCGGGTGCGGTTCGGCGTACACCCGGTCCCGGAACGCCCCGATATCGTCGTCTTTTGTTCGGCCGATCTTGTCGACCAGCGCGAAATCACCAGCTCCAACGGCGAGGTCGAACTGCGCTACATCGTCCTCACCCCGATGCGCATCGGCGGCCAGGAATGGCCCATCGAAATTTCCCTGACCAACCGGGAATCCATGCAGTACCGGATGCTGATCGGGCGCACGGCGCTGCGCGACACCATCATCGTTGATCCCAACCTGTCGTGCGTTCAGGGAAAGTTGTCCGCCGACCTGTATGACAAGCTTCAAAAGACCAAAACCTGGCGCAAAGCCCTCAAGATCGGCATCCTGACGCGCGAGCCCAATAATTATTCCACCAAGCGCCTCGCCGAAGCCGCCGCGGACCGCGACCACATGGTTGAAATCATCAACACCACGCAATGTTATATGAACATCACCTCGCATCGGCCCGAGGTCCATCTCGACGGCCAATCCCTGGAAGGCTTCGACGCCGTGATTCCCCGCATCGGCTCCACGATCACCTTTTACGGCATGGCGGTTGTCCGCCAATTTGAAGCCATGGGCGTGTACAGCCTCAATACCGCCACCGCCATCGGCGCCGCCCGCGACAAACTGTATGCCCATCAACTGTTGGCGCGCTCCGGCATCGGCATGCCGGACACCGGCTTCGCGCGTTCACCGAAGGCAACCGGGGAATTGATCAAGTTCGTCAACGGCGCGCCCCTGGTCATCAAGCTGCTTGAAGGCACGCAAGGCAGGGGCGTCGTTCTCGCCGAAACCAAAAAAGCCGCCGAGTCGGTGATCGGGGCGTTTCAGGGCCTGAGGGCGAATATTCTGGTCCAGGAATACATCAAGGAAGCGAAGGGCGCCGATATCCGCTGCCTGGTTGTCGGCAATAAAGTCGTCGCCGCCATGAAGCGCCAGGCCGAGGAAGGCGAGTTTCGCTCCAATTTGCATCGCGGCGGCAAGGCCGAGCCCATCAAGCTGACCAAGGATGAACGCGCCACGGCGGTGAAGGCGGCCCGGATCATGGGCCTGTCGCTGGCCGGCGTCGATATGTTGCGATCCAACTCCGGGCCGAAGGTGCTGGAAGTCAATTCGTCGCCCGGTCTGCAAGGCATCGAAGCCGTCACCGAAAAAGACATCGCCGCGCTGATCATCAAACACATCGAAAAAAACGCCCGCCCGCCGAAAGTCTACAAGCCGAAACGGCCGTAGGCGGCGGCGTGACTAAACCGGGTGCCTTGGCGCGGATCATCTGTTAAGCGTAACGCCTTTTTGATGGTTTTTAGGCAACGCCGCAAGAATCGGGTTGCGCCCTCGGGCCGCCGGGACGAGCCTCGGTCCGCCCGAATAGGAAACCGCGAAAGAGACCCGATGGCGCCCTCCTCCCCCGTCCATAAAACCCCCGTCAACAAAACCATGCGCCCGCTCGAATGGGGCATGTTGGTGTTGCTGTCGGTGCTGTGGGGCGGCTCGTTTTTCTTCAACGGCGTCGCCGTGATGGCGCTGCCGACCTTCACCGTCGTCGTCTGCCGGGTGTTTCTGGCCGCCCTGACGCTGCTCGCGGTGATGCGGATCATGGGCCAGAGGCTGCCGACGTCGGGCCGGGTGTGGGCGGCGTTTTTCGGCATGGGGTTTCTCAACAACGTCGTCCCCTTCAGCCTCATCGTTTGGGGGCAGTCGCATATCGCGTCGGGCGTCGCCTCCATTCTCAACGCGACGACGCCGCTGTTCACGGTGCTCGTCGCCGACGTTCTCACCCGCGACGAAAAAATCACCGGCGCCCGGCTGCTCGGCGTCATCGCCGGGTTGGCCGGGGTCGCCGTGATGATCGGCGGCGGGGCACTGTCGCTGGGCGTCAATATCACGGCCCAGTTGGCGGTGCTCGGCGCGGCGCTGTCCTACGCCTTCGCCGGCGTGTTCGGGCGGCGCTTTCAGGGCTTGGGTATCACGCCGATGGCGGCGGCGACCGGCCAGGTCACGGCGTCCAGTATCCTGCTTATGCCGGTCATGCTGATCGTCGATCAACCGTGGACGCTTGCCGCCCCAAGCCTTACCGTGGTCCTGGCCCTTGCCGGCCTCGCGATGCTGTCGACGGCGCTTGCCTATATCCTCTATTTTCGAATTCTGGCGACGGCGGGGGCGACCAATCTTCTGCTGGTGACGTTCCTGATCCCGGTCAGCGCCATCGGCCTCGGCGTTGTCGTTCTGAATGAGGTTCTGCTGCCGCAACACGTGGCCGGCATGGCCCTGATCGGCCTCGGCCTCGCCGCCATCGATGGTCGCCCGGCACGGGCGCTGAAAACTCTATTGGCGATAAAGGGCCGCGAGGGCTAGGGCATTTCCGGTTCACTTGCGTTCACCTAAAATGCTCTACGCCTTTGTTTTAGACGCAAATTCGTCGTCGTTTTAGACGCAAATTCGTCGTCGTTTTAGACGCAAATTCGTCGTCGCGGATGTACCCATCCGCTCGGGATTTGCCCTAGATGGGTTTGCCCATGGTCTCGGTGCGGATTTCCTCGATCCGTCGCCGGATTGTCGCCATATGAGGATTGATCTCAAGCGCCTTTTCCCAAACCTTGACCGCCGCCGCCGGGTTGCCAATAGAGTCGTAAATTAATCCCATGCCCGACAGGGCGCCGAAATGGCGTGGTTCCAATGCCAGGGTTTTTCCGATGTCGGCGACCGAGGCGTCAAAGTTGCCCATCAGGAAATACACGGTCGCCCGCTTGTTCCAGCCTTCGGCAAAATCGGGATCACGCCGCACGACCCGGTCGAAATAGGAAAGCGAGCCTTTGAAATCGCCGCCGGCCATGGCGACAATGCCGTGCGCCATATTTTGATCGACCTCGGCGACCCCCCGATGAACCCATACTTTCCAGATAAAGCCTTCGATGGCGGCCGCCTCGAGGGCATTAGTGCTGCGCTTTAAGCGGTTGAATAGATCATCAAGGTCGGCGCTGGTCTGGTCCGCCAGGGCCGAGGCAGGCAGCATCGCAACCGTCAGCAATACGGCAACCAGCATTAACCGAAGGTTCTTCATGGTATCCCCTAGGCCTATGGTTTTACTTGCGCCTGTTCCGGGTTGTACGAGGTTACCGGCAGGCCCGATTTGATCCACCCCGGCCCTGCTTTGCCGCCGATCATGCCTTCATGAACATCGATGACGCCTTTGAATCCGTATTGCCTGAGCGTTCTTTGCATCGCCGAGGAGCGCACCCCTTCGGCGCAAATCAGCGCGATCGGACGTTTTTCGGGGCCGGCGGCAAGCTTAAGCTGATCGACAAATTTATAGACGCTTTGATGCATGGTGATGGCTTTGGCGTTGACGCCGATCCCGGTCTGGCGCCATTCGCTCGGAAGCCGGATATCGACCAGCACGATGCTGCCTTCGGCGGCCCGCCTGAAGGCTTCTTTCGCGCCGATGATGCCGCCGCTGGTGCCGCCGCCGACCATGCGGCTCTGGCCGGCGCAGAACCTCGACGAAAACGACTCAATCGCCTTTCGGGTCAGGGCCGGATCGCCCTTAAGATCAAAACTATCGGCGTTTTTGGTCTCCCACACCGCCGCCCCGATGTCGTCGTAGCGGACCAGCACCTCAACGACGCCGCCGCCCTTGATGCTGACCCGGTCGGCGACGGCCATATTGCCGGGGCGCGCCTTGCGCAGGTAGACCATCTTGGTCCGGACCTCGTCGAGCAGGCAGGCGGCGGCGCCCGGTTCAAGATCGGGCAACGGCCGCGGGTGAACCTTGATAATGCATTCCTCGGCGTCGAAGATTCGCACCGTGCGGCAGTTTTCACGGCCGCCGAAGACATAACACGCGGCGTTCCCGAACGGCCCGAAGGCGTCATCATGGGTGGCCGAAGCCGGACCCGGCGCCAGCATGGCGACGATCAAGCCGGCCCCGATCAGAAAATCAGCATTCACGGCCAAACCCCTGGTTGCCTGGACAAGTCGCCAGTATCGCACCAAACGCCCGTCAACGCCACCTTGACCGGAGTCAATCCCTGCCCCCGCCAAGGCGGTGTAGTCTTTATATCCTGGCCCGCGGGAAGGAGGAGGCCCAACCATGTCGTTCATCAAATGGTCGGCGGACTATGAGACCGGCCACCCCGACATTGACCGCGATCACCAGGGTATTTTCGCCCTCATCAACGACCTCAACGACAAGGTCCGTGAAGGCGTCTCGGAAGGCTCCATCACGGTCACCATCGAGGCGCTGATTGATTACGTCAACATCCATTTCGAGCGTGAAGAGACCCTGATGGAAGCCTGCGGCTATGAGGAACTGCACGCCCACAAGGCGGTCCACCGCCAACTGAGCGACCGGGTGATGTTCTACAAGGACAGCTACGATCGCGGCCCCGAGGTCTTCGACATGGAAGATTTCATGCTCTTCCTCGGCGGCTGGCTGACCAACCATATTGTCGTCGCCGATATGGATTACGTGCCGGTGGTCAGGGGCACCGTCAACGAGGCGCGGGAGAAACTGTAACCGCGCCCTTCTGGCCGCATTAAAATGGCCGCCTTAAAATGGCCGCCGGCGAATGACCGCCGGCAAAGACGCCGGCCGGGGTTGCTTTTTGCTTTGCCGCGTCTGTTTCAGTGAGTACACAAACAGGATGCCGCGCCCAGACAAAACCCCGACCCCGGACCAACTCATTTGCGACTTCACCGGCGGCGCCGTCGGCCATCGGTTTCGGTTCGGCGGCGGCCGCGGCCAGGCGCTGGCCAGGGCGGTTGGCATGAAGGCCGGCAAAACCCCAAGCATTGTCGATGCCACCGCCGGTCTCGGCGAGGATGCGTTTTTGCTGGCCTCTCTGGGCGCGGCGGTGACGCTGATTGAACGCTCCGCCGTCATGCACGGGCTATTGCAAGACGGGCTGGCGCGGGCCAGAGACGCCGGCGGCGATGTCGCGGCGGCGATCGACCGCATGACCCTGGTGCATGGCGACGCCAGGGTTGTGCTGGCGAGCCTGTCGGCCGACGTGGTGCTGGTCGACCCGATGCATCCGCCGCGCAAGAAAACCGCCCTGGTGAAGAACAAAATGCGGCTGATCCGCGAGATCGTCGGCGGCGACGAGGATGCGGTTGAGCTGATGCGGGTCGCCTTGGCGACCGCCGGCAGGCGGGTGGTGCTGAAATGGCCGCGCCTGGCCGAACCGATGCCGGGCATCCCCGCCGCCTCCCACCGGATCACCGGCAAATCGACCCGCTACGACGTGTTTATGGTCGGCTGACGCGGGCGGCGCGTTCAGATTGGGGGGGGCTGAGGGATGCCGCCCAGCGCGTCGTCTTAATGCACGATCCAAGGCGGGCTCAAGCCGGGCGCCGTTGTTTCCAGTCCGACCAGTCCACGGGCTTTGTCTCGCACACCTCCAGCCTGTGGTTTTCTCCAATACGGTCTAGAAAAACGACGATGTTGGAACAGTCGTAGCGGGCGCTTGGGACGACGAGGCCGTCAAATTCCAGGAAATGAGCGGCGGAAGCGACGGCCTGGGTCGCCTCATATTCAAAGGTTTTATATCTGGCGATATTGACGCCCAAATCAGGCAATTGCGATAGGTCCGCCAAATCGAGCGAGCGTTGCAAGTGCAGGTTGATTTGGTGTATTTCGTGCTCAATACGGCTTGGCCACACAGGCTCCAAGGATAACCGATAGCCAATTTCCGCATAGGCCCCGACCGGATCCAGGGATGCGTATAAAACCTCGAATTCCCCGGAAGGGCTCCAGCGTCCGGTGGCGCTGGAGCCTTTCAGGGCATCCCGGCCCTTTTTTGTGACCCGCCAGACATCGCCTTCAAACGGCACCGGACCAACCGCCTCCAGCGCATCAAGAACCGCCCCGTCATGTACACGATTCCGCCACTCCCGACCTCTCATGGCTAGGTATACGTCGCCTCGTCAAGGCTCTCGATCACTTCAAGAACCTCATCGGCGCGGCCGTCGTGAATCAGATCAACAGCCCGGTCGTTATTCAACAAACGGTGCATCGAATAGAGCCAAAGGCGGGTTTCCTCCGGCGAATAGAATTCCGACAAGCGGTCAACGACATACCGTAAATCCGAAATAATGAGTTGTGTCTTCGGTTGCGGAAAAGTGCTTCCCGACGACCAGCGTGACACCGTCGCCGGCGAAACATCGGCGATGTTGGCAACGTCCATCCCCTTCAGGCCACCCTGCAATTTGAGATCGTCGAGAATTTTGGCGACAGCACTAGACATCACTTTTTCTCCAATACTGAATTGACAGGTCGCCCACTACCGCGAAATGCAGGTGTTTGTGATCGCGTCACTGTTCCTGCATCATCTCCTTCATGGAGGTCAGCCAATGCATCTTGGAACCGGACAAGACGCGTTTTCCCATCACTGATTGCTTTCACCACTTTTTCATCGGCAATTTTCAATCGCACTCCATGACGTGCGGACCTAACAGTGGGGGCAACTTGACGCAAAAGGAAATGCTCAGCACGCCGTGATTCTGGGACGCTCGACAAGTCATCAATTTGCCGACGGCGCTGGGTAAGAAAGTGGGCGTGCGCATTTTCGATCATGTCCTCAGTTCCATTCGAACAACAACTTTTATCGGTACACCCAAATCTTGGTTTCCCCCCATTTGCACTGAAAATAGCTTCTAGCTGACCCTCTTTAAAAAACCGATCAAGTGCAGGAATATAGACACGGATTGCCGTTCCGCCACGTCCGGATGACGGCTTTCTCCAACTGCTAATATCAAAGCTTTCCTTTTGCCCAACACCGTGACTAATTCCACCAACTGCGCCAAAAGCTCCTGCAGCCAGACCGGCTAGACCACCCACATTATCGGCAACGAGTGGCTTGGTGCCAAAACAACATTTACACCTTGTTCGACGGCAAACTCAGTTATGAGCCTCGCAATATCCAGATTGCGACCATGACCAAAATCAGAGGGCTCCCAAGGACGATCAGGGTTTGCCCAAGGAAGTTTTCTAACCGCCGATTCGTAACGTCCCAGAGAGGCCATCTCTGCAAAGTTTGGATCGAGAATGATTTAGCATCCATTCTCCTTTAGCGACTTCACAAGTTCTTTTTGCTCACCTATATGCGACGCTTCAAAGACAACCCGTTTGTAAGGGAAGTGTCCTGCAGCAAGCATTGCTTCCAACTTTCTATGACCAGTGGCTCCAACCCGAAGAAACCCCGCTAACGGCGCCGAATGGGGGTGAAGAGTATGCAGTGTAGCTACCATACCAATTTCCTATTTTGTATTTACGTTCCGTATTATATAGCATATTTATTTCATAAAATCAATAAATGAAATTAAAAAGGCAATTTTTAAATTTATTGATAGGCGTTTTATAAATTTCAAAAAAGCCATCATATAATATATTCCATATTTGTTCTTGACTGTCAACAAAAATTATGATCTTATTCCCTATTAAATATAAAATAGGAATGACAGATCATGCCACGAGATAATCCTCCCCTGCCTACGCCAAGGCTTCGGCAGGCTGGCCCCGAAACCCCGCAAGCAGCGCCCGGAAAGAAGCGGCAAGAGGCGAGGACGGGCCCCATTTCGGGGGACACCCCCGGAACTCCCGGGGCCCGGACCGGGAAAAAACTAAGGCACCGCCACGAGGCGTTCTGCCAGCATTTCGTGCTGCTCGGCAACGCCGCCGACGCCGCCGGCCGCGCCGGGTATGCGCTTGAATCGCGCCGCAACCAGGGCTACCGGCTGATGCGCCAGCCGTTGATCCAGGCCCGCGTCGCCGCCATCCGCGCCGGCCTGGCCCGCGCCTACTGCCTCGACTCAGGCGTGCTGCTCGGCAAGCTCGAGGCCGTCTATCAGTGCGCCGTTTCCGACCGCAGCTTCCACGCCGCGGCGCGCTGCGTCGAAATCCAGGCCCGCATCGCCGGCGTTACCCCAACACGTGGCATTCGCGACTCGGCAAGACATGAGCCAAGGGATGGAAGAGGCGAGGACGGGCGCAGCCCGGACCGGGACACAGATATGACGACAAATGACGACATTTTGGACCCGAATCCGGACGGCAATCGTTCCGTTTCAAAGGCTTAACCCGAAAAAGGCGGTCAAAAATGACGACTTTAGGACGACATCGTGACGACATCAGGACGACTTTAGGACGACATCAGGACGACATCGTGACGACTTTAGGACGACACGAAAAAAACAAGGTGACGACTTTAGGACGACACGAGAAAAACAAGGTGACGACTTTAGGACGACAAGCGAATGCGGGTAAAAAACCGCTTTCTCTGGAAATCTCCGCCAAGGCGGCGTATACGGGCGTTTGAGAATCCTGGGAATACGACAACATAACGAGAAACGAGATGACCAAGGCCACCGACTGGAGCCCCGCTAGCTGGCGCGCGAAACCGGCGCGGCAAATACCGACGTACCCCGACCAGGGCGCGTTGCAAGACGTCGAGCGCACCCTCGTCCGCATGCCGCCGCTGGTGTTCGCCGGCGAGGCCCGCAATCTCAAACGCCAACTGGCGCGCGTCGCCGCCGGTGAGGCGTTCTTGCTGCAAGGCGGCGATTGCGCCGAAAGCTTCGCCGAGTTCCATCCCGACAACATCCGCGACACGTTTAGAGTCCTGTTGCAGATGGCCGTGGTGCTGACCTTCGGCGCCGCCCTGCCGGTGGTCAAGGTCGGACGGCTGGCCGGGCAGTTCGTCAAACCGCGATCCAACGACACCGAGACCATCGACGGCGTGTCGCTACCCAGTTATCGCGGCGACATGGTCAACGGCATCGAATTCAATGACGCCGCGCGCACCCCCGACCCCGCCCGCATGGTCCAGGGCTATAACCAATCGGCGTCGACGCTGAACCTGATCCGCGCCTTCGCCCAAGGCGGCTACGCCGACCTGCAAAAGGTCCACCAGTGGAACCTCGGCTTCGTCGCCGACAGCGCGTTCGGCGAACGCTACAAGGATTTGGCCGACCGCCTCGATGAGACCTTGGCGTTCATGGCCGCCTGCGGCATCACCTCGGAATCAACGCCGCAAATTCGCGAAACCGATTTTTTCACCTCGCACGAGGCGCTGTTGCTGAATTACGAACAGGCCATGACCCGCGTCGATTCCACCTCCGGCGATTGGTACGACACGTCGGCGCATATGCTGTGGATCGGCGACCGCACCCGGCAGCCAGGCGGCGCCCACGTCGAATTCATGCGCGGCATCGCCAACCCGCTGGCGGTCAAGGCCGGGCCGACCACCGAACCCGATGAGCTGTTGCGGCTGATTGATGCGCTCAACCCGGACAACGTGGCCGGGCGGTTGAGCGTCATCGCGCGGATGGGCGCCGATAAAGTCGAAACCCTGTTGCCGCCATTGGTCCGCGCCATCAACAAAGAAGGCCGCAGCGTCGTCTGGGTCTGTGATCCCATGCACGCCAATACCGAGAAAGCCTCGAACGGCTACAAGACGCGGCCCGTCGCCCGCATTCTGGCCGAGGTCCAGGGCTTCTTCGCCGTCCATCGGGGCGAGGGCAGCCACGCCGGCGGCGTCCATTTCGAAATGACCGGCCAGGACGTCACCGAATGCACCGGCGGCGCCCAGGCGATCACCGAAGCCAATTTATCGGCGCGCTATCACACCCATTGCGACCCACGCCTGAACGCCAAGCAGTCGCTCGAATTGGCGTTCCTGCTCGCCGAAATCCTTAAAGCCGGCCGCGACCGCCAGCCCGCAACCCGGCCCACAACCCAGCCCGGGCGCGCCGCCGGCGGCGGCTGAGGCTTCGGGAGCCCGACGTTCATCATGGCCAAGGCAACGAAACCACCGACCAAAAAAGAGCGCACGCTTGAGGATGACATTACCGGTTGGTGCGACCAGTATTTTCTGAAAACCAAAACCGTGGTCGAACGCTTCGGCGATGTCGCCGTCACCTATGCGGTGTTTATGCGCCGTCCGGTGATTTTCGCGCCGCGCCTGATGGTGGCGTGGCTTGAAGACGTCGCCCGGACCCGCGGCTTCGAAATTACCATCGACCTCAATTACGACGAGGGCCAGTGGGCCGGCGCCGGCGAGCCATTAGCCTACATTTCAGGCCCGTTATCGAAACTGGTCGATCTCGAAACCCTGTATCTGCAAAAACTGGGGGCGGCCTGCGTCGCCGCCAACAACGCCTTCACCATGTGCGTCGAGCTTCCCGAGGTGTCGTTCCTGGCCATGGACGCGCGCCACTGCGCCGGCGCCGAAATGGCCGAGATGATGGCCTATGCGGCGGCGGTGGGGTCGGATGCGGCCAAGCGCCAGGTCGGCGCCAAGGGCTTCGTCGGCAATGCCAGCAATGCCACCGCGCATTATTTCGGCCAGGCCGGCGGCCTCGGCACCATGCCGCATGCGTTGATCGGCTACGCCGGCTCGACATTGAAAGCCGCCGAGATGTTCGCCGAAACCTTCCCCGGCGAGGCGCTGACGGTGCTCGTCGATTTCTACGGCCAGGAAATCACCGACGCGCTGACGGTGTGTCGCCGGTTCCCGGAGATGGCGTCCAAGGGCGAGCTCAGTTTTCGCCTCGACACCCACGGCGGGCGTTTCGTCGAGGGCTTAGGGCCCCAGGAATCCTACGCCGTGCTGGAACGCTTCGCCCCCGTCGCGGTGCGCCGCTATCGCTCGGACAGGGAACTGCGAATGCTGACCGGGACCGGGGTCTCGGCGGCGGCGATTTTTCATTTTCGGGAACAGATGGACGCGGCCGGGTTTGATCGGGTCAAGATCGTCGCCTCATCCGGGTTTGATGTCGTCAAATGCCGGGTCATGGCCGATGTCGCAGCCCCCATCGATGTCGTCGGCACCGGCTCGTTCCTGCCCCAGAACTGGACCGAGACCTTCGCCACCGCCGACATCGTCGCCTACGGGGGCAAACCGTCGGTCAAGGTCGGCCGCGAATTCCTGCTGAAACGGACGTGAGTAAAATTTTGGCCTGGGCCTATTCGATATTGCGGAGAATATCGAATAGGTCGGCGCAGGTTTCGGCGCCGTATTTCTTGGTGATCGCCATTTTTCCGGAATCGGAATTGAGCTGGGCGCGGAGGTCGGACAGCATGCCGCGCAGGAATGCCTTGAACCCCTGGGCGCTGATCCGCCAATTGCGGACGTTGGCGTGGGCGTCGGCATCGACGGCGGTCAGGTGGCCGTTGATCATGTTGATAAACCATTCGGCGCGCTTTTCGTATTCGTCGAAATACTGGGCAATCTCGACTTCGGCGCTCAGCGAGATGCCCTTGGCGGTCTGGTCCCGGTACACATTTTCCCAGTTGAAGACGCCCTGGATGTCGTCCCGAACCCGGGCGACGACGACGCGCAGCTTTTCCTGGTAGCCCTCGATCACGTCGGGCCCCAGCATCATGCCCAGCGCCACGAAGAAACCGGGCAGCATGCGCCGGCACAGATCGTCGGGGCCAAGCCCGTTGCCGTCCTTGAACAGGTCCGAGAATTTTTTCACCATCAGCCGGTCGAACGGGAAATTGCGTTGCTGGTCCCAGGTCGAGCGCTCCTGCGCCTTGACGTACGCGCCGAAAGATTTTTCCAAGGCGCCCGACAGCGCCTGGGTCTGGCGGTCGAAATCCTCCTGCATGCTTTCCATGTCCTGCACCGACAGGTGGCCGCCCTTGGCCTTGGCCGCCGCCTTCATCTGCTCGACGAAGCCCTGGACCATGGTCGTCGCCAGGGCGTCGCTGGCGCCTTTCGGCGTGCTCATGTCGATCGGCGCCGGGGCGGTCGGTTTTGCCGCCGGGGGCGGCGGGGCCGATTGCGGTGCCGCTGGTTGGGGCCTGGCCGCCGCGAGGGGCGGCGGCGACATCCCGGCGCCGGCGCTCGGGTCGATGTCGGTTTTCTGATAGCCGCTGGTCACCGGGGCGAAAAATTCCGCACCGCCGGCGCCATCGGCTTTTTGTTGTGAAGGTGTCTTACCCATAACCGGAGACTATGAATTCCCAGCATTTTTTTCCAGCAACTTCCCGTCAATATTTCCCAACATGGTTAAAATAACCTTAAAGGACATAACGATAGCGCCGTTGACAGCGTCAGGACCGCCGCCCATGATCTCGCAAAATCGACCCCAAAAGGCGACCCCCTAGGGACCCCAATGACCGAGCAATTAACCATCGCCCTGGCCCAGATCAACCCGACCGTTGGTGACATCAACGGCAACCTCGGACTGATCCGCGATGCCCGCGCCAGGGCTGCCAACGCTGGCGCCGATTTGGTGGTCACCGGTGAACTGGCGGTGTCGGGGTATCCGCCCGAGGATCTGGTCCTCAAACGCGCCTTTCAGGACGCTGTCGAGGCCGGCGTCAGGACCCTCGCCGCCGAGACCGCCGACGGCGGGCCGGGGCTGTTGATCGGGGCGCCGTGGCGGGACCAAGGCAAACTGTACAACGCCGCCCTATTGCTGGACGGGGGCAAGATCACCGCCTGTCGTTTCAAGCATGACCTGCCCAATTACGGCGTTTTTGACGAAAAGCGGGTGTTCGACCAAGGCCCCCTGACCGGGCCGGTGGCCTTCCGCGGCGTCAGGCTCGGCGTCATGATCTGCGAGGATATGTGGTACCCCGAGGTCACCGAAACACTTCAGGAATCCGGCGCCGAAATTCTTGTGGTCCTCAACGGATCACCGTTTGAAACCGACAAACCCGACGACCGGCTCAGCCCCGCCATCGCCCGCATTGTCGAATCCGGGTTGCCGCTGATCTATGTCAATCTGGTCGGCGGCCAGGATGAATTGGTCTTCGACGGCGCCTCGTTCGTCCTCGGCGCCGATAAAAACCTGCTGGCCAAGGCGCCATCGTGGGCCGAGGACGTGCTGCTCACCCGCTGGAGCGGCGGCAACGGAGTCTGGACCTGCGCCAAAGCCGCGATCACGCCCGCCCCCGATGCCCTGGAGGCGATCTACCGGGCGTTGGTATTGGGGCTTCGCGATTATGTCGGCAAAAACGGCTTTCCGGGTGTCCTCATCGGCCTATCGGGCGGCATCGACAGTGCGCTGACCGCCGCCGTCGCCGCCGATGCGCTGGGACCGGATAAGGTCCATTGCGTGCTGATGCCGTCGCCGTACACCTCCGATGAAAGCGTCGAGGATGCCGAAGCCACGGCGGCCAACCTGAACGTCAGGCTCGACACCATCGCCATCGACCCGGCCATGCAGGCGTTCGAGGCGATGCTGAAAGACGCCTTCGCCGGTCTCGACGCCGACGCCACCGAAGAAAATATCCAGGCCCGCTCGCGCGGCCTGACGCTGATGGCGCTCAGCAACAAACTCGGCCATATGGTGCTATCGACCGGCAACAAGTCCGAGATGTCGGTCGGCTACGCGACGCTCTACGGCGATATGTGCGGCGGTTATTCGGTGCTCAAGGACGTCTATAAAACCACCGTGTTCGCGCTGTCGCGCTGGCGCAATGAGCAAGGAGACGGCGACGTCATTCCCGAGCGCGTCATCACCAAGCCGCCGACGGCGGAACTGAAACCCAACCAAACCGACCAGGACACGCTGCCGCCCTACGAAGACCTCGACGCCATTCTGCAATGCCTGATCGAGGAAGAATTGTCGCTGGACGAGATCGCCGCCAGGGGCCACGACATCGTCACCGCGGAACGGGTCTGGCACATGCTCGACCGGGCCGAATACAAACGCCGCCAGGCGCCGCCGGGGGTCAAGATCACGCGGCGCGCCTTTGGCCGCGACCGCCGATATCCCTTGACCAACCGCTTTACCGGCAAGGTATAAGGCCAAAGGATCAATGACCGCATGACGCTACGCATCCACGACACCCTCCGCCGCAAGAAGGTGACCTTCGAGTCTCGTGATGAGGAGGCGGGGAAATCCCGCCAAGACAGTCACGTCCGCATGTATGTGTGCGGGCCGACGGTCTACGACTACGCCCACATCGGCAACGCCCGGCCGGTGGTCGTGTTCGATGTTTTCACCCGGCTGTTGCGGCGGCTTTATCCAAAAGTCACCTACGTGCGCAACATCACCGACGTCGATGACAAGATTAACAAAGCCGCCAAGGAAACCGGCCAATCCATCGGCGACATTACGGCGCGGACGACGAAAATTTTCCACGCCGACATGGCGGCGCTGGGCGCGCTTGAGCCCGACCATGAACCGTGCGCCACCGAGCACATCGACGGCATGATCGCGCTGACCGAAAAGCTTATTGAAAGCGGCCATGCCTATGAGGCCCCCGGGGAAGCAAAAGGCCATGTCCTGTTCGATGTGCCGTCCATGCCCGATTACGGCAGGCTGTCGAAGCTCAACCGCGACGAACTGATCGCCGGCGCCCGCGTTGATCCCGCGCCCTACAAGAAAGACCCCGCCGACTTCATCCTGTGGAAGCCGTCCACCGACGACCTGCCCGGCTGGGACAGCCCCTGGGGACGGGGCCGCCCCGGCTGGCATCTGGAATGTTCGGTGATGAGCGAGAAATTCCTCGGCGCCGAATTCGACATCCACGGCGGCGGCCAGGATTTGATCTTCCCGCATCACGAAAACGAAATCGCGCAATCGACCTGTATTGGTGACAGCGGCTTCGCCAAATACTGGATGCACAACGGCTACCTGATGGCCGAGGGCGAGAAAATGTCGAAGTCCTTGGGTAACTTCTACACCGTGCATGATTTGCTCGACGAATTCCCCGGCGAGGCAATCCGTCTGGCGCTGCTCAAAACCCATTACCGCCAACCGCTGGATTTCACCAAGAAGGGCATCCGCGAAGCCAAGCAAGAACTAAGCCGATTCTACACCGCAATCAGGATTGTTGGAGATATAGAAGCTACGAATATGGAGCCCCCCGAAGAGGTAATGATTGTCCTTGAGGATGATTTAAACACTCCAGCAGCTCTCGCCCATATGCATGACATAACGAGCGATTTAAACAATGCTTCATCCGGCGATGATAAATCGAGGCTCAAAGGTAAGCTGCTTGGAGCTGGGCAGATTCTAGGTATTTTGCAGCAACCACCCTGGAAGTGGTTTAGTTGGCATCCCCCTGGAACCGAAACCCTCGACGACAGATCAATTGAAATCCTAATCGCTGAGCGCAATAAAGCGCGCCAGAGAAAAGAATTTACTGAATCGGACCGCATCCGCGATCAATTGGCGGCTGAGGGGATTCAACTCGAAGACGGCCCCGGCGGCACCACCTGGAAACGCGGCTGACCCCTCTCCCCCCTACCCGAAGGCCCTGAACCGGAGGTTAAGCTCGGCTTCGTCCATGTCGGCAGTAATTTCTTTCATGGCCTCGAATTCGGCGTTGGTGTGTTTTGTTCCCGACCACTGGGCGTCAATTGCCGGCAACGGCTTATCCGATGTCGCCAAGTGCGGTGCCAGATCGGCGAATATCTTCAACAATAGCTCATAGGTCTTGATTTCCAGGTCGAGGAAGCGGGCTTTTTCCGGGACAACGAACCACTCGGCGGCGACGATGGCGCCGCAATCGACACGCTCCTCCATCACGTGCGCCGTCGCCCCGAAATGTTCGGCGCCGTCATAGAGCGCGAAACTGGCGGCGTGGGAGCCGGGATAGGTCGGCGGGCCGGGATGGAAGTTATAGGCCGGAATTTCCAGCCCATCGAGAATCGCCTTGGGCACGATCACCGATGTCGAAAACGCAATCAGCCGCCGCGCACCGCCACCGGCAGTGGGTCGGCGAAAGGCTGATTCCAAATCTTCCAGGGTCTGGGCGTGATGGATGACAAGCTGCGGATTGCAGCTTTCAAACATAACGCGAAAGTGGGGGCCTTCCACTTCGCCGGTCAACATGACGACATCTTCCAACATGGGCCGCAGGGTAACACTAAGAAGGCTGAGTCGTCATCAGCCCTTGACTTTCAAAGCCGGTTGGAAAAAACTACTGCCTAGCGCTGATCGGGGGGTAGCCTAACCTCCGTCAGCGTTTTTTTTATGGTTGCGCCATAACGGGCAGGGCCAAACAGAGGCTCTGGGAAATGTACGACGACGAAAAACAGAACCAAGTCACGACGGAACGCCTGGAAGAGGCGCTTGAGCAGTTGGAGTCCCTCGGCAATGCCAATCAGTCGCTGCTGAAGACCCTCAGCCACGATCTGCGCACGCCGTTGAATTCCATCATCGGTTTTGCCGATATGATGGAACAAGAGGTCCTAGGCCCCATTAACGAGCCTAAATACAAAGAATATGCGAGCGATATCCACGAAGCCGGGCGCTCCATGCTCAACATCGTCAACAGCCTTTTGGACCTTGGCCGATTTGAGGGTTTTAAAAAATCGGAAAAAGATTTCCGCCACATCATCGAACTGGCGCCCGACCTGATCTGCGTTTGCCGCAACGCCAAAATCAGCATGATCAACCCGGCCGGTGCCGACATGTTGGGCCTGTGGCCGGCGGATACCCTGATTGGCCGACGCATCACCGATTTCGTGCATGCCGATTTCCATGAAATTTTCGGCAACCGCCTTGAAAGCCTGATTGCCAAAAAAATTCGCATGCCCATGGTCCTCGTCCGCCCGGACGGCCAAGAGGTCGAAGTCGAAATCGCGGCGCTTCCTTATCAGGAAAAAGATGCGGACGATGATGCCGTCATGCTGATGGCCCGCGACGTTTCCGAGCGCAACCGCGCCCTGAAGACGGCGGCGGCGCGGGAAAATCACCTTCGCAAGATCATGGATACGGTCGTTGACGGCATCGTCACCTTCGACCGTCGCGGCATCATCGAAACCGTCAACCCGGCGGCCGAAAAAATCTTCGGTTACGAGCCCGGTGAGTTGATTACCCGCAATGTCCGCAAACTTATGGATATCCCCCTCGCCCCGGAACACGACGGCTATGTGGAAGAAGTCGAAACCACGGGCCGTCCGCGCCTTTTCGGCACAGACTACGAAGTCGAAGGCCTCCGCCAGGATGGCTCAACGTTTCCGGTGGAACTTGCCGTCGGCATGTTGAGGGAGGGTGGCCGGCGCATCTACATCGGCGTGCTCAGGGACATCACCAGACGCAAGGAACAGGAAGACCGCCTGTTGCATCTTGCCACCCGCGACCCCCTGACCCGGCTGCCCAACCGGCGGCTGTTTACGGAAAGGCTGGAACAGGCCATTGACCGGGCCGATAAAACCAGCGGCAAGTTCGCGGTGCTATTTATCGATCTTGACCACTTCAAGAATATCAACGATGCCCTCGGTCATGTCGCCGGCGACATGGTCCTGCAATCAGTCGGTGAACGGTTGCAGAAATGCCTGCGCGACGGCGATACGGTGGCCCACCTCAGTGGCGACGAATTCCCGATCATCCTAAACGGCATTGAAGGCCGGGCCGAGGCCGAAAAAATCGCCACGGAGATTCTCAAGACACTCGCCGAACCCTTCACCGTCGAAGGCAAGGAAATCTACACCACCGGTTCCATCGGCATCGTGCTCTACCCCGACAGCGCCACCACCATCAGCGACCTGATGCGCAACGTCGATACGGCGGCCTATAAAGCCAAGGATCAAGGCCGCGATACCTATCAATTTTATTCGCAACGGCTGAGCGACGAGGTGCAGCGGCGCCTGGAAATTGAAACCGGGCTGAGGCGGGCGCTTGAAAACAACGAACTGTCGCTGAATTACCAGGCGAAAGTGGATTTGGGCAGCCGCACCATTATCGGCGCCGAGGCATTATTGCGTTGGAAATCGCCTGAACTGGGCCATGTGACGCCGGACGAATTCATTCCCGTCGCCGAAGAAACCGGGCTGATCGTGCTGATCGGCGAATGGATTCTTCACACCGCGTGCAAAGAGGCCGCGAATTGGAAAAAGCTGGTCGCCGATCCGGTCCATGTGGGGGTCAACCTGTCGTCGATTCAGTTCCTGCAGGGCAACTTGTTCAACAGTGTCGAAGCCGCGCTGAGCCAGTCCGGGCTTCCGGCCAAGCTTCTCGATCTGGAATTGACGGAAAGTATTTTGGTCGCCAACCCCGAGGAAACCATTGAAACCCTTGAACGCCTGAAAAAAATGGGGATGTCCGTTTCCATTGATGATTTCGGCACCGGTTATTCGTCACTCAGTTATCTCACCCGGTTCCCGCTCGACAACCTGAAAATCGACCGTGCCTTCGTCACCAACCTGCCCGATGACAAAGACGCCGTCGCCATCGTCCGGGCGATCATTTCCATGGCCCAGAACCTGAGCTTCAAAATTATCGCCGAGGGCGTCGAGACCGATAATCAGGTTACCTTCCTGCACGCACTCGGCTGTCATATCGGCCAAGGGTATCTGTTCTCAAAGCCCGTTTCGGCGCCGGACTTCGTCAAGCTGCTGACCGGCAACCGCAAGGTTTTCCTGGCCGCCGAAAGAGCGTAAGCCCACTCAATCTCCGAGAAGGATATCAATTTCCGCCTGATCCATGGTCTTGGAACTGCCATGGATGATCGCCGACGCGGTGTCCATTAATCGCTGAATCAGTTGGCTCAGAGACTGGGTGTTGGCCCGGAGCACATCGTCTTCGCCGGCAATGACATTTTTTTCCAAACGCTCGACGGTTGAGGCGATCAACAAATTAATCTGCTCAACGGTCTGCTCAAAAGGGTCGCGGTACTGGGCGGGGACAAAGTCATAGGCTTCGATGGCCAGGTCTTTTTCACCGATGGTGCTGTCCCGGAAGTGGTCCTGATAAGATTTCGGTTTCCATTCCTTGACGTCTTCGAGCATGTCCGGCATGTCCGGCACCATTTCCAACAGCATCACGATTTCGTTGAAATGATTCAGATAATCCGTCGCCAACAGGGTCGTCTCATCGATGTTTGAGCCCTTGACCTTTGCCTGCATGGCCAAAAAACCGTCATCGCCGAGACCGGCTTCGGTCGTTGTTTTTGATGCTTCGTTCATGCCGCAGACCACGCGCTACACGCGGACCCATTTTTTTAATAAACACATATGATCGTATTTTACACACAAACAATAAGCCTTTAGGACTGGCCCGCCAAGGGAACGGTTTCTTAAATCCTTGAGAAAACGGCTTTAATTCGGCATTCTCCGGCGTTCTACCGAATCAGGCCACGGAAAAGACCATGAGCAACAAGCGCATCACCTTATATGATTCGACCCTGCGCGACGGGGCGCAGACCCAAGGCATTGATTTCAGCCCCGCCGACAAGGAGCTGATCGCCCGCGAGCTTGACGCCATCGGCATCGATTATATCGAAGGCGGCTGGCCGGGCGCCAATGCCACCGATGATGCCTTTTTCGCCAACCCGCCCCAGTTGAAACGCGCAAAGTTGTCGGCATTCGGGATGACGCGGCGCGCCGGGCGCAGTGCCGAAAACGACCCCAGCCTGACGGCGGTGCTGTCCAGCCCGGCGAAAACCATTTGCATCTTCGGCAAGACCTGGGATTTCCAGGCTGAAGTCGCCTTGGGGGTGTCCCCGGACGAAAACATTAAAATGATCGCCGATACCATCAAACACGCCTGTACAAAATCCGATGATGTCATGTTCGACGCCGAGCATTTTTTCGACGGCTACAAGGCCAACAAGGACTTCGCGGTGAGCTGCCTGAAGGCCGCCCATGATGCCGGGGCGCGCTGGATTGTACTGTGCGACACCAACGGCGGCACCCTGCCCGATGAGGTTGAACGCATCGTCACCGAAATCACTGAACATATTCCGGGCGACCAATTGGGCATTCATTGCCACGACGATACCGGCAACGCCGTCGCCAACAGTCTGGCCGCCGTCCGCGCCGGGGCCCGGCAAGTGCAGGGAACGCTGAACGGGCTGGGGGAACGCTGCGGCAACGCCAATCTGGTCACCCTGATTCCGACCCTGACGCTGAAAATGGGCTATGAAACCGGCGTCACCGAAAAGGACATGACAAAGCTGACGCACCTGAGCCGGCTGTTGGATGAACGCCTCAACCGGGCGCCTAACCGCAGTGCGCCCTATGTCGGCGAGTCGGCCTTCGCCCACAAGGGCGGCGTGCATGCGTCGGCGGTGGAAAAAGACCCGGCGACCTACGAACACATCGAGCCCGAGAAAATCGGCAACCGCCGCCACATCGTCGTCTCCGACCAATCGGGGCGGGCCAACATCCTGGCCCGCTTCCGCGAGGCCGGCATCGAGATCGACGCCAAGGACAAAAGAGTCGCCAAACTGGTGGATACGGTCAAGGACATGGAATTCAAGGGCTACGCCTATGACGGCGCCGAGGCTAGTTTCGAGCTTCTGGCGCGGCGCGCCCTTGGCACCGTCCCCGATTACTTCCATTGCTCCAGCTTCAAGGTCCTGGACGAAAGGCGCTGGGACGACAATGGCAACCTGGTCACGTCATCCGAAGCGACGGTAAAACTCGACGTCCGGGGCGAAGCGCACATGACCGTCGCCGAAGGCAACGGCCCGGTCAACGCGCTCGACGCGGCGATCAGAAAAATCCTGAACGGCATTTACCCGCAGTTGGAAGACCTCCGTCTGGTCGATTACAAGGTCCGCATCCTGACACCGGGCGACGGCACCGGCGCGGTGACCCGGGTGATGATCGAATCAGCCGACAAGGACGGCGCGCACTGGTCGACGGTCGGCGTGTCCGCCAACATCATCGACGCGTCTTATAACGCGCTTCGCGATTCGATCATCTACAAGCTGCATCGGGACGGCGCCGACGACAATCACTCCCCCGACTGATGGCCGGCACGGATTCCACCAAACCATTCGAGCCGTCGCCCGGCCCCGCCGTGATCCTGGTGGAACCGCAACTGGGTGAAAACATCGGCATGGCGGCCCGGGCCATGCTTAATTGTGGCCTCACCGAACTGCGCCTGGTCAGCCCGCGCGATGGCTGGCCCAACGAGGACGCCCTATCGGCGTCGGCCGGCGCCGACGGCGTCGTCACCAACGCCAAAGTCTTCGACACCACGGCGGACGCCGTCGCCGACCTGCACTTGGTGTTCGCCGCCACCGCCCGGCCCCGCGACATGACCAACCGGATCGTCACGCCGACCCAAGCTGCCGGCGAAATCCTTAGTTTTATGGAAGATGGGGGCGCGGCGGGCATTCTGTTCGGGCGCGAGGCCAAGGGGCTCAAGAACGACGACATTGCCCTCAGCGATGCCATCATCATGGTGCCGGTGAATCCGGCCTTCAGCTCGCTCAACCTGGCGCAAGCCGTGTTCGCCATCGGTCACGAATGGTTTAAGGCGGGGCTATCGGGTGAGGACGCGATGGGCCAAAACGGGGTCGGTGGCGATCTGGCCATGCCGAAATCCACCCGCCCCGCCGACAAGGCCGAACTGGAAGGGCTGTTCGGGCACCTGGAAGACGAACTGGATGCGTCGGGCTTCCTGCATGTCGCCGAAAAACGCCCGGTGATGGTCCGCAATATCCGCAACATGCTGCAACGCGCCGGATTGACCGAACAGGAGGTCCGCAGCTTTCGCGGCATCATTTCCAGCCTGGTGACGAAACGCCGGCAGTAGGCCTAAATCCGTGTCGACAGCCAGATGGCGAGGCGTGAGCCGGTTTTGATGAGCCCGCTCAGGACTTCGTATCCGGGCGCGTCTTCGGCGCCGTGCTTGAGCGCGGTCTGCTTGTGTTCGACCTCTTCGAGGCGGAATTTCTCGAGGGTGTCGCGCAGGTCGCCCTCGCCGGCATCGGGGTCGGCGTCGAGGGCGTTGATCTGTGCGGCGTAGTGCTCATCGATGACCTCTTCGACGGCGACGGTGCACGCCATCGCCGCCTTTTCGCCCAGCAGCGCCGTCCCCACGCCCAACGCGAACCCGGCAATATGCCATAGCGGCAGCAGCGCCGTTGGCCGCACCCGGCGTTCAGGCACCAAGGTGTTGAAAGCATCCAGGTGGCGGCGTTCCTGTTCGGCCATGTGCTCGATCAATGGCCGGTTCTCGGAGCCCTTGAGGACGCTGAGCTGGCCTTCATAGATTCTGACGGCGCCATATTCCCCGGCATGATCGACGCGGATCATGCGCGCCATCGTCTCGCGCCGGTCCGGATCACCGGGAAGCCGGGTCCGCCGGGACGGGCGGGGCGGGGCTTTCGCTTTTTTAGATGTACGGACCTTGCTCACGCCATCATCCTCAATCGGCTCTCCGAATTAGCTTCGCCCCCCACAACGACCCCAACGCCAGGGCCAACGAGAACGGAACATTGTAGGTCGCCATGGAAAGGCCGAACAAGGTCCAATCCACTTCATCGCAGGCCTTGGCCGGTTTTGCCTGCATCAGCAGTTGACGCAGTTCGTCGATAGTTTTGGGCACGTCACCGCCGTTGTTCCCGCAGGATGCCGCCGACGCCCACCAGTGCTGCTCAACGCCGACGTGATAAAAGGCGATGCCCGCGCCGACCAGGAAGACAATGCCGGACAACGCCACCGCGCCTGATTTCCAATCGGTTTTATCGGCGGGCAGTAAAAACGCGATTATCCCCAGCACCCCGGCGACGGCATAGGGGATGCGCTGGTACAGGCACAAGATACAGGGCTCCAAGCCGAAGGCGTATTGGGCGGTATAGGCGTTGCCGAGCGCGAACGCCGACACCGCGAACACGGCGAAAGGAACCAGGCGGGGGGCATCAAAATGAGGCATATCAAACCAGGAATTTAATGAGCACGAAACCACCGATCAAAAGCGCACAGAACAGCACGAATAAAATGCCTAAATACTTTTCGATGAAGTCCCGGATCGGCTCGCCGAATTTCCACAACAACGCGCTTACGAGGAAAAACCGGAGCCCCCGCGCCGCGACCGAGGCGACGAAAAACACGGCCAAATTCAACGACGTCACCCCGGACAGGATGGTGATGACCTTGTAAGGGAACGGCGTCACCCCGGCGATGAACACCGCCCACGCGCCCCAGTCGTTATACTTCGCCTGGAACACGTCGAACTTCGACCCGTAGCCGTAAAATTCCAGCATGGGCTTGCCGACTTCTTCAAACAGAAACACGCCGATGGCATAGCCGAGTAACCCGCCCAGCACCGAGGCGATGGTGCACACCAGGGCGATGCGGAAGGCCTTGGTCCGGTCCGCCAGCACCATCGGGATCAGCATAATGTCCGGCGGAATCGGAAACACCGAGCTTTCGATGAACGACACCGCGGCCAGCGCCGGTGTCGCATGGCGGTGGGCGGCGAGGCCCATGGTCCAGTTGTATAGGCGTCTTAACACCTTATTTTCCCTTTCGACTTGGGGCGCTGTTTAGCAGGCAGGCACGGCGAGAGCAAACGATGTGGTAGGCGGTGAGGCGGGCTATAAACAGCGGCTGTTGACGCGCAATTGCCGACGACTATGATGTGCCCGCACCAACCCACGGGGGCCCCTGTGGCGGAATTGGTAGACGCGCGGGATTCAAAATCCCGTTCTCGCAAGGGAGTGGGAGTTCGATTCTCCCCGGGGGCACCATTTTTCTATCGTCACTCCCGAATCCCCCCACCGTCATTCCCGCGAAGGCGGGAATCCACCTTTTCTACCCAATCTCGTTGGATAGATCATTCCAGTCCGGATTGACTTCCTCAATGAGCCGAATTTTCCAGGAACGATTCCATTTCTTCATCTGCTTTTCCCGCAGGATGGCGCTTTCCATATTTTCATGGACTCCATACAAGACGAGAGAATGGACAGAATATTATGCCGTGAAACCTTTAGTGGCGCCGTTTTTGTGTTGATGGAGCCGTTTAATCAGATCGCTAGTGACGCCAATATAAACCGTACCGTTACGTTTGCTGGCCAGTATGTATACACAAGGCTGCTTTATTTTTCGAAGGTACTGGATTCCCGCCTTCGCGGGAATGACGAAGGGGCTATCCGAGATGTGAGACTCAAGCTCGGCATTTTTCCGCTCAATATTTTTGCCTAAAAATGCTACCGCCAGGTCCGGCCCAGGATATCCTTCAGGTCCTGATAGCGCTCGTCCCGGGTTTTTATCAACAGCGCCGGGGCCGCCCTGCCGGGCCTGCTTTTAGGTTGCCATGCCCTTGCATGTGGCGCCGCGGACAGCCGGGCGGACAACGGGGCGGAGCCTAGCCGGGGCCGCCGCGAGGCCAGCCAGCAGGCGACGAACACCACGGCGAAAAAAAGCACCGGAACGCCCGCCAGCATGCTTGCGCCGGAGATGCCCAGGGTATGGGCGATCACCACCACCAGCAGCACGAACGGCAGCATCTGAAACCCGAGGGCGACGATCAGAACCCCCATCTTCAAACCGCTTTTGACCAACTCGAATGATATCCGACGCATTACCCTTGCCTGCCGCTTGCCTGCCCTTTGCCTGCCGCTTGCCTGCCGGTCGCCCGGCCGGTCGCTTATCGCCGCGCCGCCAGAGAATACCCGGTGCGCAGCCGGTGCCGCAAGGATACGGACGCTGCCGCCCCATGGAGGACGGTATTTTTCCGGATAGAAATAAACCGTATGTTAATCGGACTCTGGTTTCCTGTGCCTCTGTCTATAAAGGATACCGCCGTGAACAGCCCCGATGCCAAAGGCGCCCCTGAAGCCGTTGCTTATTTGGAAAGCGGCATGGAGCACCACAACGCCGACCGGTTCGATGAGGCCGCCCAGGATTACCGCAAGGCGCTGGATGCCGACCCGAATTATATCCAGGCCCACAACAACCTGGCCATGACCCTTAATTCCCTGGGCCGCCACGACGACGCCGTCGTCAGCTACCGCAACGCCATTGCCATCAACCCCGGCATTGCCCAGGTCCACGTCAATTTAGGCCTCGTGCTCACTATTCTGGGCCGCCTCGACGAAGCGGTTGCGTGTTACCGGAAAGCCATCTCCATCAACCCTTATTATGCCGAGGCCTATGGCAATTTAGGCACCGCCTTAAAAGAGCAGGGGCGACTGGATGAAGCCGTCGCCAATTATGAAAAAGCCATCGCCGTCAAGCCGGACTTTGCCGCCGCCATCAATAACCTGGGCGTCGCCCACCTGGACCTGGGCGAATTGGACACCGCCATCGTCTACTTCAAAAAAGCCGCCACCCTTAGCCCGGAGTTGCTCAGCGCCCAATTCAATTACCTCCATGCCCTGCTCTATCAACCCGACATTTCCAGCGACACGTTGTTCAAGACCTACCGGAAGATTGTCGCCAACCGTCCGGCCACGGCGGCCAAAACGGAGTCTGCGCGCGCCCCGGCGCATCCTCTGAAACCGGGCGACCGGCTCCGCATCGGCTATTTGTCGTCGGATTTTCGCGATCATCCTTTGGGGCACAACATCGCGCCGCTGCTGAGCAACCACGATCACGGCCGATTTGAGATCTTTTGTTACGCCAACGTCGGACAGCCCGACACCGACACCGAAAAATTCAGGGGCTTTGCCGACCATTGGCGATCCATCCAGGGCCTTTCGGAGCCGGACATCGCCCAATTGATCCGGGACGATTCCATTCACATCATGGTCTATCTGGGTGGTCATTTCGATGACAACCACCCGGCGGTGGCGACCTACCGGCCAGCCCCGGTGCAGGCCGGTATCTTCGGCGGCACCACGTCGGCCCTGGATGAGATGGATTTCTGGCTGACCGATACCGCGCTCAATCCCGAGAACACCGGTGAACAGTTTACCGAGGATCTGGTCCGCCTGGAGTCGCTATTCACCTATCCCGAGCCGGTCCAGGCCCCCGATGTCGGGCCGTTGCCGGCGGAAAGCAACGGCTTCGTCACCTTCGCGTCGTTCAACAAGCCAAGCAAGATGAACGATCAGGTTCTCGGCCTTTGGTGCAAAGTCCTGGAGGCGGTGCCGGACGCCCGCTTGATACTGAAATCCAAGAACTACTTCAAATCCCCCATCATCAGCCAACGGCTTCAGGACCGGTTCACCGCCAACGGCATCTCGCCCAGCCGCATCACCCTCCTGGGCGCCATGGATTCGTTCCATGACCATCTGGCCCATTACAATAAGGCCGACATCGCGCTCGACACGTTTCCCTTTTCCGGCGCGACGACGACGTTCCAATCATTATGGATGGGGGTGCCGGTGATTTCCCTGATGGGAGAACGCTTCATCGGCCGCATGGGGGGCGCGTTGTCCACCCATGCCGGGCTCGAAGACCTGGTCGCCGATACGCCCGAAGACTATGTCCGCAAAGCCGCCGCCCTGGCCAAGGACCTGCCCCGGCTCAAGACCCTGCGCGCCGGCCTGCGCCAGCGCATCAGCGCGTCGCCCATCTGCGACGGCAAGGCCTTCGCCGCAAACGTCGAAAAAGCCTTCCTTAAGATGTGGGACAGCCGCGCCTAAAGCCTGCGCACCCGGGTGATGCCCTTGCCGTGACGCTCAACCATGCGGGCCACCACCTCGGACAGTGAATGGGTGGCGACCATCATTTCATGGCTGGAGGCATGCAACAGCGCGCCGGCGCCCAGGTGAATGCCGACGTGACCGGGGAAATAGACGATATCGCCGGGGTGCAGCGCCGAAATATCCTCAGGGATGGGGATATCCTCGCCAATGGCATCCGCCTGCTGGTCTGAATCGCGAGGCACAGGGACGCCGGTGGCGGCCAGCGGCACCTGGATCAGGCCGGAACAATCGATGCCCATGCCGCCACGGCCGCCCCACAAATAAGGCACGCGGGTAAATATCTGGGCGAGGGCGACAAAATCGGGCCGGGTTTCACCCAACGCCGCCAGATGCCTGGCAAACATCCAGCCGCCCGAAAGCAGCTTGGCGTAGTCCCCCTCGACGGTTTCGACGGCGACCTTGGCGGTCATGCTCAGGCTCATGGTGGCCGGGTATTCGCCCTTGTTATCGGGAAACACCAGCGACCGGGCGGCGCTGACCCAATGGGTCGGTGCCGGCAAGTTACCGAACAGATCCTTGGAACGCACGTAGCCGACATATCCGTCATGCCCGCACTGGCCCCAGGACCAGCCGCCGGTATCCTCGAATACGGTGAAATCTTCGCCGAACAGCAATTCGCTGGCCTGAAGGTCGCCGGCGGTGAACTGGGAAAACACCGGTTTGCTCATCACCGGCGCGAACGCGGCGCCGAGACGACGCAATTTGCCGGCAACGAAGGCTTTGGCCGCCACCCGGCCTTCCAGAAAATCGGCGGCAATATCGCCGCGATAGGGATGAACACGAGGGTCCAGAGGGGGGTCCAGAGGGGGGCCCAAGGGGGGAGTTGTGACGCTATCGTTTAGATCGGCGGGGCTCATGGTCCGGTCCTTTTAATGGCTAATCTCGATCCAAGGTTGAGCATACGCCTACAATCCTTTATGAAACGCCGAAGATATTCTCAAATCTGAAGGAACCGACCCTTGGAAAAACTGGAATTCTCGGTCCACGAGTTCATGTCGATCATGGGATACCTGGACGAAAACCTGGCGGGCAAGAACGCGCCCGCTGGTTCGGTGTACAACGAATGGTATGCGCAATGGAAGGCGTTGGATGAACGGCTCGAAGAACTGCCGATGATGGAACGCGCCGATATGCTGTTCGACGGCAAGCTGGCCATCAACGCCATCACCGAGCCGCACCTGGAAGAGGTCATCGGCATCGTCGAAGCCCAAGTCGCCCTGCACGAAAAGCTGATCAAGGATAAAGACGAAGACGCCGATCCCGACGATCTCGAAATCTGGCAGAATCGGCTGAAGGATTTATCGGCATTGCTGGGCTCAAGCAACTGGCGCGACGAGATTTCCTGAACACATCCGGCCACGCAAAAGCGGCGGGCGCCCCGGTCTGGGTTCCGGTCCCGCTTCAGGTTGAACAATGGGTTCTTGATGATAGTCCCGACCTATGCTACGCCATTAAGCTATGAATAGGCTTTTGTTTCAGCGTGTTTGCGCGACTTTGCTGGTGCTTTCCTTCGTGGTCGGCTTGCCGATGCAGGGAACCGCGATGGCGCTCTCCGCCACGGCTTCGCCGGTCCCTTGGACGGGGGACGCTGACACTCCGACACCGGATGGCTGCGATGGTTGCGGCACCCTACCCGCCATGAGCATGCTCTGCCCGACCGTCTTTTGCGTCGGCCTCACAGGGGTTGTTCTTGAAACGTCGAAGTTCGAAAGGCCTCTGCCGAACACGCATTTAAGGTCAATCCCAACCGCCAATGCTGGGCTATCCATTACACCCGATCCCTATCCTCCCCGACTCTCCATCTAAGTAAAATGTTCGGCGGTCGTTCCCATAGGGAACTGCCGGCGTTGTTTGCCCGGCCCCATTTGGTGCCTTGGGCCGGTTTTTCCATGGAGTGGGGCCGCATGTTGGCCGGTCCCGCGCCATGGGGGTGCTGTTGGAAGGAGAATCGTTCGAATGCTAAATACAATTGTTTCCCGCCGATCCGCATTGAAGGCGGGGCTAAGCTTTTCCCTTGCGGCCTCGATGCCGGTCCGATCACTGCTTGCCGCGCCAAAGAAGACGGAATTTCTGCTCAGGGCGGAACCCGCCCGTGTCGCCCTGGCCGGAAAGGCGCATCCCAACACAAGCGTATGGTCATATAACGGACAAGTGCCGGGACCTGAAATTCGGGCACGCCAAGGCGAGCGTCTTAAGTTCATCGTCGAGAACCGGCTCGACGAAGAGACGACGGTCCACTCGCACGGCCTCAGAATGCCGAACGCCATGGATGGTGTCCCGCATGTGACCCAAAAGCCGATCATGCCCGGCGAGACTTTTACCTACGAGTTCGATGTCCCGGATGCCGGGGCCTATTGGTACCACCCGCATTCGAACAGCGCGGAGCAAATCGGCCGTGGACTCTCCGGCCCAATGATCGTCGAAGAGCGTGAACCGATAGAGGTGGACCGAGACATAACCTGGGTACTCGATGACTGGCGGCTCACGTCCAACGCTGCGATTTCGGACGATTTTGGCAATCGCATGGATGCCGGCATGGCCGGCCGCTTGGGTAACACGGTAACGATCAACGGTCGGGTGCCGGACGCTTTCCAAGTTCGAGCCGGCGAACGCATACGGCTACGCCTTATCAACACCACCAACGCGCGGATATTTGGACTGGACTTCGGAGGCCACCGGCCGCGCATCATCGCCTACGATGGTCAACCGGTGGAGCCTCACGAACCTCCGGGCGGGCGAATTGTCCTGGGACCGGCGATGCGAGTTGACCTCGTTATCGATATGACGAACGAGCCGAAAAACTCATTTCCCGTCGTCGATAGGTTCTACCCGTCCCAGACCTACAAACTGATCGACGTTGTCTATTCGGATAAGCCGCCTTTGCGGAACAGCCCGCTCACATCATCCATTCGCCTGCCGGTGAATACCATGCCGGAACCGGGTATTGAGCGCGCCTTGCGCCACGAGATCGCCTTCCGTGGCGGAATGATGAGTGGCATGTCGGGCGGCATGATGGGTGGTGGCGGTATGATGGGCGGCATGATGGGCCGGATGATGAGCGGCAAAGGAATGTGGACGATCAACGGCGTCGCTTTCGAAGGGCCGGTCATGGAGCCATTGCTGAAACTGGAGCGGGGCCGCTCCCATGTCTTGACCCTGCGGAACGAGACCGCCTGGTATCACCCGATCCACCTGCACGGCCACTCGTTCCGGGTGATCGCGCGGAACGGGAGGAAGACACGATACCGCGAGTGGCAGGACACCGTTCTGATCGCACCGCGTGAGGCCGCCGATATTGCGTTCGTGGCGGATAACCCCGGCGACTGGATGTTCCACTGCCATATCGCCGAACACCTAGCCGCCGGCATGATGGGCATTGTCCGGGTCTCGTAAAAGGAAAGAGGTTAAAATGAAGGATAAAAATTATCTCGCTCTCAGCGCACTTGCCGCTGTTGCTGGTCTCTTTTTGGGTACGTCCGGGGCTATGGCCGCCGGCGATGCCGAACGCGGAAAAAAAGCTTTTTTGACCTGCGTCTCATGCCATTCGGCGGAACCCGGTCTGCACAAGACCGGCCCAAGCCTTGCGAACATTTTTGGCAGGAAAGCCGGCGCCATCGAAAATTTTGGCCGCTATTCAGAGAAAATCAAGAACTCTGGAATCATCTGGAACGATAAGACGCTGGATTCGTGGATGCGCGATCCGCAGTCGCTGATACCCGGCACCTTGATGAAAATACGCGGCCTGGACAAAGCGACTGAGCGCCGGGACATCGTCGCTTACTTGAAACAACTCGCCTCGGGAGGCGGGCAGGCATCGACTGGGGTCGAAACCGGGGCCGACCCCGTCGATCTCTCGGACCCGCCGCCCGGCAATCAGGTGACGGCGCTCAACCACTGTCGGGACACCTACCACTTAAAGATGGCGAACGGAGAAACCATCAAATTCTGGGAGTTTAATCTTCGCCTGAAGACCGATGGAAGCGCGAAAGGCCCGCCGAAAAGACGGCCCATGCTGGTTGATGGCGGCATGAGGGGTGACCGTGCTTCTCTGGTGTTCGCTTCTCCGGCGGAGATCAGCCCATTTATAAAAGAGAAATGCTGAAGCATAGAAAGAAGGGATTTCGCAACGATGAACAACATGATGGATAGCGGCATGATGGGTGGCTGGTTCATGGGCGGGTTCGGTATTCTGATCACCCTGCTGCTGTTCTTGGGCGTGGCGGCACTCATCAAGTACCTGTTCTTTACGGGACGCCGGGACGGCTAGCATGTCCGATCAACGCCCCCCATCTTCCGACCGCGCCTCGCAGAAGCGCCGCAAGCTCGTAGTGATGGCCGTTGTGTCAGGAGTGGCTGCCGCTGGCCTCGGTGCCGCCGTCACTCTGAATTGGCCAATGGCGTCGGTTGTCGGCGCAAACCCAGGCAATCCGGAACAGGTCGCCATGGGCCAAGCGGTCTACCAACAAAACTGTGCGTCCTGCCACGGCGCCAAGCTGGAGGGACAGCCGGAATGGCAAACCCGCAAGCCCGACGGCAAGCTTCCAGCACCGCCTCACGACGAGGCGGGTCACACCTGGCACCACCCGGACAAGGTTTTGTTCCGCCTCACCAAGAATGGCATGAAGCCACCGCTCGCGCCCGTCGGATATAAGAGCGATATGCCGGCCTTCGAAGGCGTACTATCGGATGAACAGGTTTGGGCCGTTCTTTCCTACATCAAGACATCGTGGCCGCCGAAAGCACGGACCCGCCAGGACCGAATGAATGAGGCGTATGAGCAATGAGGGATTGGATGGGCTCTGGGGCAACGACAGTATGTGAAGGCGCGCGAGCATGAATTTTACAAAAGTTCGCAAGGTGGTGACTGCGGCGAGTGCGTTGGCTGCCCTAGTGCTGATACCCCTCGTTGTGGCCAAGTACTGGTTTTATGCACCACCCAACCCCGAGGCCCAACCGGCCCCGGTTGCGGTGGAGGCCAAACCGTCCACGGGAACGGAATTCAGCTTCCCACTTCTGGACGAGCCACGCACGCTTCCTGAGCTTCGGTTCTTGGACGGAGAGGCACGCGCGCTAACCCTCTCCGACTTTCAAGGAAAGCTGGTTCTCCTGAACATCTGGGCCACCTGGTGCGTTCCGTGCCGCCGTGAGATGCCGACACTCGACCGCCTTCAGGCAAAACTCGGTGGGCCGGATTTCGAGGTCGTCGCGCTCTCGATCGACCGAGGAGGCGTGGAAGCGGTCAATAAATTCTATAACGAAATCGCCATCAAGAACCTCAAGACCTACATTGACAGCGCGTTAAAGGCGACGCGGACGCTGAAAGTCGTTGGCCTTCCCACCACGCTTCTGATCGACAACGATGGTCGTGAAATCGGCAGGCTCGTCGGCCCTGCCGAGTGGGACACCCCGGAGATGATCTCCTTCCTTCGCAAGCAGATCAACAAGCCGGACAAGACCCGTGGCCAGTCCGTAAAACGCTCGGCACGGCAATGAATATGGGGAAACAGACGATGAGACACATGATTTCACTGGGACTCGGGGCACTCCTTCTTCTGATGGGGGCGTCTTCGGTATCCGCCCACTCGTTAAAGAATCTTGAGACCCAGCTACACAAGAAGGAAAAATACTTCCAGCCCCTCGACAAGGAAGCGCCGGATTTCACGCTCCAGGATTCCGAGGGCCGAACCGTCAGCATGGCCGATCTGCGGGGCAAAGTCGTCGTCCTTCATTTCATCTACACGAACTGCCCGGATGTCTGCCCGCTGCACACGGAACGCATCGCCGAAATTCAAGAAATGATCAACCGGACACCCATGCGTGATCTGGTGCGGTTCGTCACCATCACCACCGATCCGAAGAATGATACGCCCGAAGTCATGCGGAAATACGGCTCGGCGCACGGCCTGGACCCTGTAAACTGGATGTTTCTCACCAGCGGCCCGGATCGGCTCGCGGCGACGCGGGAACTGGTGGAAAAATTCGGCCACAAATTCATGGAAGTAGATGGCGGTTATCAGGTTCATAGCGTCGTCACGCACGTGATCGACATGGAAGGACGCTGGCGATCCAATTTCCACGGTCTGAAATTCAAGCCGACCAACCTGGTGCTTTTCATCAACGCTCTCACCAACGATGCGCACACGGCGAAAAAGAAACAGAAACTAGGACTCTGGGACAAACTTCGGGAGTTGTTCTAAGAATGTGGCCCCGTTCCCTACTCGCTGATTCCAACGGCAGCAATCTCTCCGGATTTTGGGCGCGCGTCGCCCGTCATTCATTCACCTCCAGCCGAAGAAAGAGTATCCATCATGACAAAAACGCTTATTAGCGCCGTTATTATCGGCATCGGCTTAATCGCACGACCGGGTCTGGCCCAGGAAGCCACCGTGATCGAACTGACCCAGACCCCATGCCAGTTTCTTGAATCCGAGAAGGGCATCAACCGTGGCTTCACCACTACCAGGAAATCGGATTGCGAATCGATCAATGCCAAGACAGGGACCGAGCGCCTGGCGAAAGCCAAGGTTCTCGATCTCAAGCCCGGCAAGTATATCTTCCGGGTCGCCAACAAGAACGTGCCCTATCCATTGGGATTCTGGGTACGGGGCGATGGTCTGGTCAACCGGGCCAGGCTGCCGAGCGTTTCCGGCGGCGGGCTTACGATGGGCGCCACCAAGGACTATGTCATCGAGTTAAAGGAGGGCGAGTACGTCTATTCCTGCCCGCTCAACCCAACGCCTGACTACAAATTAATCGTGCGGAAATAAGTCGCCCCACAATCGTGGTCAAAGATTTCAAGGAACATTATAAACCCCTATTTCCCATATAGATCACAGATTTGGTGATATTCTTGGCTGATTCTGCTATAAGAATCAATGTCATACACACATCAGAACAGACGCACCTCACGTCACCCGGCGGGTGAAAGCAAAAAGCCCCCTTTGCGGGTCGATTTTGACCGCCGACTGAAGCTGGAATTCCACGGTTCCAAGATTACCTCCGACGGCGGTTTTCTCGCCTATCGAGAACTTGATGACGCCCTTGGCCTGACCAAGGTTGCCGGGGATGTTTTCCAAGACAGCCGTACCGGCAAGAACGGATGGCACGGCATGACGGGTCAGTTC
>JAQBYB010000112.1 GCA_027624235.1 Pseudomonadota bacterium | reverse complement strand
ACGAACAGCCTTAACAGGGAATCAATAAAACAAGGTTTGATTCAATTATTTTCGGAAATGCCCTAGCTTTGGGAGACTCTCCACCATGAAATCTCGTGTTGTCATCATGGATGAACAGGGCGCCCCCTCGGTCATGCACCTGGATACCGTGGAGCCAGGCCCACGGTTATGACGCGGTGATCGACCGCAACAGCGAAGACGTCGTCGCCCGCGTCAAGGAACTGACCGGCGGCAACGGCGTTGCGGTGGCGTATGATTCGGTCGGCAAGGCGACATTCGAGCAAACCATGGACAGTCTGGCCGCGCGCGGCATGTTCGTATCGTTCGGCACCACGTCGGGATCGGTGCCGCCGGTCATCGCCGCCGGCCTTCAGCATCGCGGCTCGCTGTATTTCTGCCGTCCGTCGCTGGCAACCTATTGCGTCGCCCGCGACGATCTGGTGCATTCCGCTGCCGCCGTATTCGCGATGATCGAAAAAGGCGCGAATAAAATCGAAATCAATCAGCGTTATCCACTGGCCGATATCGTTCAGGCCCACACCGGTCTGGAAGCCGGCAAGACATCGGGATCGACGATCCTTATACCGTAACCGGCTGACCTGATTCCGCGGAACGGGTGATCGCCTCCAGCACGGCGATGTTGTGGACCATGTCATTCATTGTGATCGGATAGGGCGCGCCGCCCTCAATGGCGGCGGCGAAGGCCTCGATGTTGACGCGCACCGTGTCGATGGATGGAACGTCCAGAACCTCAACCTCGCCGCCTTTCAGGCGCGTTGAAAGAATGGTGGTGCCGACCTGTTCGGGACGGACGGAATCACGCGCCTCGGCCCACCCAATGGTCCCGAACACGTGAAAGCGCATGAAAAACGGCGTTGCCAGCAGAGAGCTGAAAGACCCCGTTGCGCCATTCTTGAATTTTACCTGAACCGAGACCAAATCGCCGCTCTCCCATTGCGTCACCCTTTTTGCGGTCAAGGCATGGACCTTGGCGATCGGCCCCAACATTTGGATGAAGGAATCGGTGAGATGAATGCCCATGCCGGTCATGGCGGCAGCCGGGGATTCCTTTTCAGACGTCCGCCAATCACCGGCTTTGACCCCGGCCAGACTGTCATGAGAAAAATTCGCCTCGACATGCTGAATGGTGCCGAGGCTGCCGATATCAATGAGGGTCTTGATCTCCAACAGCGCCGGCTCAAAACGGCGTTCATGGCCGATGCCCAGCACCACGCCGGCCCGTTCGCAGGCGGCGACGGCGCGCGCGGCGCTGGATTTAGTCAACGCCAACGGCTTTTCCGAAAACACATGCTTGCCGGCGGTGGCGGCCTGGACGATTTGGCCTTCATGCAAGGAGTGTGGCGTCGTTAAAATCACCGCGTCGACATCATCATCGCCAAGGGCGTCGGCGAAATCCGTCGAAAATCGAAGTCCGTTTTCATCCGCGAACGCCGGTGCCGACTCCGGGTTGATATCGACGGCGCGCACGAACCGGATGGCGTCACTTTGCCCCTGCAAGCTGCCGATGATATAGCGGCCCCACCAGCCGAGGCCGATGATGGCGGCATTAATCACGGATCGGCGCTCTAGGCATTTGCTTTGTCACCGGCGGAAAGATGCTCGACGGTTTCGCCGGTTTCGGTGAAGGTGCGCGTCACCTGGTTGGTGCCGTACACCCAAAGGATCGTCATTGGCCCATCCCCGGCATTGGTGAAACGGTGCGACAGTCCTTCGGGGATGAAGACGGTATCAAGGCACTCCGCGGTATGGTGTTCGCCGTCGATTTCCACATCCGCTTTGCCTTCGATAACCGTCACCTGTTCATCACAATTGTGAGAATGCAGCGGGACGCCCACTCCGGCCGGGAATTTGGTCATGCCGGTGGTGAAATTTTCGGCGCCACAGCTTTCCTTGCCGGCCAGCAGGGTGGTTACGATGCCGTTGCCCCGTTCATATTTGGGGGCTTCATCGGGCCGGATCACGACGGGTTTTGCCATTATAAATTCCTCGCGGACTGGGTTCGGTTTTTCAGAAAACGCCTAATGTTCATTTAAGGACATTATAGGCCAAGGACCAATGAAAAACTCGTATGGACATAGGCTCAAAAAGAATTTTTTATCATAGCCTTATGGTTCTACTATTCCCTGAATCGATAGAAGTAAAAATGTAGAGGGAGATAAACCATGGGCAAAACACTGATCGCCGTCGCCGATTCCCCATTTCCCAACCTCAACCCCGCCAAGGCGGTATTGTCGGAGTTGGATGCCGAACTGGTGATGGCCGACGAGCCGACGCTGGAAGGCATTCTCAAGGTCGCCGCCCAGGCCGACGGGCTGATGGTCACCTACGGCCAGATTACCGCCGACGTCATTGCCGGGCTGGAAAAATGCAAGGTCATCGGCCGCTTTGGTCTCGGCGTCGATAATATTGATATCAAAGCCGCCACCAAGGCCGGGATCGCGGTTGTTTACGTTCCCGATTACTGCATCGATGAAGTGTCCGACCATGCCATGGCGATGCTGCTGGATTTGGCCCGCAAAGTCAGCTTCTCCAACAGCCTCGTCCAGGCCGGACGCTGGGAAATGCCGGCGGTGACGCCGTTGTCGCGTCTGCGCGGGCGCACCCTTGGCCTTGCCGGGCTGGGCCAGATTCCGCGCGCCATGGCGCCCAAGGCACAGGCCTTCGGGCTCAAGGTCATCGCCTATGATCCTTTTATCGGCAAGGATGTGGCGGCCAAATTGGGTGTAGAGCTTGTCGATTTCGAGACATTGTTAAAAACCTCTGATTATGTCTCCATCCATGTGCCGATGATGCCGGAAACCAAAAACCTGTTCGGCGCCGATGCTTTCAAGAAAATGAAGCCGGACGCGCTGTTGGTCAACACCGCGCGCGGGCCGCTGGTCGATACCGACGCCCTGGCCAAGGCGCTGGACGCGGGCGAGATCGGCGGCGCCGCCTTGGATGTCATGCCGGTTGAGCCGCCGGGGGCGGATCATCCCCTGTTGGGACGCGACAACGTCATTTTCAGCCCCCACACCGGGTTTTATTCGATTGAAGCCCTCGAAGAGCTTCAGACCAAGACGGCGCGGGGCATCGTCGATGTTCTACAAGGCAACAGGCCCGTCTATCCGATCAATCCGGAAGTCCTGGATTAACCCCGTGCGGGCGATGATCCTGACAGGCCCCCGCACGCTTGTGGCGGGTAAGATCGACAAACCGGCGCCGGGTGACGGCGAGGTGCTGGTGCGGATGACCCATTCCGGTATCTGCGGCACCGACCTGAAAATATATTCGGGCGGCATTCCCGTCGATTACCCGCGCATCATGGGCCATGAAATGATCGGCGAAATTGTCGAAACGACGCAAGGCGGCCCCGCCATCGGCGCCCGCGTTATTGTCGATCCGGTCCTCTATTGCGGAACGTGCTACCAATGCCGGGAAGGACAGATCAATATTTGTCCCGATGGCGCGCTGATCGGCCGCGACTGTGACGGTGGGTTTGCCGATTTTATGGCGGTGCCGAAAGCCAATGTTTATGTCCTGCCGGACGGCATCGGCAACAAGGAAGCATCGCTGATTCAGGTTCTGACCACCTGTGTGCATGCCCATGACATAGGGCCGGTGAAACCCGGCGAGGCGGTGGTGGTGATCGGTCTCGGCGTTACCGGGCAACTGCACGTTCAATTGGCCAAGGCGGCCGGCGCCGGTATCGTCATCGGCGTTACCCGAAGCGCCTGGAAGCGGGAACTGGCCGAGACCCTCGGCGCCGACGCGACGGTGGCGCCCGGCGACGACCTCGAACAGCAAATCCTCGACCTCACCGAGGGACGCGGCGCGGACCTTGTGATCGAATGTGCCGGCCAAATCCCTACCCTGGCGCAATCCATCAATCTTGCCCGGATCGGCGGACGGATCCTTAACTTCGGCACGTACACGGCAAAGGAAGGCGCGCTTCCGTTTTATCAGCTCTATTTTAAGGAACTTGTCATCTTCAATCCGCGCGCCGCCAAGGCCGGCGATTTTCAGCCCAGCATTGATCTGGTCAAAAGCGGGGCGGTCAAACTGTTGCCGTTAATCAGCCACGAAATGCCGCTCGACGATTTGAGCAAAGCGCTGGAAACCCTGGAATCCGGCACCATCGACACCATGAAAGTGATCTTGCGGCATTAGATCAAATCAGCACCAGACTGAGAACCGGGTACGCTATCACCACCATCAACACCAGCAACATGACCACCGCGAACGGAAACGCCCCGTAAAAAATATCGGTGAGCGTGATCGTCGGGTCATCGAGCGAGGTTTTGATGGCGAAACACGATAGCCCCAAAGGCGGGGTCAATAATCCAATTTCCGCGCCGACCACGGTGACGATGCCGAACCACACCAGGCTAGCGCCATAGGCCTCGATCGCGGGCAGGAACAACGGCACCACGATAAGGATGATCGATGCGGTATCGATGATCGTGCCGAGCAGGATGAGCAAGACCACGTACAGTGCAATCAACGCGGCCATGCTCAACTCCATCCCCGTTAACCATTCCCCGAACAATGTCGGCAGGGCGGCGACGCCCAGCATCCGGCTGTACATGGAGGCGGAGATAATCAAGAACAGAATGGTCGCGGTGATATAACCGGTCTCAACCAAAATTCGCCATAAGACCGCCCAGGTGATTCGCCTTTTCGCGATCGCGATAATCAAGGCCCCCAACGCCCCCACCGCGCCGGCCTCCACCGGGGAGGTAACGCCGCCGTATATCCCCCCCAGCACGGCCACCACCAACAGCACGATGGGGAACAGCTTGTGGAAAATATCCGTATAGGTGAGATTGCCCCACTCTTCGCCACTGGCGTCTTCGATTGTCTTGCCGCCGATAAATTTCGGAAACACATACGATAAAAATACGATCAGGATGCAATAGGCAACCGCCAGCAGGATGCCGGGGATAATGCCGGCGAGGAACATTTTGCCGACCGATTCCTCGGCGACGATGGCGTAGATAATGAGCATGGCGCTGGGCGGGATCAACATGCCGAGGACCGACGAGCCGGCGACGACGCCGACTGAAAAACGCGCCGTGTATTCGAACCGCCGCATTTCCGGCACCGAAACCCGGGTGAACACCGAGGCCGACGCGATGGAAGACCCGGTGATCGAGGCGAACACCGCGTTGGCGGCGACGGTGGCCATGCCTAAGCCACCCCGAATTTTATAGAAAACAAAGTTCGCAACTTCGTAGACATCCTTGCCCAGCTGCGATTCGGAAACCATCAGCCCCATCAGGGCGAACAGGGGGATGGTCGCGAATACCTGATTGGAAACGGTGTCCGCGACGGAGATCGACAGCAGACTGATCGACATATCGATGTTGCCACGCATGATCCAGACGCCGAGAAACGACACCAGACCCAGCGAAACCGTGATGTAGAGCCCGGAATAGATCAGAAAAATAATCAGGACCACCGAGGCGATGCCAATTTCGACGCCGGTCATTTAAACCACCATATCCGGCGTTTCCGAGGCTTTTGAATCCCCGGGACGCAGGTAGCGCCAGGCAAAGACGAGAAACAGCAGAAATGTCAAAAAACAGCCGATGACAATAACCAGCTTGACCGGCCATACCGGCGCGGTAAAAACGCCTTCCTGACCGACGTAATGATCACCCCCCCAGGCTTCGATCAGCAACGGCGTACTCCCCCACAGGATCAGCCCCATAAAGAAGGCGCCGAGCAGGTCAAAGAACGCACCCATCCTGCGGCCGATCCTGGGCTTGCTTCGCAGCATAAAATTAAAAAAACCATCGGACCGGGTCAGCCGGCCATGCTGGGTGGCGTCGCCCAGTTGCAGGAAAACGATGCCGACCAGGGACAGTTCGATCATCTCATTGACGCCGTCAATGGGGGCGAGGAAAAAGGTGCGGCCGAAGACATCGGCATTCACCAGCGCCATGATAAAGAATATCCACAGCGAGCCGAGCGCGTTCAGCGACGACAGCGCCCGGTCGAGCAACGAAGCCAGTAACGTAAATAGGGCGCCGCCTGGCGGCGACGCCCCGGAATTCCGGTCAGTCATCTAAGATAATGCCTCGGCCTTTATTCCTTGTCCCACTGGCGCAGGATTTTTTGGTTCGCGTCGCGCATGGTTTCCATATAGCTGGCCAGGATTGCCTTAGCGGGAATCCCTTTTTCCTCCAGGCCGGCGGCCCACTCCTTGGCGACATTGGGCATGGACCGCGCCCATGACCGGCGTTCTTCCTTGCTCATGGTGAAGATCGTGCCGCCTTTCGCCTTGTACTCAGCATAAGAGGACTTGGCCTTGGCCAGGGCGGTTTTCGCAACATGATCGCGGTATTTGATGGCCGCGTCCTTGATCACTTTCTTGACCTCGGCGGGTAGCTTCTTCCAGGTGTCGGCATTCACGGTGATCGCCTTGGAATTGACGGTGCCGATGTCGGCGCGCAGCATATACGGCGCCACCTCCTGCATTTTGAAGGCGGTGACCGCTTCGGGCCACAGCATGAAGCCATCGAGCACCCCGGTCTTGACCTTGTTGTAGTAGGTGACATAGCTGCCGCCGACGGTGGCGGCGCCGGCGCCCTTCATATACAGCGCGTTCATGCCGGCGACGCCGATCTTCTTGCCCTTGAAGTCATCGATGTTTTTCACCGGTTCCTTGAAGAACATCTGATAGGTGTCGAGAACCGCCAGATTGGTGAGGTAGACCTGGTTGTACTTGTCCCAGGCCTGATTGAAGGCCGGATACTTGGCCACCAAATCATCAACGGTGCGCGAGACCAGTCCGGGATCGGTGGTCACGAACGGCGTCGCATAAGCGATCATCTGCAACGGCACGCGCGAGCCATGGAACACCGTGGTGACGACCCCGATGTCGCCGAGACCTTTCTGGATAGCCTGCAGGACGTTCTTTGGCTTGGCGATCTGGCCGCTCCAGGCCTGATTCCACTCGATTTTATATTTGCCGGTCTTGGCCAGACCCTTGTCGATTTCCGGAATGAAGAATTTGATAAACCGGTCAACCCACATGGCCTTCGGCGGATAGCCGTCGATAGCCGTAAGCTTAATCGTTTCGGCCGCCGCCGCCTGGCCCGGAAGGCCGAGCACCGCGACGAAAGCGGCCAGGGAGGTTCCCCAAACAGCCACTTTGAATGATTTAATGCATGTCATTTTATTGTTCCCTGATGTCAACCCGTTTGTCTAACGTCAGCGCCTATGGAACAAATTAGCGGGATTGCATAAGGGAGGATTTCTGGCTCATCGTAG
>JAQBYB010000018.1 GCA_027624235.1 Pseudomonadota bacterium | reverse complement strand
TGGCTTCGATTAACAAATGCAAAAATAGAATACAGAAAAAAGGAAGATAAAATGGAAGCAATTAAAAAATTACCGCCAGTTGTTTGGATTGTCAGCGCTTTTGCGATTCTTATTGTTATCGGGATCGTCACCAGCTGAGCCACAACTCTAATGTGTCTCCAGGACGAGGCATCGTAGAGGGTTACGGTTGACTGTTGTGAAGGGCCAGGGATTGCACCCCCTACGCCCCTCATTTCTTTTGATCGGGGCGATTGAAGGCAGACCCCCGGGCTCCTATGATATTTGGAAATAGGGTCAACCGGGAGGATCATGCCATGACCGACGTCACACGCCGGCTTGCCGAATTTGCCGCCGGGGTTTCCTTGGGCGCCATGCCGCCCGACGTGATGGACCGCACCGCCATGCTGGTGATGGACAACGTCGGCATCGCGCTTCGCGCCCACCATGACGCCCAATCGACGCCGGCGCTGATCAAGGCGGCGGTGGCGTTGGGCCTGGATGGCGGTCACTCTGTTGCGATTGGCGACCGCCGGGGATTTACCCCGACCGGGGCGGCCTTGATTAACGGCGCCCTGGCCCATTCGCTGGATTTCGATGACACCCACGCGCGCGGCTCGCTGCATCCCAGCGCGCCGATCGTGCCGGCGGCGCTGGCGGCGGCGGAAATGGCCGGCGCCGACGGCGAAGAACTGATCCCCGCGATTATCGCCGGCTATGAAATTCAAATTCGCCTCAGTTTGGCGCTCGGGCCGTCCGACCACTATGACCGGGGCTTCCATCCGACCGCCACCTGCGGCGTCTTCGGCGCGGCGGCGGCGGCGGGACGGCTGTTTTGCCTCTCGCCTGACCAGATGGCGCTGGCGTTCGGCATCGCGCTGAGCCAATCGGCGGGCTCCATGCAGTTCCTCGTCGATGGCGCCTGGACCAAACCCTTTCACGTCGGCCACGCCGCCATGTGCGGGCTGATGGCGGCGACGTTAGCCAAGGAAGGCTACCGCGGGGTCGAGGATGCGTTCGAGGGCAAGGCCGGTTTTTTCCACGCCTATGCGCCCAACCCGGTTCCGGCCAAGGCGGTCGAGGGTTTGGGCGAGGTTTGGGAAACCATGAATATCGCCGTCAAACCCTATCCGTCGTGCCGTTACAGCCACGCGGCGCTGGATGCGCTGATTGATTTGCGCGCCGCCAACGATATTCAGCCCGACGAAATCGTTCGCGTCGACATCGGCCTGCCGGAAACCGGCTGGAAGATCATCGGCGACCCGGAAGCCGACAAGCACAATCCGCAGGGCGTCGTCGACGGCCAGTTTTCGATGGCCTTTTGCGCCGCCGTGGCGCTCCGCGAAGGCGGCCTTGGCTGGGACGATTACGCGGGGCACATCGGCAATGCCAAGACGCTGGCGCTATGCAAGAAAGTCCACGCCGCGCCGGACGCCAAGGCCGAGGCCGAATTCCCGGCAAACCTCAGCGGCGTCGCCCGTGTGACGACGGCGCGCGGCGTGTTCGAGGCCTTCGTCGCCGTGCCCAAGGGCGAACCGGATAATTTTCTTACGCCTGACGAGCTGCGGGCGAAATTCGATACCCTGGTCAGCCCATACCTGCCGCCAAGCCGCGTCGATGAATTAGCGACGCGGCTGCTCGGCATCCGCAAAGAAGACGACATCAACGAAGTCCTGCGCTTGACCCGGCCGGTTCCGGCGGAAGTCGCGGCGGCAGGCGAATAGGAGAGAAAATGGTCGCCGAAGCAAAAGAAGTCGGCAAAAACCGCTACCGTGAGTCCTACGGGCGCTACCTTGAGGATTTCAAGGTCGGCGATGTCTATGAACATCGCCCCGGCCGGACGATTTCGGAATCCGATAATACCTGGTTCACGCTGATCACCATGAACCAGCACCCGCTGCATTTCGACGCCGCCTACGCGGCCAAGAGCGAATGGAAAAAGCCGCTGGTCAACTCGGCCTTGACGCTGTCCATCGTCGCCGGCATGAGCGTGTCCGACGTCAGCCAGAAGGCGATCGCCAATCTCGGTTGGGACAAGATCAAGCTGACCGGGCCGGTGTTCGTCGGCGACACCATCTATGCGGAATCCGAGGTGCTGGAGGTGCGCGAAAGCAAGTCGCGGCCGACCCAGGGCATCGTCACCGTCAAGACCACCGGCAAACGCGCCGACGGGGTGGTGTTCATGACCTACGAGCGCTCCGTGCTGATCCCGAAACGCGGCCACGGCGTCGATGACGCGGCGGATTACTGAGGCCCCCCGGTTGTAAAAACATGCCGCATCCCGAAAACATCACCTCGGCGGAAGACGAAGCGCTGATCCTCGCAACCATCGACCAGTTCCTGGAACGCGACGTCAGGCCCTACGCTCATGATCTCGAAGCCGCCGACGAATACCCGCGCGATATCGCCGACAAGCTGTGTGCGCTGGGCCTGATGGGGGCGACCATTTCGCCGGAATACGGTGGGCTGGGCCTCAGCGCCGTTACCTATGCCAAAATCGTCGAGCGGGTGTCGGCGGTGTGGATGTCGGTGTCCGGTATCTTTAACGCGCATTTGATCATGGCCCAAGCGGTCGAGCGCGCCGGCACCGAGGAACAAAAACAACGATGGCTGCCGCGCTTCGCCAGTGGCGAGCTGCGCGGCGGCGTCGCCCTGACCGAGCCCGATTGCGGCACCGATTTACAAGGCATCCGCAGCAAGGCGGTGCGCGACGGCGACGACTACGTCATTGACGGCAACAAGATGTGGATCACCAATTCCATCGAGGGCAACGTGCTGGCGGTGCTGGTCAAGACCGACCCCGACACCAAGCCCGCGCATAAGGGCATGAGCCTGATCCTGGCCGAAAAAGACAGCGGCTATGAAACCAAAAAGCTGCATAAGCTCGGCTACAAGGGCATCGACACCGGCGAGCTCAACTTCGACGGCGTCCGCGTGCCGGCGGAAAACCTGATCGGCGGCATCGAGGGCCGGGGCCTGCAACAAATTCTGGGCGGCCTGGAACTGGGCCGCATCAACGTCGCGGCGCGCGGCGTCGGCCTGGCCAGGGCGTGTCTGGAAGAATCTCTTGCTTACGCCCAGCAACGCAAGACCTTCGGCAAGCCCATCGCCCAGCATCAATCGATCCAGATCAAACTCGCCGATATGGCGACACGGGTCGAGGCGGCGCGGCTGCTGGTCGATCAGGCCGCGCACGCCTACGACACCGGGGCGCGCTGCGACATGGAGGCCGGCATGGCCAAGTTGTTCGCCACCGAGGCGGCGGTCGAAAATTCCATGGAGGCGATGCGCATCCACGGCGCCTACGGCTATTCCAAGGAATTCAATATAGAACGCTATTACCGCGACGCCCCCTTGCTGGCCATCGGCGAAGGCACCAACGAGCTGCAACGCATCATCATCGCCCGGCAGCTGGTTGAGCGTAACCCGGTGTAGGGGCTGGGGTATCTGCTGAAAAATTGACGGTTTGTTTTCGGCCGTAGGGCTGATTTATTAGATTCTTTGGGGGCTTTGTTTATGGCTCCCAAAAAGACCTTCACTGGATTCGTTTTGCAAATGCGGGGACCGTTTGTAATGCGGGGACAGTTTACTTCGCGTTTGTAATGCGGGGACAGTTTACTTAATTCGTGGAGCTTTCGTGAAACGACTACGAGGCTTAAAACCTTGCCGCCAGCTTCTCTCACCATAGCGAGAAGTCCGGATATCGGGATCTAAAATATGAGGTATCTCCTTTCTGGACCGCCTTTTCGTTCTCACGCTTCATTGCCTTTCGAGCTTGCATCAAACTAACACCCTGTATTTCCTCGAACTTGCCGAGAAGGATTTCTAGACGTTTTTTAACGGTATCCAGTTCGATAGTCTGCCCGCCCGAATCCGAAGTAGGGATTGCTCCCGCATCTCCATACATCAGTTCAAATATTTTGTCAGCAGTAGCGGCATAATGGATCATTGAATCTCTTTGTTCTTGAGCAGCAGTCAGAACAGCGTTTGCCGCGACTTCTAGCGCGTCTTCATCTTCAAGGATTAACCAAACATTCACTGCATCACAGAAAAGATCATTTAGTCGTTTGGGATATGTGAAAAAGCCGAATACCAAAATTATGCCTCAATACCTAAGGCTTCGGCATCGCGATAACGGCCTCGGTTTTATAGCGGCCCTCACACTCGGAGACGTCGGTTTTCACCAACGCCTTTATAAATCCCATGTCAAAGTCGAGCCATCGTTCCTTGTGGGCCTGGCGGATGCCGGCTTCGGTGAGGGCTTGTTCGAGAAGCCGGTGGCGGATCATGAAGACTTCTTCGGTAATAAAAATATGAACATGGGCGGTTCTGGGAATCCGCCCGCCGTAGACATGGGGGCCGCCAAAAAGACCCTGCATGAAATCAGTCTGCTGAATTTCCAGATGCCAGCGGTCATTGCCGGCAAAAAATTCCTTGAGCCAGGGATGGCTGAGCAGCTTGTCGTATAGAAGGACGTGAACCTTTTCCAGGCAGGGCCTGCCGCCGAGTTCTTCATAAAATGTTTGTGTCATGGTCGCCAGGCCGTTTTCCCAATGTGGCGCCAACGGAAAACAAATCTGCCGGGGTATTTCGTCATCAAGGGTCGCCCCTCAATATACGAATTTCCCCCGGCAAATATCTGTCACTTATAGCGACGTAAAGGGGGAAGCGGCTTGTTATTTCGGCGGTGCGATCACCGTTACACCGGCCTTGCCGATGATGAACCGGGTGCGGTCGGCGCCCATGGTGACCGCACCGTTGTAGGTGGTCTTCAGGCGTGTCATCAAATCACCCAGCGACGGCGGCTTGATCTTGCCGTTGGTCAAGGTCACCAGATGATAGAGCGCGCCCATCTTTGGTTTCGCCGCGGCGAAAATGCGGCCGACGTCTTCGGGTTCGGTGTGGTGCGCGATGATATTCTTCCAACTCTGATTTGACTCGAGCAATTCCTTCTTGGCCCCGGCGATGGAATGAATGAACAGGTCGACGCCCTCCGCGGCCTTGGCCAGCGCCGGGAGATATTTGGTGTCACCGGAGATGACCACGGAACGGCCCTTGTAATCGATCCGGTAGCCGACCGTCGGCTTGATCTTTTCGCCGTGGTTGACGTCGATGGCCGTCACCTTGATGCCGCCTTCGCTATAGACCGGGCCTGGAACAATGTCCAAGGCGTCGGGGGTGACGCCGACGCGGCTGAAATTTTGATCCTTGACGCGAATGTCGATGTCGGCGGCGAAGGCCTTAACCATGTGTTCCATCATGCTTTCCGTGCCTTCCGGCCCACGCACGACAAAATTGCCTTTGCGCTTGCCGAACGGAGACGTAAGCCACCCGGTCAGCAACAGATCGGGAATGCCGACGACATGATCGGAATGCAGATGCGTTAAAAACAACACATCGACCCGTCCCAACGGTATTTTGTCCTGCCATAGGCGCTGGGTGACGCCGCGACCGGCATCGAACAACAGGTACTTGTCGCCGGCGATCACCAAGGTCGCCGGTCCGAATCGGTGCATGAACGGCACCGGTGTGCCGACGCCCAACATGATAACCTGGAAATCAGGCTTGTCTTTTTGGGCCTGGACCGGCCCGATGCCGACGGCAAGCACCGCCAGCGCGGCGAAGGCGAATCCTAAAAATCCTCTGACTTTCGAAAACATAGACTTCCTCCCTGACTTTAAATTCTGAAAACACAAAATCCGAAAACAATGGATAGGTGATGGACGTATTTTTATTGTGATTTATTGAGCCGCGAGATTAATCATATTTATTCTATTTTTCAATAAATGTTACCATTTATATGAAAATATGGAATATTAGTATTCTTAACGCCCAATCCTGAACCAACATCGGGTGTTGGCTTTCCCTGGTATCGGCCCGTTTGTTTCGCTTTCTTTATGAGGACAATCCCTTAAAATTTCTTCTTCCCGCGTGACAACCGAAACCGGAACCAAAGCATGACTCTCCCCCTCGACGGCGTTCGCATTCTTGCGGTCGAACAGTATGGCGCCGGGCCGTTCGGCACCATGTGGCTGGCCGATCAGGGCGCCGAGGTCATCAAGATCGAGCAACCTGACGGCGGCGATTTCGCCCGCGCCTTGGGGCCGTATTGGTTCGACAACGGCGAAAGCCAGTGGTTCCACGCCTATAACCGCAACAAAAAAAGCCTGACCCTCGATCTGGAAAGCGACGACGGCAAGGCGGTGCTGTACGATTTAATCGCGTCCGCCGATGCGCTGACGTCGAACCTGCGCGGCGACGTGCCGGAAAAGCTCGGCCTCACCTATGAACATCTGAAAGCCGCCAATCCGAAAATCGTCTGCGCCCACCTGTCGGCCTATGGCCGCGACGGGCCCAGGGCATCGTGGCCGGGGTTTGATTACCTGATGCAGGCGGAAACCGGCTATTTTTCGCTGACCGGCGACCCCGATGGCGAGCCGACCCGGTTCGGACTGTCGGTGGTCGACCAGATGACCGGCGTCGGGCTCGCCTATGCGGCGCTCGCCGGCATCATCGGGGCGCGGGCGTCGGGCGTTGGCGGCGACCTCGACGTCAGTTTGTTTGACGTGGCGCTGTCCAATCTCGGCTATCCGGCGATGTGGTATCTCAATAACGGCTATGTGCAGAAACGTCTGGCCCGTTCGGCGCATCCGTCGCTGACGCCGTGCCAGTTGTACAAAACCGCCGACGGCTGGATCTATCTGATGTGTAACAAGGAAAAATTCTGGCCGGCGCTGGCGGGCGCCATCGGTCATCCGGAATGGGCCGATGATCCGCGCTTCAAGGCCTTCCCCGACCGTTTCGAGGCGCGTCCGCTCATACAAGAGATGCTGGACGAGGCGTTGTCGGCCAAAACCACCGCCGAATGGCTGATCGACTTCGCCGGAAGCGTTCCGGCGTCGCCGATTTTGGATGTCGGTGAGGCCATGGAAAACCCGTTTGTGAAAGACGAAGGGCGGTTGCAGGAGATTGAACTGGAAGGCCACGGCATCTATCGTTTCCTGCGCCCGCCGGTGCAGGCATCGAGCCCCGCGCCGGCCAACCCGGCGCCGAAGCTGGGCGAACATACCGATGCGCTGTTGGCCGGTCTCGGCTACGATGAGGCCAGGATTCGCGCACTCAGGGAGGGTAAGGTCATCTAATGCGGAGACTCATGGGAAGACCAATTTTGAGGACAGCCCCAATGCTTCGACAGGCTCAGCATGAAGGCCTCGCCCTGAGCCTGTCGAAGGGCGAGGCCAGGCAGGCGGCGTTCCGGAAGGCTAAGGTGATCTAAAGATGGCAATGACGACTCATTCAATGACTTTATCGGAAAAAATCATCGCGCGTGCCGCCGGGCTGGACTCGGTCGCCCCCGGCGACATTGTCACCTGCGCCGTCGATCTGGCGATGATGCATGATTCGTCGGGGCCACGGCGCGCCGGGAAGTTGCTGGATGAATTGGGGGCGCCGATTTGGGATAAGGATAAGCTGGTCGTCATCACCGATCATTACACCAACGACCCCGACCCCACCTGCGTCAACATCCAGACCATCACCCATGCATGGGTGGCCGCGAAAAAACTCCCGCATTTCCTTCCCGAACAAGGCATCTGCCACGTGGTGCTGCCGGAAAACGGGTTTCTGAAACCCGGTATGTTCTGTGTCGGCGGTGACAGCCATTCGCCCACCGGCGGCGCCTTCGGCGCCTTCATGGTCGGCATCGGCGCCACCGAGATGGTTGGCGTGCTGGCGACCGGGGAAATCTGGGTGCGGGTGCCGGAAACGCTGCGGCTCGATGTGACGGGCCGCCTGTCCGCCGGGGTCGCGGCCAAGGACGTGATCCTGAAACTGTGCGGCGACATCGGCATCATGGGGGCGAATTACATGGTCGTCGAATATGGCGGCGACGCGGTCAAGGCGATGACGATGGATGAGCGCATGACGCTGACCAATATGGCGGCTGAGCTGGGCGCCAAGACCGGCATCGTCGCCCCTGATGACACCACCGCCCAGTGGCTGGCGGCGACGGCGGCGGACGGGGTCGATATCAAGACCTGGCAGGGCGACGCGGACGCACGCGTCGCCAAAACCATCACCATCGACGGTGCCGCCCTGGCCCCGCAAGTGGCGGCGCCGTCGAACCCGGAAAATGCCGCCGATGTCGGTGAATACGCCGGAACGGCGGTCGGTCAGGCCTATATCGGGGCTTGTACCGGGGCCAAGATCGAAGACCTTCGGATGGCGGCGGCGATCGTCAAAGGCCGGACCAGGGCCGCCGGCACGCGGTTTATGGTCGCGCCGGCATCGAACCGTATTCGTGATGCCGCCATCGCCGACGGTACCATGAAGATTCTGGAAGACGCCGGCGCGACCATCCTGGCCACCGGCTGCGGCGGCTGTATCGGCCAGGGGCCGGCGCGGCTGGATGACAACATGACCGGCATTTCGTCGACCAACCGCAACTTCGTCGGCCGCGCCGGGCCGAATTCGTCAAAGCTGTATCTGGGCTCGCCCTATTCGGTCGCCGCCGCCGCCATCGCCGGAGAGATTACTGATCCGAGGGACTTTTTATGAGCGACTCAACAGAAATCGGCCGCGCCTGGGTGTATGGCGACAACATCGACACCGATCAGTTGGCGCCGATCGATTCCTACAAGAACATGGAGCCCGAGGAAGGCTGCAAGCTCTGCCTGCAACCGCTGGACCCGGATTTCGCCGGGGCGGTGCAGGAGGGCGATATCTTCGTCGCCGGTAACAATATGGGGATCGGGTCATCGCGGGAACAAGCGCCGCTGCATCTAAAATTGCTCGGCATTCGCGCCGTCTTGGCCAAGTCCTTCGCCCGCATTTTTTATCGCAATACCTTGAATTTCGGGCTTCCGGCGTTGGTCTGTGCGGATGTCGAGCGCATCAACCGCGGCGACGAGCTGCGCGTCGATGCGCTCAAGGGCCTCGTCGAAAATCTGAGCACCGGGGAAACATTGAAGTGCGAGCCGCTGCCCGGCCACCTGATGGCGATGATCGCCGATGGCGGGCTGATGGCGCATCTGAAAAACAAACTGAAACGGGAGGCTTGAATGGATATCCGCAACCAACGCACCGCTGCCGTCGCCGCTACTGTCGCCAAGGTTCGCGACATTGAGGCTACCGCTGTCGAAAACGGGGGTGTTACCCCTGAAGCGCTGGACGCGATCAAGGCGGAACTGCTGGCCCTGACGGAGCGCCGCGACCTGTTCCCGGAAGACGATTTCCCCGTCAGCGAGGAAGACGGCAAGGGCGTGATCTATCGGCTGAGCGAGGATGAGGGCCACCGCTTCGCCCTCTATGCATCCACCGGTGTTCCTGGAAAGCGTGTAAAGCCCCATAATCACACGACCTGGGCGGTGATCGTCGGGGTCCATGGGGAAGAACAGAATTATTTCTATGAACGCACCGATGATGGCTCTCAGCAAGGGATTGGGGAACTTCAACAGACGGGGGATTTTAATATTGTGGCCGGTACGGGGGTCGCCTTGATGCCCGATGATATTCACTCTATTGAGAATATGACGGATAAGAAAAACGTGCATCTACACATGTATGGGCTGGCGCTGGAGCAATTGCACGAACGCGTCGCCTACGATACCGACGCCGGAACCTACAAGGTTTTTCCGGCCACCCAGAACATCAAGCCGATCTGAGGGATGGGGGAATGACCGCAACCGGACTCAACCCTATTTCCGCCGCCGATCTCAAGGCGATGATCCTGAACCGCGGCGAACTGGCATTGCTTGACCTGCGCGAAGAAGGCACCTTCGGCGACGGCCATCTATTGTTCGCGGTGCCGATGCCGCTCAGCCGCCTGGAGCTTGTTGCCGATGATCTGGTGCCGAGACGCGACGTTCCCATCGTGCTGTGCGCCGGTGGAGACGGCGACGATCACCTGATGACGCTTGGCGCGGAACGGTTGTCGCGTTTCGGCTATCGCGACGTTCGGTACCTGAAAGGCGGGCTGGCGGGGTGGGCCGAGGCCGGGTTTGAGGTCTTTACCGGCGTCAACGTGCCGTCCAAGGCGTTCGGCGAATTCATCGAGGTCCAGTATCATACGCCGCATATCCCGGCGACCGAATTACAGGCCATGAAAGACCGGGGAGATGATCTGGTGATCGTCGACAGCCGGCCGATGCCGGAGTTCGAAAACATGTCGATCCCCGGCGGCATCGATGTCCCCGGCGCCGAACTGGCGCTGCGCATTCACGATATCGCGCCGAGGCCCGAAACCACCGTCGTCGTCAATTGCGCCGGGCGAACGCGGTCGATCATCGGCGCCCAGTCGCTAATCAACGCCGGAATTCCAAATCGAGTCGTTGCCCTGGAAAACGGCACCATGGGCTGGCATCTGGCCGGGCTGCAATTGGACCGGGGAAAAACGGCGACGTTTCCCGCGCTGTCGGATGACGGCCTTAAACGCGCCCTGGTTTGCGCCGACGGCGTTGCGGCGCGGTTCGAGGTCCCCGAAATCGACGCCGCCACGCTTGCCCTTTGGCGGGCCGATCCCTCCCGCACGCTTTATGTGCTCGATGTTCGCGACTTGGCGGAGTACGAGGCCGGCCACCTTGCCGACGCCAAACCGGCGCCGGGCGGCCAAATGGTGCAGGCGACGGATCGCTATGTCGGCGTTCAGGGCGCACGCCTGGTGCTGGTCGATGACAACGGTGTGCGCGCCAGGATGACGGCGTCGTGGTTAATCCAAATGGGGTGGGACGATGTTCATGTCCTTGCCGATGCGTTGAACTGCGGGCCGTTGGTCGAAGGCCCGCACGCGCCGCATGTGTTCGGTCTCGATGACGCAGCGCCGGAAATGCTGTCGCCGCAGCAAGTGACGGCATTGATGGTCGGCGGCGGCGCCATCGTCGTCGATTTGACCGACAGCCGCGATCACCGCAAGGGCCATATCCCCGGCAGCCGTTTCGGCATCCGCGCCAATCTGCCGGGGAATCTCAGCGCCATTCCAGACGGTTCCAAAATCGTACTGACCTCACCGGACGGGGTTCTGGCACGGCTGGCGGCGGCGGATGCATTGTTGTCCGGCCGCGACGTCAAGGTGCTCGACGGCGGCACCAGAGCCTGGGCCGAGGCCGGCCTGCCGCTGGCGAAGGGGCTGAAAGACGGCTTGGATGAAACCGTTGATGTCTGGTATCGGCCCTATGACCTGGACGAAGGAAACGAAGCCGCCATGCAAACGTATCTCAGTTGGGAGGTCGGGTTGAGCCAGCAAATTGAACGCGACGGCACCGCCCGGTTTCGCCGCTTCGCCGCCGCCTCCGCCGCCGGGGCGGAGGGCTCGACGTGAAAATACTGATTCTGCCGGGCGACGGCATCGGCCCGGAAATCATGGCGGTGACGGTTCCGGCCCTCAAGGCGCTCGACATAAAATTCGGCCTTAAGCTCGAATTAGAGGAACGCAGCATCGGCATGGCGGCGCTAAAGGCCGACGGCTCGACCCTGCCCGGCGCGGTGATGGCGGAGATCAAGGCGTCCGACGGCGTCATTCTTGGCCCCGCCGACACCTACGCCTATCCGGCCCCGGAACGGGGCGGCATCAACCCATCGGCGACCATCCGCAAGGAATTGGATTTATACGCCAACATCCGGCCGTCCCGCGCCAGAGTAGGCGTGCCCTGCCTGACGCCGAGCATGGATTTGGTGATTGCCCGGGAAAACACCGAAGGCTTCTATGCCGACCGCAACATGTTCCAGGGGCTGGGCGAATTCATGCCGACCGAGGACGTCGCGCTGGCGGTGCGCAAGATCACCCGCAAAGGCTCGCGCCGCATTGCCGAGGCCGCCTTCCAGCTGGCCCTGCGCCGCCGCAACAAGGTGACGGTGGTGACCAAGGCCAATGTCCTGAAAGTGACCGAAGGGCTGTTCCTGGGCGAGGTCCGCGACGTCGCCAAGGCTTATCCCGGCGTTGAACTGGACGAGGTCCTGATCGACGCCATGGCGGCGCTGCTGGTGCGCACGCCGGCTGCCTTCGATGTCGTCGTCACCACCAACATGTACGGCGATATCCTGTCCGACGAAGCGGCGGAACTTTCCGGCGGATTGGGCCTCGGCGCATCGGTCAACGCCGGCGACAATCACGGCGTCGCCCAGGCCGCGCACGGCTCGGCGCCGGATATCGCGGGCCAGGGCATCGGCAATCCGGTGGCGCTGATGAACTCGGCGGCGATGCTGCTGGAATGGCTGGGCGCCCGGCATCGCCGTGATGACCTCCTGAAAGCCGCCGCCGCGTTTAATGACGCCGTCGATACGGTGCTCGCCGATGCCGCCAATCACACCCCGGATCTGGGTGGCCGCGCGAAGACCGCCGATGTCGGCGACGCGGTGGTCGCGGAAATCCTGAAATAGGTTTCCGCTTTAGCAGGCTGCTGAAAAAGTGGATTTGCGGCAACAATCCTTCGACTCGCCCGCTTGCGCGCGCGGCTCAGGATGAGGAATTACAATAGCTTATACCTCACCCTGAGGAGGACCGGAGGTCCGTCTCGAAGGCTCACTCAACCAAATCATGGGTTTTTCAGCAGCCTGCTAGACGGGTTCAATCGCCCTTGACCGTGTGCGCGTGGTTCAACGGGCCGTGGCCGCCGCCATAACCAGGCGCGGTGCGGATGGCTTCCCGCACATAGGCCCTGGCCCGGATGACGGCGTCATGGAGTTCCAGCCCCTGCGCCAGACCGGTGGCGATGGCGGACGCCAACGTGCAGCCGGTGCCGTGGGTGTTGGTGGTGACGATGCGGGCGGCCTCAAAGCGCTCGACACCCGCGGTGCTGACAAGAACATCAATGACGATGCCGCCTTCCAAATGGCCGCCGGTGATCAACGCCGCGCCGGCGCCGCCTTCGACAAGCGCCCGTCCGGCGGCCTCCATTTCATCGACCGTGGTCACGGATAGCCCCGTCAACAATTCGGCTTCGGCCATGTTGGGCGTCGTCAACGCCGCCTTATTAACCAGGCGTTGCCTTAGCGCCGTGACCGCGTCTTCATCCAGCAGCCGGTCCCGCGCCGTCGACACCATCACCGGGTCAATGACCCAGGGCACATCGGGCGCCAGTTGATCGAGAACATCGGCGGCGGCTTCGATGATCGGCCGGTCGGCCATCATGCCGGTTTTGACGGCGTCCGTTCCGAGGTCTTCCAGGGTGACGCGAATTTGATCGGCGACGAAGCTCGGCGGCGGCTTGTGGATGCCGGCGACGGTCAGGCTGTTCTGGGCGGTCAGCGCGGTCACCGCGGTCATGGCAAAACCGCCGAGCGCCGTAATGGTTTTAATGTCGGCTTGTATTCCCGCGCCGCCACCGGAATCGGAGCCGGCGACGACAAGCACGCGGCCCTTCATTACCCGGCTTTCTCGATGACGCCGGCGATATCGCCGACCACGGCGGCGACCAGGGCCTCGTCCTCACCCTCGGCCATGACCCGGATCACCGGCTCGGTGCCCGACGCGCGGATCAATAACCGACCGCCCCTGCCCAACCGGTCTTCGCCGTCCTTGATGGCCTTCTTGACGGCCTTGGTGTCGAGTGGCTTGCCGCCGTTGAATGGAATGTTTTTCAACAACTGGGGCAACGGGTCGAACACCCGGCAGACCTGGCTCGCCGGTTTGCCGGCATTGACGATCACGGCCAGGACCTGGAGGGCCGCGATCAGGCCGTCGCCGGTGGTTGAATAATCGCTGAGAACGATGTGGCCGGATTGCTCGCCGCCGAGATTGAAGCCGTGCGCCCGCATGTGTTCGACCACATAGCGGTCACCGACCTGGGTGCGAATCAGATCCAGCCCCTGGCCCTTCAGGAACATCTCAAGGCCCAGGTTCGACATCACCGTCGAAACTATGCCGCCGCCTTGCAGGCGTCCAGTTGCGGCCCAGTCCCCGGCGATCAGGCCGAGAATTTGGTCGCCATCGACCAAGGCGCCGTTTTCATCGGCGATCAGCACCCTGTCGGCGTCGCCATCCAACGCGATACCCAAATCGGCGCCGTGGGCCGAGACCATCGAACACATGGCATCGGTATCGGTGGAACCGCAGCCCTTGTTGATGTTGATGCCGTCAGGTTTGACGCCGATGGGAACGATGTCGGCGCCCAGTTCCCACAGCACTTCGGGGGCGACCTTGTAGGCCGCCCCGAAGGCGCAATCGACGACGATCTTGAGACCATCGAGACGCAAGCCACGGGGGAATGTCTGTTTGACGTATTCGTTATAGCGCCCGCGCGCGTCATCCAGACGCCGGGCGTGGCCGAGCTTGGCGGCGCCGGCCATATGGTTGCTCATGTCGGAATGGACGCGGGCCTCGATCTCGGCTTCCACTGTATCCGACAATTTATAGCCATCAGGGCCGAACAGCTTGATGCCGTTATCCTCAAAAGGATTATGGGACGCCGAGATCATGACGCCCAAATCGGCGCGCAACGACCGGGTCAGCATGGCGACCGCCGGTGTCGGCATCGGCCCGACCAGGACCACGTCCATGCCCATGGAAATAAAGCCGGCGGTCATCGCCGGCTCCAGCAGATAACCGGATAACCGGGTATCCTTGCCGATCACGACCTGATGGCGGTGTTCGCCGCGGATGAACTGAACCGCCGACGCCATGCCGACCTTCAACGCCGCCTCGGCGGTCATCGGCCAGACATTAGACGTGCCACGAATGCCGTCGGTGCCGAACAGTTTTTGCGTCATTGTTGGTCCCGTCTCTCAGCTTGGCGTATATCCGCAGGTATATCTATTACACCCCCGCCCATCCGGGGCGTCACATTATATTTCACTTCTTTTCAATCGCGTGGAAAACCGTCAACGCCTGGCGGGTGTCGGCGACGTCGTGGACCCTGAACAGGCGCACGCCCCGTGCCGCCGCCGCCAGCACCGCCGCCAGCGATCCGCCGAGGCGATCTTTGGGAGCGACGTCTCCGCTAAGCTTGCCGATGAAGGTTTTGCGGGAGGCGCCTAACAGAACTGGGCATCCGAAATCGCGGTAAAGGTCGAGGCGGGACAGGATATCCAGGTTATGGGCCACCGTCTTGCCGAAGCCGATGCCGGGGTCGACGGCAATGCGGCCTCGGTCGATGCCCGCCGCTTCACAAGCCGCCACGCGTTTTTTGAGATAGCCGAATACGTCGAGAGCGGCGTCTTCGTATTGGGGATTGTCCTGCATGGTGCCGGGTTCGCCCAGCATATGCATGAGGATCACCGGCAGGCCGCTGGCAACGGCCAGGCCCATGGAATTCGGATCATGGCTCAAGGCGGTGACATCGTTGATGATGGTGGCCCCGGCCTCGATGGCGGCTTCCATCACCGGGGCGCGGCGGGTGTCGATGGAAACCAGGGCGCCCAGTTCGGACAACGCCTTGACCACTGGAATGACTCTGGCGATTTCCTCATCAATGCCGACCGGTTCGGCGCCGGGGCGGGTCGACTCGCCACCGACATCAAGAACATCGGCGCCGGCGTCGAGCATCGCCCGGCCACGGCTGACGGCGTCTTCGACCACCAGCGCCTCACCGCCATCGGAAAAGCTGTCGGGCGTGACGTTGATGATACCGAAAATTCGGGGTTGATCGAGCGAAAGCCCGGCGAAGGTTGCGACGGCGGTCAAGACTCGGGCTGGGGCTCAGGCTCGATGCCGGGGGACCCTTTTGACTTCTTCGGTTTGCCGCTGGTCGGCACCGACGACTTGTGACCGCCTTCGGGCGGCGTATCCATATCTTCAGGCCGTACGATGGTCTCACCGCGCAGCAGCGCATTCACTTCGGCGCCCGACAGGGTTTCGTATTCCAACAGCGCCCGGGCTATGGTTTCCAGATCGTCGCTGCACTCCGTCAAAATCTTTCGCGCCGTATTTTCGGCTTCCTCAACAAGGGCGCGGACCTCTCCATCAATCAAGGCGGCAGTGGCGTCGGACACATTCTTGTGGCGCGCCACGGAATGACCGAGGAAGACTTCTTCCTCATTATCGGCGTACCGCAAGCGACCGAGTTTGTCGGAAAAACCGAATTCGGTGACCATGCGCCGCGCCCAACTGGTCGCCTGCTGGATGTCGCTGCCGGCGCCGGTGGTGATATTTTCCTCGCCGAAAATCAGTTCCTCGGCGACGCGCCCGCCGTACATCACCGCCAACAGGGATTTCAATTCGAGCTTGGAATAGCTGAGCCGGTCGCGTTCCGGCAGGCTCATGGTCAGGCCGAGCGCCCGACCGCGCGGGATAATCGTCACCTTATGCAAGGGGTCGTGCTTCGGCACCTTGAGGCCGACAAGGGCGTGACCGGCTTCGTGATAGGCGGTTAGCTTCTTCTCGTCTTCCGTCATGACCATGGACCGGCGTTCGGTGCCCATCATGACCTTGTCCTTGGCTTCCTCGAACTCGCTCATGGTGACGACACGTTTGCCGACGCGCGCCGCCAGCAGAGCCGCCTCGTTGACCAGGTTAGCCAAGTCGGCGCCCGAGAACCCAGGCGTGCCCCGCGCAATAACCCGCGCATCCACATCTGGCGCCAGCGGCACCTTGCGCATATGCACCTTGAGAATTTTTTCGCGGCCGATGATATCCGGGTTCGGCACGTGCACCTGACGGTCGAAGCGACCGGGGCGAAGCAATGCCGGGTCGAGCACGTCGGGGCGGTTGGTGGCGGCAATCAGGATGACGCCTTCATTGGATTCGAATCCGTCCATTTCCACCAGCAACTGGTTCAACGTCTGCTCGCGTTCATCGTTACCACCGCCGAGACCGGCGCCACGATGGCGACCGACGGCGTCGATTTCGTCGATGAAGATGATGCAAGGGGCGTTCTTTTTTCCTTGTTCGAACATGTCGCGAACCCGCGACGCACCGACGCCGACGAACATCTCAACAAAGTCGGAACCGGAAATGGTGAAGAACGGCACATTGGCCTCGCCGGCGATGGCGCGGGCCAGCAATGTCTTACCGGTGCCCGGCGGTCCGACCAGCAAACACCCCTTGGGGATTTTGCCGCCGAGACGTTGGAATTTTTGGGGGTCCTTCAGGAATTCGACAATTTCCTCAAGTTCCTGCTTGGCTTCGTCGATGCCGGCGACGTCCTCGAATGTGACGCGGTCGGATTTTTCGGTCAGCAGCTTGGCCTTCGATTTGCCGAAGCCCATGGCCTTGCCGCCGCCCGATTGCATCTGGCGCATGAAGAATATCCACACCCCGATCAGCAACAACATCGGGAACCACGAAATCAGGATACTGAACAGCGTCGGCGTATCCGCGTCGTACGGCAGCGCGCTGATGCGCACGCCCTTTTCTGTCAGGGTCGGAATCAGTTTTCCGTTTTCAGGCGCATAGGTGGCGAAATTACGCCCGTCGCGGTAATGGCCGGAAATGGTGGGGCCTTGAATAATGACGTCGCGCACGGCGCCGGACTCCACCGAAGTCAGGAAATCAGAATACGCCACCATGTTGCTCTGGCCTCGTTGCGCCGTGCCCTGAAACAGGTTGAACATGGCGAACACCAAAAGCGCAATGACAACCCAGAGCGCCATATTTCGACTAAAATTCAAGTTTCTAATCCTCCGTGGAAACGCGGAACCCAGGATGGCGGCGCTATTGTCGCCACCGTTTCTTCCCTAGAGAGATAGTATGTCAGGCTCATTACGCAAGAAAAATCCCGTACTTGAAAAAGAATTCGGTGGTGAAAACCGGATTTCCTCAAAATTCGGGCCTTGAGAGGCCCCGGAACCGGTGTCGTTTTCCCGCCGAAACCCCAAGTGGGGTACTGAATATACGCCAAAATCGTCAAACAGCGCCGGTAACGAGACTCGAACCGGGCCGGGAATAGACCGCTGACGTAAATCGGGACGATTATCGACAATTTCCGCCCATCCCCGCTCGCCCAGGTTCATCAACCGTGCCCCGCCGCCGCCCTCCCCGCCGAGACGGATTTCAAATCGCCTGTCCCACATCAGCCGCTCGCCCGGATTAACGCGAAGCGGCGCCGGCAGGCCCCGGGTTTCCCGGCACACTAAAAGTTTCCTGCCCCCGACTCCTCCGTCAACCATAAGGCGGCAGCCACCGAGGGTTGCTGCCGAGGCAGACTGATTGGTCAATAGGCCACGGTGAAGGCGTTCCAGACGATCCAACCGAGGCCCATAGTCGCGGCCGCCAATTGCCGCCACCACCCGCCCCAATGCCCGCAAGGAAATCTCATCGGCCGCCGCCTCAAGCGGGGCGCATTGCAGAACCGCGAAACCCGCCGGGTGGGCCTGGGCCGAACGCGCCAGCAACTGAGACGCCGCCCCTTCCAGCGCCTGTCTGGCGCGGCCGAAACGATACGCGGAACGGGCCAACCCTCGCGCATCAAGTCCGCCCCCTCCGATAGACTGTCGGACCCGGACCCGGGCAAAGGCGGTGTCCCGATTCGAGGGGTCTTCGATCCACTCCTGGTCTTGGGCCTGCAAGGTCGCCTGCAAGGCCGCCTTGGGAACATCCAGCAAGGGCCTCAATAAACGAACATCGGCGGTTTCGCGGATCGCGGTCATCGCCGCCAGACCATCGGCGCCGCTGCCGGCGCCGAGCCTGAGCAGAAACGTCTCGGCCTGATCGTCCTGAGTATGGGCCAAGGCAAGATGCAAAACCCCGTGCGCCCGGCACCAGGCCTGCATTAAGGCGTACCGCGCCGCCCTGGCCGCCGCCTGGACGCCGGTCTTGGGCTTCGGCCCCTGCCAGCCCAAAATGTGATGACCGATGCCTTCCGGTTTCAGCCAGCCGCCGACTTGGCGGGCTTCTTCCGCGGATTGGTCGCGAAGGCCGTGATCCACCGTCAACGCCGTCGCCCGTCCACCGTGACGCTTGGCCCAACGCCCCGCCAACAATGCCAGGCAAAGACTATCGGCACCGCCGGAAACGGCAATGGCAATATGTGGCCGGGCTTCGAACGGGCCCAGATCCGCCATTAAATTTTCGAAAGCCTGATCCGTCAGCAACACGGAAATTCCGTCGAGCGGCTGGCCGGTCATCAGGAGCAACTGTTTTTTTGTTTTTCCCGGGTAACCGTATTCAGCAACCCGGCCGAGATGCCGGGATAGTCCTTGATCAATTTATCAAAGGCGGCGCAGGCCTCGCGCTTCTTGTCGAGACCGGCCAGCGACATGCCCAGTTTCAACAGAGAATCCGGCGCCTTGGCGCCTTTCGGATCGGATTGATAGCCTTCGAGGAAAGTCTCCGCCGCCGGCACGTACGCGGCGCGTACGTAATAGGTTTCCCCTAGCCAATACCGCGCATTACTGACCAAATCATCCTTGGGATGGAGCGCGACAAATTCCTGCAAGGCCTTTTCGGCCTTGTCGTAGTTGGCCTGACGCAGCAAGCCGAAGGCGTATTTGTATTGATCTTTTGGCGTCCCATTAGGCAGGAAGCTGGCAACACGTGCCGCCGCCGGGGCAGGCGCTGGAACCAGGGCCGGCCTAGCATTAACAACTGGGGCGGCAGCCTTGGCGCCGCTCACTGGCGCGGACTTGCCTGATGTACCGCCTCCTGATCTCGGTGCAATGGCGCTCACAGCATTCTGTGAAACTGTTCCCAGGGTGCCGGGCGCTTTAGAGAACGAGGCCTGTTGGCCGGGGATGATTTTTTGCACGGGCGGCGGCGCCGGGGCGGCGCTGATCCGAGGCGCTCGCCCAGGCTGAGGTTGACCGGAAGTCGCGCCAGGCGTTCGGCCTTCCAGAACACCGAGACGAAAATCAACATCGGCGACCAGCTTATCGAGTCGCTTGGCAACCACCCCCAACTGGTAGGTGAATTCCTCCATTGCTCCGGTCGATGTGCGCAGGTCGTTTTCCAACGCCGAAAGGCGGGCGCTTAAACGGACAATCGTATACCCGCCGGCATCACTGCTACCAGGGGCAGGCGCAGCGGTGCTCCCGGCCTCGGGCGCCCCTGCGGTGGGGGCGGGCGCGCCTCTGGCAAGAGAAAGATTGAGCGAGCGAATGTCCCTTTCCAGGCGGCCAATGCGTTCCAAAAGGACATCCACGCCGTCGGCGTTTTGGGCGACAACGTCGGCGGGCCAAGACATGATTGCCAAGCTCAGCAACAACACAGCCGCACCAATCCGGCCAAGCCGAAAAGGCTCAGTCCGATGACGGCATAAGGCGGGCATCCGATCGCGCCACATCGTCATTGTCTCGATCCTCATGTGAAAAAAGCCTCTGAATGTTCCCATATTCTTTCCTGGGCCGGTCGCAACAAGATCGCCGATCCGAAGCGGTGTTGCCCATCGCAAAGTCGAATTTCCGGCAATATGGGCGGCATTCTAGGCAAAATTATGGCGCTTGCCCACCCCAGCCAATGCCAGTAGGACAAGCGCCAAATTTCGTATCTGGTGAAGGATATCGGACTTAGCTGCCTGCGCCGCCAACCTTTGTCACGCCACGGCGGTTTTGCGCCCATGCCGCGTTGGTGGAACCAACAGCGACGGGACGTTCCTTACCGTAGGATATGGTTTTCACGCGGGCCGGATTTACACCAAGGGAAATCAGATAATCCTTAACCGAATTGGCGCGACGTGCACCCAAAGCCAAGTTGTATTCGCGGGTGCCGCGTTCGTCAGCATGCCCTTCAATGGTAACGGTAACGGAAGGATTGGTTTTCAACCAAGCCGCCTGTTTGTCCAGGGTGCCGCGGTCCTCATTATCAAGATTAAATTTATCGAAGTCGAAGAAGACCCGATCACCGACATTAACAACCAGGTCTTCTTGGGAGCCGGCCTGAATGCCGGAACTGAGGGGAGTCGTGTAACTTTCAATCGGCTTACCGCTACCGCCGGCTGAGGCGCCGCCGCTCGATGCGGTTTCGCAAGCTGAAACGAGAGCCACTGCCGCAATTAGGCCAAAAATCTTATATCGCATTTAGATCTCCATCACCGGGACATAGTGAACCAAAAAAGTACCGCCTCTAAGGCGCGGACATTAACTATTAGGCCGAAATGGCCACTAACGCAATGTAGTAAAGGGTAAAATACCGAATTCCAAGCGTTTTTTTGCACTAGCGGACTTTATACATATGTAAAAACTCTTCTAATCAGCGCCCCCTACCGAATAACGGGTGACCAGGCAGGGTCGGAAGCATCGACGGGAGTCACGACTTCGCGTTCGTTGTCGCCGGTCAAATCGATGGAATAAAGCCTGGACCGGCCTCCCTTGCCGTCAGCGCTGGATGGCTGTTGCCGAAAAAACATCAACACCCGACCGTTGGGCGCCCACGTTGGCCCCTCGACAAGAAAGTCCTCGGCCAGAAGTCTTTCACCGCTGCCGTCCGTGCGCATGACGCCAATGTAAAACCTGCCGCCACTGATCTTGGTAAAGGCAATCAGGTCTCCGCGCGGCGACCACACCGGCGTCGCATAACGACCCTTGCCGTGACTGATGCGGCGCGCGCCGCGCCCCGCCGCATCCATAATGTAAAGCTGTTGGGAGCCGCCACGGTCCGAATTGAAAACGATACTCTTCGTATCCGGGGAATAGCTGGGCGAGGTGTCGATCGCCGAATGGTTGGTAAGTTTTTTGACGACCCTGGTCCTGAGGTCCATGGAATAAATATCGCTGTTGCCGTCCCTTGCCATGCTCATGATGATCTTTTGACCATCCGGAGAGAATCGGGGGGCGAAGGTCATTCCCGGAAAATCGCCGAGAACCTCTTGGTTTCCGTTGTCGATATTGAAAATATAAACTCGGGGCAGATTGCCATAAAACGAGAGGTAGGTGATTTCCTGAAGCGTCGGCGAAAACCGGGGCGTTAAGACCAGGGCGTCGCCTTCAGTCAGAAATTTATGGTTTTCGCCGTCCTGATCCATGATCGCCAGGCGTTTGATCCGCCGGGTTTGGGAACCGGATTCCGAAATATAGACAATCCGGGTATTGAAATACCCATCTTCGCCGGTAATCCGCTTGTAGATGGCATCGGAAATAATATGAGCGACTTGGCGCCAGTTGTCGGGCACCGTCGTATACCCAAGCCCGACCATCTGTTGTTCGGCGAAAACATCCCACAAACGAAATTGGACCTTCATTTGCCCGTTGCCAAGCAATTGCACCTGGCCCTGAACCATTGCCTGGGCGTTGATCACCCGCCAATCGCCGAACCGGGGCAGCGTTTGCAGGGCTATCGCGGTCTGAATAAAAGCGCCCTTGTTGATGGGACGGAACAGCCCGGAGCGTTCTAAATCAGCGGCAATCACCCTGGAAATATCCGCCCCGTATTGGCTCTCCCCGTTAACGGTGCCGATGAAATCGGTGACGGCGATGGGAAGCGGTTCGACCTTGCCCTGAGTAATGTCGATCCTTAGTTCAGCCGCGGCCGGCAAAGCAAAAACAAGGGCCAACATCATGGCAATCGCCATGGGCCTCACACCCTTCCTCAGCTTCCTACAGGGTGCAGTCATGCCTAGAACATCTGCTTGGGGTCGAAGATTAAGATCATGTTTTGCCATTGTTGATATTTATCCGGTGGTAGCTTTAGCGGATTACAGCGGGGATTCAAGACCGCCCTCAAGGCGCTCTCGGCCGCGGCACGGAAAAAAGGGTCGCTGCCGAGACGTTTTTGATTAAGAATCTGAGCTTGGCGCACGGTGCCGTCCGGGTTCATGACCATCCTGATTTCAATACTCAGGTCTTCGGCTTCCCTGGCCCCGGCGGGCAGGCTCCAACATTCCCTGATCTGCTGGCGAACCAAATCAATCTCGCTGATCGCCAGGGGTCGATCGGGATTATTCCTTGAGGTTTTGGACGACAACGCCTTGGTAATATTCTGAACGAAGTCTTCCGGTTTCTTTTTCTCCTTCTTTTCCTCTTTCTCCTTTTCCTTCGGCCTGTCTTTCAATTTCTCAACGGTCTTGAGAACCGAGGCGAAGGCATCGGGCGGGTTCGGTTTGCGGGGTGGTTTGGCTTTGGCCAACGCGCGCACTGGGTTTGGTTTAGGTGCTTTTTTCACCTCCGGTTTAGGCTTTGGTTTGGGAGCCGGCTTTGCTTCCGGCGCCGGCTCAAGCGGCAAGGCGGCGAGTTCCTCCTTGGGCGGCGGCGGTGTCGAGGCTTTGGGCAGCTCTTTCGGTGGCGGCGGCGGTTCTTTTTTGACCTTCGGTTCCGGTTTCTTTTCCTGTTTTGGGGCCGGCGGCGGCGCATTGGTAACATCGGCCACATTGACGATTTCGACCATGATCGGGGTGTCGGTCAACAACGGCGAGGTCTTTATATAAGGCAGCCCGAAATACCCGATCACCAGAACCGAGGCATGAAACACAACTGAATAAGCGAACGCATTACGCATGATATTTTTGCGGCGGCTCTATTTCGTCCGCCGGTTTTTTTTCAGTTGCCGGGTGACCAGCGCCACTTTGCTGTATCCGGCGGCGTTGATTGTTCCCATCACCTCCATGACCCGGCCATAATCGACCGCCGCATCACCGCGGACAAAAATCCGCACATTGGGATTATTGCCGGTGATGGCGGCCAAGCGCGGCAGCAATCCTTCCAGGTCGATTTCCGTCTCCTGCAGGAACAATTGTCCCGCCTTATCGACGGTGATCGCCAGCGGTTCGTCTTCTCCGCGGATGATGGTCGCCTTGGTTCTCGGAAGATCGACCTGAACGCCGACGGTCAACAACGGCGCCGTCACCATGAAAATGACCAACAACACCAGCATCACATCGACCATCGGGGTGACGTTAATTTCAGACATTACCCCGGTCCGATGGCGGCCACGGGAACGAACGCCTGAGCGTTTCAGATGCGCCGCCATGATCAGCTTCCTTCTTCCTTGCCGTCCATTTCGCGCGACAGGATGGCTGAAAATTCACCGGCGAAGCTGTCCAGCCGACCGGCGTAGCGATCCATATCCTTGCTCAGTTTGTTATAAGCAACCACCGCCGGGATCGCCGCCAGAAGCCCAAGGGCAGTAGCAAACAGCGCCTCGGCAATACCCGGTGCGACCACGGCAAGGCTGGTGTTCTTGGAAATGGCGATCGCCTGAAAGCTGTTCATGATGCCCCAGACCGTGCCGAACAAGCCGATGAACGGCGCCGTCGAGCCGGTGGTGGCCAGAAACGTCATGTTCTTTTCGGTACGGTCCATTTCCCGATCCAGCGTTATTTGCATGACCCGATCGATACGGTCGGAAACGCCGACGCGGCTTTCCCTCGCGCCATTGCCCCGCGTCGATGTTCGCCGCCATTCGCGCATGGCCGAAACGAACACTGCCGACATCGGGTCACGGGGTTGATTGGATATCCGCTCGTACAGATCATCCAGGGAATTACCGGACCAAAAGGCCTGCTCAAATTCCGTCGAGCGGGCGTTCAACCGGCGCAGCCCCAACAGCTTGTCGAAAATAATCGCCCAACACCAGATCGAGGCAAACAACAAAAGAATGATGACTGCCTTGACGATCTGATCGGCTCTGAGGAACAGCGCCCATACCGAAAAGTCCAGATTGGCGACCGAGCCGCCCAATGTCGCCGCTTCAATAATTTGGTTTTCCATCAAATCGCCTCAGTTCTCTGTAGAGTTTGTTGATCCATTGCTTTCAGTCGCCACGCCGAAGTCCTCAAGCCGCCGTCGCACGTCCACCGGCAACCGCGCCGGGCGGCCGTCCATGGCCATGCAGGCCAGTTTCAATTCCATAGTCACCAGACTAGTTTGATCGCGGCGCACCCGTTGATCGGCAGTCACCGAGGCACCGCCGATGTCGATCAGGCGGGTTTCGACCGCCAGCATGTCGTCCAGCTTCGCCGGTTTGACGAAATCCATTGAGCACCGCTTGACCACGAAGGCCAGGTTCTGCTGTTCATTCATTTGGCCGTTTTCAATCCCTAAATCACGCAGCAATTCAGTTCGGGCGCGCTCGGCGAAGCGCAGGTAATTGGCGTAATAGACAATGCCGGCGGCATCGGTGTCTTCGTAATAGACACGCACCGGAAACACGTGAACGCCATCCTTACTCATCGTTCTCACCGGTTCCTTGGCCCACGTCGGCAATCAGTTCCAATTGGGCGGCCCCGTCGGGTTCATCGAGCCCCAGGTGTCGATAGGCTGCCGCCGCCAACGCCCGGCCCCGAGGCGTGCGCAACAAAAAACCCTGTTGAATAAGATACGGCTCAATCACCTCTTCGATGGTGTCGCGTTCCTCGGACAAGGCCGCCGCCAACGTCTCAATCCCGACCGGGCCGCCGGTGAACTTGACCGCGATGCAGTCCATATAGCGCCGGTCCATGGCGTCTAGGCCGCGGCTGTCGACGTCCAGTCTTTGCAGCGCCGCATCGGCGGCCTTGGCGTCGATCTTGGCGCCACTGTTCAGGTCGGTGAAGTCACGCACCCGGCGCAGCAATCGTCCGGCGACCCTGGGCGTTCCGCGCGACCGACGGGCAATTTCGGCGCCGCCGTCCGGCGTCAGGTCCATGGACAAAAGCCGGGCGCCGCGAATGACGATTTTTTCCAGTTCCTCCGCCGTATAAAATGACAGCCGCATGGGGATACCGAACCGTTCGCGCAACGGCGACGTAATCAGGCCGGATCGGGTCGTCGCCCCGACCAGGGTGAACGGCGGCAGATCGATCCGGACAGAACGCGCCGCCGGTCCCTCGCCGATAATCAGATCAAGTTGAAAGTCCTCCATCGCCGGGTAGAGAATTTCCTCAACCACCGGACTGAGGCGGTGAATCTCGTCGATAAAAAGGACGTCCCGGGGCTGCAGGTTGGTCAGGATCGCGGCCAGATCGCCGGCCTTAGCGATGACCGGGCCGGAGGTGGCGCGAAAGCCGACGCCAAGTTCATGGGCGACGATCTGGGCCAGGGTTGTCTTGCCCAACCCCGGCGGCCCGTAAAAAAGCACATGGTCCAACGCCTCGCCACGCTTGACCGCGGCGGCAATGAAGACGGATAAGTTGTCACATAATTGCGGCTGGCCAACGAAGTCATCCAACCGCCGGGGCCGAAGCCCGGTTTCCAGAATTTCCTCGTTGCCGTCTCCGTCATCAACGGTGGGGGCGACCATGCGGTTGTCGTCATTCATGGCTTAGGCGCTCCCCAGATGGGCGTCGGTCGGGGCCAACTCACTCAGTCCGGCGCGGATCAAGGCTTCGACATTGGCGCCCTCGCCAAGCCGGCCCGCGGCGCGGCTGACCGCAGCCAAGGCTTCGCTGGGCCGGTAGCCAAGGTTGACCAGGGCCGACGTGGCATCTTTGACCGGGCCAGCCGCCGCCACCGGCACGGAACCGGCGCCCCCGGCCCCCGACGACAGCGCCATGGTCCCGACTTTGTCCTTCAGCTCGCTCAAAATACGGGTCGCCAGTTTGGCGCCGACGCCCGGCGTCTGCGTAATCATTGCCTTGTCGGCGGCGGCCACCGCATGCAGCAATTCCTCAGGCCCCAGCACCGTCAACATGGCCAGGGCGACCTTGACGCCGACGCCCTGAACGGTGGTCAGCAGCCGGAACCAATCGCGTTCGGCGGCATCGAAAAATCCATAGAGGTGGATATGGTCTTCGCGGACGTGGGTTTCGATCAGCACCTCGGCGGCCTCGCCGGGGCCAAAGCGGCGCAGGGTGCGGCCCGAACAGAACACCAGATAGCCGACCCCACCGACATCAATGATGACCCAGCCGTCGCCGCTGCTGTCGACCATTCCTTTTAGCTTGGCGATCAACGCACCGCCCCCCCCGCCGCCGCCGCCGTCGCCAATGCCGCACGGGTTTGGACGCTGTCGCGGTGATGGGCGTGACAGATGGCGACCGCCAAGGCGTCGGCGGCATCGGCGCTTTTCAACTCGGCCCCAGGCAGCAGGGTCTTGACCATCATTTGAATCTGTTGTTTGGCGGCATGACCGCCGCCGACGACCGTCTTCTTGATCAGATTGGGGGAATACTCGAAAACCTTGAGCCCGCCGAGTGCCGGCACCAACAGCGAAATCGCCCGCGCCTGGCCCAGTTTCAACGTCGAGGCGGCGTTCTTGTTGACGAAGGTTTCCTCGACCGCCGCCTCATCGGGATGGAATTGTTCGATGATACCGACCAGACCGTCGTGCAACTGCACCAGACGGTCCGCCAGCGGCAACGCCGCATCGGTCGTGACAATGCCGTCGCCAACATGGCTGAGGCGGTTGCCCTGGGTCTCAATCACACCCCAGCCGGTGTTGCGCAGCCCCGGATCAAAACCGATCAGTCGAATGGTCATCACCTTTTAAGTTCCAATTCAGGCGCTCAGGTGTTCAGGCGCTGAGGCGCTCAAGCACATCGTCGGCGATATCAAAATTAGCCGCCACCCGTTGCACATCGTCGTTATCCTCAAGCACGTCCAGCAGCTTCAGCAGCGTTGACGCCGCATCCTCATCGACGGCGACGGCGTTTTGCGGTTTCCAGTCCAGCCGCGCGGCCTCGGCGTCGCCGAACTTGGCCTCAAGGGCGTCGCGGACGGTTGAAAAATCATCCGGCTCACAGGTCACTTCGTGGCCGCCGGCGGAAGAGTCGACATCCTTCGCGCCGGCTTCCAACGCCGCCTCGAACATGTCTTCGGCACTGGCGGCGGCGGCGCCATAGATAATCAAGCCGATCCGGTCGAACATGAAATTGACGGAGCCGGTTTCGCCCATGTTGCCACCGAATTTTGTAAACGCGGCGCGGACCTCACTGGCGGTCCGGTTACGGTTGTCGGTCAACGCCTCGACGATGATCGCGACACCGCCCGGCCCGTAGCCTTCGTAACGGATTTCCTCGTAGTTGGTGTCGTCTTCACCACCGCTGCCTTTCTTGATCGCCCGGTTCATGGTGTCGCCCGGCATGTTCGCGGCCTTGGCCGCCAAGATGGCGGTGCGCAGACGCGGGTTCATGTCCGGGTCGGGCAGGCCCGCTTTAGCGGCCACGGTGAGTTCCCTGATCAGCTTACCGAAAACCTTGGCCCGCTTGGCATCCTGGCGGCCCTTGCGGTGCATGATGTTCTTAAATTTTGAATGACCGGCCATTTATCCGATCGCCCCCCCTAAACATTGAAAGTTTCCAGACAGTTTATACTACATGTAGTATGTGAACGCACGACACCCGTCCACCTTAATGTCAGACCAATATGTCATTAATTGGGCGATGGAGGGCAAGCAGCTACACCGGCCATGCCTCTTTCAGGCGGCCGCCGAGGCGCAACGGGGCGACATCCTTGGCCAGCCCGGTTTTATCGTCGGTTTCCACATAGACAGCACAAAGGGTGGCGTCCCCTTCCGCCGGTTCCAGGCGGCCTTGCGGCATCTTGGTGGTGAAGCGACTGGTCGCCAGTTGCTTTTTCATGCCGATCACCGAGTCATAATCGCCGCACATGCCAATATCCGTTTGAAAGGCGGTGCCGCCGGTAAGCACCTGCGCGTCCGCCGTCGGCACATGGGTGTGGGTGCCGACAACCGCCGAAACCCGGCCGTCGAGAAAATGGCCCATGCCCTGTTTTTCGCTGCTCGCCTCGGCATGGACATCAACGATGATGGCGTCTACCGAAATACCGAGTCGATGGTTCTTGAGCGCGTCCTCGACGGCGGCGAACGGGTCATCAAGCGGGTCCATGAACAGCCGTCCCATTGGATGGATCACCATCACCTTGCGCCCGTCGGCGGTTTTATAGACGCCGGTTCCAACGCCGGGTGTTCCGTCGGGATAATTTATCGGCCGCAGCAGCTTGGGGTCGCCGCCGATGTAGTTGATGATTTCACGCTGGTCCCAAACGTGGTTGCCGGTGGTAATCACGTCGGCGCCGGCGGCGTAGAAGGCGGCGCAAATTTTATCGGTAATGCCAAAACCGTGGGCGGCGTTTTCACCATTGACGATGACGAAATCCAGCGCCAACCGCTGGCGGATATCGGGCAGATTCTCTTCGAGCACCCGGCGTCCGGCCTTGCCGACCACATCACCGCATATCAGAATTTTCATGGTCGGCTAATCTCCAATATATCCTCGTCGGTGATGATCCAGTCCATGGCTTCGTCAGCGGGCGTATGGGGCACGTGGTCAACCCGTTGTCCGTGATAGGCGACGCCGACGGCGACCACGGGGCCTGCCGCCCGCAACCGCGCCAGGGTACGATCGTAAAAGCCGCCGCCCCAACCTAACCGGAAGCCCTCATCATCGAAAGCCAACAACGGCACCAACAGAAGCTGAGGCGATATCTCCGGTTCCTTGGGCTTCGGATGGTGCGTGCCGAACCCAGCCGCGTCTAAAACCATGTCCGGCTGCCAACGGCGAAAGATCAAGGGCGTCTTCGGTGCAACAACCACCGGCAGGGCGACGGTCCAGCCGGCCTCAAACAACCTCGTCATTAACGGGCGAACGTCGATTTCATCGGCCATCGGCCAATACCCGGCGACCACGAGGGATGGATCAGCCGACCCCGGCCCGGATTGGAAAAAATTGTCGGCCAATTTTGCCGCAGCCCCGACCCTCGCCTTATGCGCAAAACCGGCGCGGTTGCCTTTGGCAAGGAGGCGCCGTTCATTTTTTTCGTTATCTACGGACATGTCAGGGATCATCGGGAATGTTAAGGGCGAATAAGAATAGGACGGCCCCACACCAGCCGTTGACTGTGTATCCTCTGTGGCCTGCTTGTGCAGGTGGGCGCCATATACCAGATCCACGGACCTAGCAGGGACAGCTCCCGAGGTATTGAAAGCCCCAGGGAAAACGAGCCGTGACGAACTGAGCAGAAACCGCCCTACAATTGAATCTATGCTTGTTCCAGGCGTTCGGCAATGCCCTCGATGCGCTCGGCCAGATTCTCGATATTGGCGCTTAAGGCGTCCTCGGCGCTCAACAAGGCTGTCAAGCTGTGGTCCGATGTGCGCGCCACCTCCAATTCCGCATAAACATCCGACAATTCATCGGCCAACAGCAAGGAAACCATCACCAGAAGACGGGCCTCGCCGACCTCGCCGACCGCCGCCACCAGTTCATTGATCCGTTTATCGACATAGCTTCCCAGCCTGGTTAGGTGGGCTTCCTGGCCATCGTCGCAAGCGACTTCGTGGTTACGACCATGAATGCTGACGTTGACTTTGGCCATGTTCTTCTAGGGCTCCCCAATGACCGACCGCAGGCGGCCGATGGCATTTTCCAGGCGGTCGGACACGGTATCGTTGATCGTCTTGAGCTTTGAGTTTTCATCGCGCAGGGCGTCCAGTTCCCGAACCGTTTCAGGGTCTGGACCGGCACCGGCGGGGGCCTGAACATCGCCTCGTTTTTCGAAGGCCTGCTCCAGGCGCGCCACCGCGTTGTCGAGGCGCGTACAGGCGCGATCCACCTTGGATGGCTTTTGCAAAGAAGGATTTTTCACCGGATGTTATTTTTATCCCCGCACCCCAACCGGGCTCTGGATATTCCCACGCCCCAACCTAACCGACCGTCAAGACCTTTCGCCAAGATAGGCCGGGGGCCTTCGCAAGGTCAATCTTTGTCACAGCAATGTTAAACAACCTATTGTCAAATAATACAAAAGTGCTTTTGTCGTTGGGCAATCCCTGGGCGTCAAGGCTGAAAAAATCTGATTGACGAAAGGTGCCTTTCCCTAGATGGTGCGGGCCTGGGAAATGAAACATTCCGGTTCAAACCGGAAGTAATAATGTTGGGAGAAAACACTGGGGATTGGTTTTTTGATCAGTGTTTTTTAAGGGAGTTTTTAATGGCGATACGTGTAGGAATTAACGGTTTCGGGCGAATCGGCAGGCTGACCCTGCGGGCGATTGTCGAGTCCGGACGCGACGACATAAAGGTCGTCGGCATCAACGATCTCGGTTCGGTGGAGATGAATGCCCACCTGTTGAAATACGATTCGGTGCACGGCACCTTTGCCGCCAATATCGATATCGACAAGGACTCCCTTGATGTCGGCACCGGGCCGATCAAAGTGTCGGCGGAACGCGATCCCGCCAACCTGCCGTGGAATGACCTGGACGTCGATATCGCGTTCGAGTGCACCGGGCTGTTCACCGACCGCGAGTCGGCCTCCAAGCATCTCGACGCCGGCGCTTCCAAGGTGCTGATCTCGGCGCCGGGCAAGGAAGTCGATATGACCATCGTTTACGGGGTCAATCACGACAAGCTGGAAAGCCACCATACCGTGGTTTCCAATGCATCGTGCACGACCAACTGTCTGGCCCCCGTCGCCGATGTTCTCAACAAGCTGGTCGGCATCGAAAAAGGCTTCATGACGACGATCCATTCCTACACCGGCGACCAAAGGCCCCTGGACACCCTGCATTCGGATGCCCGCCGAGCCAGAGCCTGTGCGGTTTCGCTGATCCCGGCAGGAACCGGGGCGGCGAAAGCCGTTGGTCTGGTGCTGCCGGAATTGCTCGGCAAGCTGGACGGCACCGCGATCCGCGTGCCGACGCCGAACGTGTCGCTGATTGATCTGACCTTCACCGCCGGACGCGAAACCTCGATTGAGGAAATCAACGCCGCCATGAAGGCAGCCGCCGACGGCCCCTTGAAAGGGGTGATGGATTATGTGACCGCCGAACTGGTCTCCGTCGACTTCAACCACAACCCGGCCAGTTCCAGCTTCGATTCGACCCAGACCCAGGTCATTGGTGGCAATTTTGTCCGGGTCTTAAGCTGGTACGACAACGAGTGGGGCTTTTCAAACCGCATGCCCGACACCGCGTTGGCCATGCACAACGCCGGCTAGCAGGCTGCTGAATAACCCATGATTTGGTTGAGTGAGCCTTCGAGACGGACCTCCGGTCCTCCTCAGGGTGAGGTATAAGCTATTGTAATTCCTCATCCTGAGCCGGGCGCGCAAGCGGGCGAGTCGAAGGATTGTTGCCGCAAATCCACTTTTTCAGCAGCCTGCTAGTGGTCTCCCGGCTGCAACGCCCCTGTTTTTACATGGTATACATCAGCGTGCATATTACTATTCCTTGCCTTCGGTGTCTGTGTCACCGGTCACTTCGCACGATTTGGAAACCGCCATGCCCGCCAGCCAAGACCGCGCCATCATCATTCATAGTCTTGCAGATGCCAAGGCGGCGGTAACCGTGGCGACGGACCTTGGCCTTCCGATCACCCTCAGAAGCGCACCGGGGGCGGCCGCCTATCTTGGCGCGCAAGTCTTCCGGGACATCATTGCCGACGCCACCGGGCCGCATTGTTCGATTGCCGTGACCGCCGTTTTTGATTGTGGCGACGACCCCGGCCTCGCCCTCGGCGCGCTCCGCCATGGAGTAAAGGTCATCCGCATCAGTGCCCCGCTCGAAACCTGTGCAAAGATCGCCGACATCGCCGCCCAAACAGGGGCGCGCTTGGAACGGGATAACGATGAACCGGATGCGCCGGTTCTCGACCTGTTGGAGTCCGACGATCCGGAAGCCAAGGTGCGGACCTGGCTGGCCCCACGGGCCTGAAAGACAGATATAGAGATGAATGCCGAACCCTGCCGCCTGTACCTTATTACGCCCCCATCACTGGACCTGGGGACATTCCCGGAAGTGCTGGCGGCGGCGCTCGACGCCGGCGACGTCGCCGCCGTGCAATTGCGCCTGAAAGACGCCGATGACGACACCATCCGCGGAACCGCGGCCGCCTTGGTCCCGGTGTGCAGGGACCGGGCCGTCCCCCTGATTATGAACGACCGGCCTGATCTCGCCGTCGAGACCGGTTGTGATGGTGTTCACATCGGCCAACAAGACGCCTCTTACGCGGACGCGCGCAAGGCCGTCGGCGATCAGGGCATCGTCGGCGTGACCTGCCATGAGTCACGCCACTTGGGAATGGAGGCGGCTGAACAGGGCGCCGATTATGTTGCCTTCGGGGCTTTTTTCCCGACCGCGACGAAGCAGGCAAAGACGTCCGCCGACATCGACATCCTGGAATGGTGGAGCGAGCTGATGGTTGTTCCCGCCGTTGCCATCGGCGGCATCAGCACCGAAAACTGCCGCCCCCTGGTCGACGCCGGCGCCGATTTTCTGGCCGTTGTTTCCGGCGTTTGGGATCACCCTGATGGCCCCGCAGACGCGGTCAGAACCTTCAATGGCATCTTCACCGAAGGCCGCTGAACCCCGCCGTTGCCTAGCCAATAGCAACCTGTTAGCTTCCGCGCCTCAGCCTTCTATGGGCAATTCCTACACTGGGTTTTGAGTGATGAAAATCAACGGCAACACAATCCGTCCCGGCATGATAATCGAACACCAAGGTGGCCTGTGGCGAGCGGTTAAAACCAACCACACCCAGCCCGGCAAGGGCGGCGCCTATTTGCAGGCGGAATTAAAGAACATCCGCAACGGCACAAAGCTGAACGTGCGTTTTCGCTCTTCGGAATCAGTCGAACGGGCGCACCTGGAACAAACGGAACACCAGTTTCTTTTCGCCGATGGTGACTTGTACACGTTCATGAACACTGAAAATTACGACCAGATTTCGCTGAGCAAGGACATCATCGGCGAAGACCAGGTGGCCTTCCTTCAGGACGGCATGATGGTCAACGTCGAAAGTCATGATGGCGATCCTCTCGGCGTTCAGCTTCCCGATACGGTAACGCTGACCGTGACCAAAGCCGACGCCGTGGTCAAAGGACAGACGGCTTCATCGTCCTTTAAACCGGCAATGCTGGAGAACGGCGTCCGCTGTCTGGTTCCGCCCCATATCGAGACCGGAACCCGCATCGTCGTCAACACGGTCGACGGCACCTACGTCGAACGGGCCAAAGACTAAAACCATGCAGCCACGGTCCGCCTTGTTGAATGTGATGACCGCCGCCGCCCAGAAGGCGGCGCGGGGGTTGATCCGTGACTTCGGCGAGATCGAAAATCTTCAGGTATCTAAAAAAGGCCCTGCCGACTTCGTTTCCAACGCCGACAAGAAGGCCGAAAGGACGCTGGTCTATGAGCTTTCCAAGGCGCGGCCGAACTTCGGGTTCCTGCTTGAGGAAGGCGGCGAGATTGAGGGCTCCGATACCTCCAACCGCTGGATTATCGACCCCCTCGACGGCACCACGAATTTTCTTCACGGGCTTCCGCATTTTTCCATTTCCATCGCTCTGGAACGAGACGGCGCGCCTTTCGCCGGCGTCATTTACGAACCGATAACGGACCAGATGTTCGCCGCCGAAAATGGGATAGGGGCGTATCTAAATAATCGGCGGCTCAGGGTTTCCGCGCGCACAAAAATGGACGAGGCTCTTTTCGCCACCGGCATTCCGTTCGCCGGAAAAGACGGCCACGACCGATACTTGGCGCAATTAAAAGAAGTCATGGCGGTGTCGGCGGGGGTGCGGCGGTTCGGTTCAGCGGCACTTGATCTGGCCTATGTCGCCGCCGGTCGATTCGATGGATTTTGGGAAATCGGGCTTCACCCCTGGGACATTGCCGCCGGAATCATCATGGTCCAGGAAGCCGGCGGATTTGTCACCGATATTGCCGGTGGCGGCAGGATGTTGGAAAGCGGCGAAATCATTGCCGCCAACGACCACCTCCATGGCGTACTGCTGAACAGCCTTTCCGCCGTCTGACGCTAACCACTCCATCCCTCCTCCCTTTTGCAAGCAACAAAACAGCCTCATTGACCCGCTCGGACCAGAGCATCCTTAAAGACACCCAGGAACCGTAAATCGGTTGTCTGCGGCCCGTCCCTTGGTTATGGTTGACGCTGTTTATAGTGAGGGAATTAGTCGGCGTCCCTTTTAGGGTTGCCCATTTCGACGGGGATTAAAATTTTTATGAAGTTCTTACCAGGAATGCTCCTGGCATCGGTGCGTTACATTTGGCTGGTAACGCTTATTATGATCGCCTCCCTGGTGGTGTCCGGTAGCGACGCCCAGGCGCAGAACATTGATCTCAGCACTGATCAGGTCACCGTTGATCTCAGCGTCCTTGAGGGGGCGAGTTCAGCCCGGGCGCCGGCGATGCCCTATATGGCCCGTCCTTATGATTCGGCCCCCGCGCAAGGCCTGCTGTTGCCGGGCAGGAAAAACCCGGTTTCACAGCTTCACATCGCCACCCCCAGGGGGGGCACCGGGATCACACTTAAAAAGCCTGGGACCACAACCAAAACAACCGCGAAACGCCTCGCCAGGAATGCACCTAAAAATCCATCCATCAATAAACCACAGGTGAAGGCGGCGACCATCCAAAAGCCCAAGCCGCCGACCGTCGCCGCGACCAAGCCGCCGGTGCCTCTGATGACGGCGCCCCCCGCCGCGGCCGCGCCACCACTCCCCGCCCCCGCACCGAAGGCCATTGCCAAGGCCAAACCGATGCCTGCGCCGAAAACAGCACCGGCTAAACAGGTAGCCGAGACGGCCCCGCCGCCGCCCGTGATGAAGAAGGTTAATGAACCCGTCGCCGCGAAGGTGCCCGCGCCGGCTAAGCCACCGGCAAGCGCCGTGACCACGGCCAAGTCGAAACCAAAAGACACTAAAAAAGAACAGGCCGCCCTGTCTCCAGCGCCAAAAAGCGCGCAGACCGGAAACGCCCTGCAAGTGGTATTCGCCGAGACCGCCTCGAAGTTGCCGGAAAAGGCCAAGAATGACCTGAAGGCCCTGGCCTTAAAACTCAAAAGCAACGACACACTGCGGCTGCGATTGATGGCCTTTGCCGGGGGCAACACCTTGTCGTCCAGCAAGGCCCGGCGGATGTCATTGTCGCGGGCCTTATCGATCCGTTCGTTCATGATTGAAAACGGCGTTCGTTCCACTCGTATTGACGTTCGCGCCCTTGGCTCAAAAACGACGGAGAGCCCCATTAACAGGGTTGATGTGAATATCGTCGAGCGATGATCCGACCGCCAATTCTGCTACAATCCCAGCACCTTTGATTCCGAGGGGCACCGTTAGGCAATGAACCAGCTACGTAAATATCTTATTCGGATGATCCTGTTCGTGGTCGCGGCGTTTGTCTTGTGCGCAATCTTGTTCCTGCCCCTGCAGAGCGCTTTCATGGCCAACGCTCCCTTGAACGGCTTTATCGTCGGCGTATTGGCCCTCGGCATTGTCTATAATTTTAGGCAAGTGGTGATGCTCTATCCCGAATTCGCCTGGATCGACAACTTCCGCTCGGAAAGCGCCCCTGTTTCAGAAGCTCATCCGCCGAAGCTATTAGCGCCGATGGCGGCCATGGTCAGCGACCACCGGGACAGGTTCAGCCTTTCCACGATGGGGATGCGCTCGTTGTTGGATGGGATCGTCTCCAGGCTGGATGAATCGCGGGATATATCACGTTACACTATCGGGCTTCTTATTTTTCTGGGGCTATTAGGCACGTTTTGGGGGTTGCTGGAAACGGTTGCATCCATCGGCAACGTCATCAGCGGACTCAGCGTCGAAGGCGGGGACGCCACCACGGTTTTCGCCGATCTAAAAAAGGGCCTGGAGGCGCCCATGTCCGGCATGGGGACGGCCTTTTCGTCGTCCCTGTTTGGCCTCGCCGGATCGCTCGTCCTGGGCTTCCTGGATCTACAGGCCAATCAGGCACAGAACCGTTTCTATAACGACTTGGAGGAATGGCTGTCGACCGTTACCCGGCTGTCGACCGGCTCCGTGTTGGCGGAATCCGACCAGCCGATCCCAGCCTATGTCCAGGCGCTTCTGGAACAGACCGCCGAAGGCCTTGAAAGCCTGCAACGGACCCTGACCCGGGGCGAAGAAAGCCGAATTTCCGCTGATAGCAGCATTGCCACGCTGGGCGACAAGCTTGAGACATTGACCGATCATATGCGCACCGAGCAAACGCTGATGAAAAATTTGGCCGAGACGCAGATGGAGATGAAACCGGTCTTGGCCCAAATTGCCGGCGCCCTGACAGCGGGCGTAGCATCGGGCGGTATGGACGAACAGACACGAACCCATATCCGCAGCCTCGACAATCACCTGAACCGGTTGACCGGGGAGCTGTCTTCCGGGCGCGAAGACCTGATCCAACAAATTCGCAGCGAGATCAAATTGCTGGCCCGCACCATCGCCGCCTCGAATGTTGCCCCGGGCGCCCCCCCGGACGGCGGCTAGGTTTCCCATGACCGCCATTGCCCGCCGCCGGCAGAGAGACACCAATATTTGGCCCGGGTTTGTTGATGCCCTGGCGACGTTGTTAATGGTCATCATCTTCCTGCTGATGATCTTCGTTCTGGCGCAATTTTTTCTGGGCCAAGCCCTGTCAGGGCGCGATCAGGCGTTAGTCAAGTTACAGACCCAAGTCAGAGAACTGGCCTCGCTGTTGTCCTTGGAACGGCGCAACGCCGATGATCTACGCAGCAATATCGCCCAGTTGTCCGGCGAATTGCAGATTTCGGTGGGTTTGCGCGACGACATGAAAACCACCATCGACCGGCTTCGGCGCCAGGGAAGCGAAACCGAACAAAAATTGGTAGCGGCGTTGGCGACGACGGAGGCCGGTAAAACTAAGATATCGGCGCAGTTAAAGGAACTAAACAGTCTGGCCCAGGATGTGTCGGCGCTCAGGGCCTTGCGTGAGGAACTGGAAGCCAAAATCGCCGCCATGGCGGGAAAGGTCGAACAATCGGGCAAGACCCTGTTGGCTGAAAAGGAAATATCAAAAAGCGCGTTGGCCAAAGTCGCACTGCTTAATCAGCAGATGGCGGCGCTTCGCCAAACCCTCGCCAAGATTTCACAAGCCCTTGAGGTGTCGGAAAAAATCGCCGCCGATCAAAAAATACAGGTCACCGCCATGGGCCAGCGCCTCAATGCGGCGCTGGCCAACAAGGTTCAAGAATTGAGCCGCTACCGGTCGGAATTCTTCGGACGGTTGCGCAAGGTGCTGGGGGACAAACAAGGAATTCGCATTGTCGGCGACCGGTTCGTGTTCCAGTCCGAGGTGCTGTTTGCAAAAGGCGCGGCGGATGTGGGCGAGGCCGGAAAAACACAATTGCTGCATTTGGCGCAAGCTTTACGCGAAATATCAAAGGACATCCCCGCCGACATTGACTGGGTCCTGCGCGTCGATGGTCATACGGACAAAGACCCGATCAAAACCTCCCGGTTTCCGTCCAATTGGGAACTGTCGTCCGCCAGGGCGATATCAGTTGTTCAATTCCTCATTAGCCAGAACCTGCCGGCCAACCGTTTAGCCGCCGCTGGTTTTGGTGAATTTCAGCCGTTGGAAGACCGTGATGACGAAATCGCCAAACGCCGAAACCGCCGAATTGAATTGAAATTTACACAACGCTGAACCACTTCTCTTTTCTTCACCGTCTCTTTAAACACGGGTCATCCTTAAAGGGGTAAGAACGGACTTTCATGCTGATTCTCTTTTTAATCGTCTTCATCGACCTGGTCGGCTTTGGCATCATCATTCCGCTGCTGCCGTTCTATGGCGAGTTCTATCAGGCAACGCCTGAAACGGTCGGCTTGTTAATGGCGACCTATTCGTTCACCCAGTTCCTGGCGGCGCCTTTCTGGGGCCGGCTGAGTGACCGCATCGGACGCCGACCGGTATTGCTGGTCAGCCTTGCCGGCGCGTCAGCGTCCTACGTCTGGTTGGGGTTCTCGGAAAGCCTGATCATGCTGTTTGCGGCGCGCGCTGTCGGCGGCGCCATGGCTGGCAACATTTCAGCCGCCTTTGCCTATATCGCCGATATCACGACCCCCGAGAACCGCGCCAAGGGCATGGGCATGATCGGCGCCGCTTTCGGACTTGGCTTTATTGCCGGGCCGGCCATCGGCGGCATCCTCGCCGGTTCCGACCCCGTCAACGCCGATTTTCAAAGCCCCGCCTTCGCCGCCGCCGGGCTGTCGGTGATCGCGTTTATCATGGGCACAATCACTTTAAAGGAATCGCTATCCATCGAAATCCGTGAACGCCTGGCCGCCAAGACGCCTGCGAGCCGCCTGGCCATGTTTCGCGAAGCCGTGGCGCGCCCCTATATCGGACTATTGTTGGCTTTGACGTTTCTTTCGACTTTCGCTTTTGCCGGTCTGGAAGCCACCTTCGCCATGTGGTCGCGACGCCAATTAGGCTGGGGGCCGCTTCAAAACGGCTACCTATTCGCCTATGTCGGGCTGTTTAGCGCATTTATCCAGGGCGGCTTGGTCGGTCGTCTGGCGCGGCGCTTCGGCGAAGCAAACCTGATCCTTCAAGGCGCGATTGCGCTGGCGGTCGGGATATTTCTGATCCCATTCTCCAACTCCTTAATCGTGCTGTTGATCGCCATGACCATCGCCGGATACGGGTTTTCCGTTATCTCACCCTCCTTAAACAGTCTGATCTCGCTTCAGGCGGGGGAAGACGAACAAGGCGGCATCATGGGTGTAACCCGTTCGGCCTCCACCATGGCGCGGTTTACAGGCCCGGCCTGGGCCGGTTTTTTGTTCGGGGCGCTGGGTCGCGATGGACCCTATTTCGGCGGCGCGATCATTATGGTCGTGGTCGCTCTTTTTGCCGCCAGGGCCTTGAAATCGATTGGGCGTCCAAAAAAATCACAAAGTCCAAAGTCACCCCTTGAACCTTAGGCCGGCTTCCCCTATACAAGGCGCCTTCAAAGGTGACGTAGAATTATGAAAAAAGAAATACACCCCGATTATCACGAAATCACCGTCCAGATGACCGACGGCACGACGTATACGACTCGGTCAACTTGGGGCGCCCCCGGCGACGTCTTGAAATTGGATGTCGATCCCAAGACCCATCCCGCATGGACTGGCGTTCACCGCTTGATTGATGGCGGCGGTCGACTGGCCAAGTTCAGAAATCGGTTCAAGGGTATGGGCCTCGACTCCTAGGGCCGGGGGATTACCCACGAGACCGGGCTTTGGCCGGCGTTTAATCATAACCAACAGGGTACCGGAGAGCCGCGTACCCTGTTGGTTATGATTGCTCTGGGCTAGGCCGTTCCATGAATCAAACGGTCGTGTTTGCTGCATATTTAAGGTTTTGATAGGATTGGAGCCTTAGGGACTTTACCCTCGGGGCGGCCCCCCGAGCAGACGGATCATTCACCGATGCATAAACCTTTCCATCCGTTGAGGGCGCCATGACCCAGAACACGACCTTCGAAGTCCATGTTCAGCGGGGCAGCCAATGGGTTATCCACGAAACCTATAGGGGCGACCAAAGAGAAGATGCTCTTGAAGATGCAAAAGAGCAGCTTGCCCTGGGCGGCAACATTGATGGCGTCAAGGTCGTCAAGGAAACCCTCGACCCGGATAGTGGCATTTTCAACGATTCCGTGATTTTCAAGGCCGACGCCCCGAAAAGACCGATCTCTAGGAAAGGCCTGCCCCGCCATGGGCTGGGCTCCGGTAAGGGCGGCACGGGCGCCGGCGCGAAATCGGGCGATCTTAAATCGGGAAAAAAAACCGCCCCAAAAGAAGAGATCAGTTTGAAGGCCGCCATCATTCGGGTGCTGATGGTGATCTTTTTCAGTATCTGCATCAGCGCCCTTTTTGCGATCCTGGCGTCCGAGCTTCTGGGCGGCACCCGAATGTTCGGCATTCGCTTCGTAGGAGCGGCTAAAACCAACCTTATGGTCGGCGTGATTATCCTGGTTTTCCTTATCTCTTCCACCGGTCTGTCCATCGCCGTCATGCGAAACGTAAGGCTGGAAAAGGCCAAACAAAGCAAACTGTTATTATGGCTGATCGGGATGCGTGCGAATGCCCAGCGGCGGGCGGTTGAAAAAATGGCCGCGAAGCAGCAAGCCTTGGCCAGGAAGCCCATCCTCACCGGCGTCGCCGCCGGCCCTAGCGCCGAGACCATGGCGGAAGCCCACCGCCAGGCGGAAGAAGCGGCGGCTAAACAGGAAGCAGAGCCCCCTCCTCCCGAACCCGCACCCAAAGAAGGAGTGCAACCCGATCCAAATGCCCTGTCGCCAACGGCTGAGAAGTTAAAAACCTATATGTTGGGGTTTCTCGACAAAGCCCTGCAAAGTGCCCAGGTCGATCCACAAAAACTGGATAACTTTAATAAATTCGGAGTCAGCATGTATATGGCGGGAGCCTGTGAGATTCTTTCCCAAAAAGGAAACATGGACCTATTGTCACGCTCCAAAATTCTCGCCGATGGCGTCCAGGTCTTGGGTTTTAAAAAGTCCCACGCCGCCTCCTTCGCCGAACGCTATGAAGAATACTTGATGGCCGATGCCCGTTACATGCAGATGTTCCAGGCCGGACGCAATGCCATCAATATCTTTCTAACGGACGAGGCCGCCGGCTCGAAGCAACTCGAAAACGCGCTGACCGAATGGAGCAAGCCGAAGCCCAGGGAGGAACAGTCCGGCCCCGTTACCGTCCTGTTCACCGACATCGCCGGATCAACGGCGATGACCCAGGCCTTGGGCGACGCCGGCGCGCAACAGGTGGTGCGCGTTCACAACCGGATCGTCCGCGAAG
>JAQBYB010000111.1 GCA_027624235.1 Pseudomonadota bacterium | reverse complement strand
GCATCAGTATGAAACGGAAGGATCAGTAGCCCTCAAAGACCGAGGATCACACAAGCGCCGCCTTGATCCTCCTCAACTAACTATAAGGGTGGACCAACTCAATGGGGGAGGATCAGGGCACGAGCGGAAAGTTCGTTTCGGGTCCGCTCGACAACCTCTTGCCAGTCGCGGCTTTCGTGCTGTCTGAACAGGCGCAACGATGGGTACCAGGGGCTGTCTTCGCGCTCCAGCAGCCAATACCATATGGGAACGGTCCCCAGCATAAGCAGTGTCGGAACGCCCAAAGCGCCGGCCATGTGCGCCGTGGTGTTGGAAATGGTAACGACGATATCCATGGCCGCCACCTGAGACGCGAAAATATCCAGATCGGCCATCTGATCGACACCATCGTCATGAAAAACCTCGATCCCCGTCTCATTCGTGAAAGCGTTTCGCTCCTTACACGTATCGCCGTATTGAAGATCGATGAACGTGATGCCCGGCGTCTCCAGCAACGGGCGAAGATCAAGTAACGTCATTGATTTCTGGTCGCCGTTGGAGCCTTTGCTGTGCCACGATATGCCAACCAGGAAATCATTGCCTTGCTCTTGGTAACGGTTGCGAAGGGACACGCGCCTTCCGCCATCGGCGACAAGATAAGACGGGTTAAGGAATCCTGGGCGTGACGGGAAAGAGTTCAAGTCAGCCCTGAGCCAGCCGCCAAGATTGCCGACCGGAGTCTGAAAATCGATACCGGGATTTTCTGCCTCCTCGGCCGGTGGGTCGCTTTTGGCGATGCAGCGCACGCCGTCGAAGGACCGTTCGTACAACGCGATAAGCCGGGGGTCGCATTCGACAACAACCTTGGCGCCTAGATCGAGAAGATCCGGGATCATGTTGGCGAAAAAGATCTCATCGCCGATTCCTTGCTCGGCCCAGACCAGAATGGTTTTGCCATTGAGATTCTGGCCCTGCCACGGGAGCTGAGGCAGCAGGTTAGGGTCGCGCATCCTGAGAGAGGGCACCTTCCAGCGCCAGGCGAATTTCCCCCATCCCAATTTCAGGTCGCCTTCCAGCAGGAGAGGGCGGCTGAGCAGGTAATTGGCCATAGGATTTTCCGGCTCAATCTCTAGCGCCCGGTGATAGGCGGCCTTGGCCTCCTCAATTCGGCCCTGGTCAAGCAGGGCATTGCCTAGGCCGAAATGCAAATGGGCTTCGCCTGGGGCGACCGCAAGGGCACGGCGGAATGCATCGGCGCCGTCCGCGGTCCTGCCGATTCCAACCAGGGCGGCGCCAAGGTTGCCCCAATAGACCGCAACCCCGGGGTCGAGTTCAATGGCGCGCCGGTGGGCGTCGATGGCATCTTCGAACCGCCCCATTTCCCGGTAGGCATTGCCCATGTCGCTGTGGGTTTCGGCATCGCCCGGGGTGATGGCTGAGGCGCTGAGGAAGCTGCTCACCGCCTCGCCATAGGACCCCATATCCGCCAACGCCCGCCCCAGGTTGTTGAACGCATCGGCGAAGTTGGGATTCAAGGCGATGGCGCGCCGGTAGGAGACCACGGCGTTGTCGTCGCGGCCGAGATCACGCAACGCGTTGCCCAGGTTGTAGTGGGTCTCGGCCTGGCCGGGGTCGAGCGTGATCGCCTGCTCAAAGGCCTTGGCGGCGTCCTTGGGTCGTCCGGCCTTTTTCAACGCCCCGCCGAGAAGCCCGAACAGATCGGCGGCCTTGGGAGCGGCCTTGACGGCGGCCTCCAGGTGGTCGACGGCGTCATCGGCGCGGCCCTTTTTGAGCGCGATCAACGCCAGCATGTGCAGCACCTCGGGAATGTTCGGGCTGTTCCGCTGGATGTCCCTAAAAATCTTGCCCGCCTTGTCGAGCTTGCCTTTTTCGTAGAAGCCGGCGGCCTTGGCGAATTGCTGTTGCAGGGACAGCTCGGCGTTCATGGCTTCATTCCACGGTCGTCCTTACTTAAGGCGCGGGCAACGGCTTCGATCATGTCGGCCCATTCGCCGGCTTCGGTCTGGCGGAACAGTGTCAGCGACGCATACCAGGGGCTTGTGTCGCCTTTCAGCATCCAGCAACTCAACGGAACCAGATTCAACAGAACCCAGGTCGGCACCCCCATGGCGCCGGCGATATGGACGGTGGTGTTGGACACCGAAATCACCAAGTCCATGGCCGCGACCTGGGCGGCGAAGGCATCGAGGTCGGCCATATGGTCGATGCTGTCGTCGTGGAGAATCGCGGCTCCGGTGGCGTCTTCGAATTCCTTGCGTTCGATGGCAGTGTCGCCGTACTGAAGATCGACGAGCCGCACGCCGGGGACGTTCGCCAGCGGCCGAAGCGCCGACAGCGGCAGCGATTTATTCCGGCCGAGTTTGGTGCTCTTGCTGTTCCAGGCGATGCCGACAAGTTTATCGTCGCTGCCGCCCTGGTACCCCTGCTTAAGCGCATCACTGCGATTCTGGTCCGGGCGCAGATAGCGAGGACGATCGGGAAAGGCATCCAGGGTGGGGCGGAGCCAGCGGCCGAGGTTTCCGGACGGCACCTGAAAGTCGATTTCAGGTCTTAGGGCGTCTTCGGCCGGGGGATCGGTTAGGGCGATGCATCGCCCGCCGTCGAAGGACCGTTCGTACAACGGAATCAGTCGGGGGTCGCACTCCATGACGACCTTGGCGCCTTGGTCCATAAGGTCGGAGACCATGCCGGCGAACAGAACCTCGTCGCCGATGCCTTGTTCCCCCCATACCAGGATGGTCTTACCGCCGACATCCTGCCCCTGCCACAAGGGTTGGGGCCGGGCGTCGATGGCACGAAGGCTTAGCGACTCCACGTTCCAGCGCCAGGCGAATTCCTCCCATCCCCGGCCCAGGTCGCCGTCATACAGAAGGGCGTGACCAAGATTATAATGGGCCTCGGCAAAATCGGGTTTGAGGACGAGCGCCTTGTCGAAGCTGGCCATGGCCTCCTCAAGATTGCCTAAGCCCAGGAGCGCATAGCCGAGGTTATTATGGGCCTCGGCAAAATCGGGTTTGAGGACGAGCGCCTTTTGAGAGCAGACCACGGCCTCCTCCAAATTGCCTAAGTCATGGAACGCTTGGCCAAGGTTGTTTTGGGCCTCGGCGTAATTGGGATTAATCGAGACGGCCTTTTGAAAACGTGCCACGGCCTCCTCCGGTTCCCCAAGTTTCTGGAGGGCGCATCCCAGGTTGAAGTGTCCCTCAGCGTAATCAGGATTTAGCGCAAGGGACTTCTGGAAACAGGAGAGCGCCTCATCAAACTGCCCCAGTTTTACGAGAAGATTGCCAAGGTTGCTGTGGGCCTCGGCGAAATCGGGATTAAGGGCGATAGCCTTGTCGTAGCTGTCAACGGCATCTTCCAGTTTCCGCTGGTCTTGGAGCGCATTTCCCAGATTGTTATGGGCTTCGGCAAAGTCCGGATTGATGGAAAGGGCCTTGCGGTAGCCGGCAATGGCTTCCTCAAGCCGCCCCAACCGCTTAAGGGCGTTGCCCAGATTGTTTTGCAGTTCGGCAAGGTCCGGGTTGAGGTCCAGCGCCTTGAGAAAGCTGTCAACGGCGTCTTCGATCCGGCCCATATCCTTGAGGGTGTTCCCCAGATTGATGTGCGCATCGATATACTCGGGATTGAGTTCCAGGGCTTGACGGAAATATTCCGACGCCTCGGTCAGACTCCCGGTCATTTTGTAGATCTGGCCCAGATTGTTCAGGTAGTCATGATTCGGCGGCCCAAAGGTAATCGCCCGTTTTATGAATTGGACGGCCTTTTCATGGTGCCCGGTTTGAAATCGGGCCAGACCCAACAGATGGAGGGCATCCGGTTCTTCGGGCTCGATCTCGAGGATTTGTCTGAACACCTGCTCCGCTTCAACCAATTTACCGGCCCGCATCATTTCCTTGCCGGACGCCAGCAACGCGGTTCGGTCAGAGCCGGAATCGCTGCTCATGGTATCATTCCACCGTCACGCTTTTGGCCAGGTTGCGGGGTTGATCGACATCGGTGCCTTTGAGGACGGCGGTATGGTAGGCCAGCAACTGCACCGCGATGGTGTACAAAATCGGCGCGACGAAGGGGTCGACATCGGGCAGGGCGACGGCGGCGGCGGCCTTGCTGCCCAACCGCCTGACCCCCTTGGCGTCGGAGAAAAAGATCACCCGTCCGCCACGGGCGATCACCTCTTCGATGTTGGAGGCGGTTTTTTCGAACAAATGATCCGACGGCGCGATGACGATCACCGGCACGCCGTCGTCGATCAAGGCGATGGGGCCGTGTTTCATTTCTCCCGCCGCGTAGCCTTCGGCGTGGATGTAGGAAATTTCCTTCAGCTTCAGCGCCCCTTCCAGGGCGACGGGATAGCTGGTGCCGCGGCCGAGATAGAGGACGCCCGGGGCTTCGGCGATTTCCCGGGCCAGTTCCTTGAGCCGGTCGTCGTGGTTCAAGACATCGGCGGCGCGGGCCGGAACCTCGATCAAGGCCGAAACCAGACGGGCCTCGGTGTCGGCGTCGATGGCGCCCCGGCCTCGGGCCACGGCCAGCACCAAACACCCCAATACCGTCATCTGTGAGGTCAGCGCCTTGGTCGAGGCGACGCCGACTTCCGGCCCGGCGTTGGTGTGCAGCACCGCGTCGGCCTCGCGCGCGATGGTGCTTTCCGGCACGTTGACGATGGCCAAGGTGTTCTGGCCCTGGTCCTTGGCGTACCGCAGCGCGGCCAGGGTGTCGGCGGTCTCGCCCGATTGCGAGACGAACACCGCCAGCCCGCCGTCGGCCATAGCGGCGTCGCGATAGCGGAATTCGGACGCGATATCGACCTCGACCGGCACCCGGGCCAGGCTTTCAAACCAGTACTTGGCCGTCAGACAGGCATAATAGGACGACCCGCAGGCGATCAGGGTGATCTTGGTGGCGGCGGTTGGCTCGAAGCCCAGGTCGGGGAGGCGCACCGTCAGCGTCGCCGGATTGATGAAGGAATGCAGGGTGTCGCCGATGACTTGCGGATGTTCGTAAATTTCCTTGAGCATATAGTGGTCGTAGCCGCCCTTGCCGATGGCGTCGCCGGTAAGCTCGGTAATTTTGATCTCCCGAAAGACCGCGTCGCCGTCCATGTTGAAAACCTCGACGCCGCCTCCGCCTCGACCGCCGCGGATCACCGCCCAGTCGCCGTCTTCCAGGTACATGATTTTTTCGGTCAGCGGCGCCAGCGCCAACGCGTCGGAGCCCAGGTACATTTCGCCGCTATCCTCGTCACCGATACCGATGGCCAGCGGGCTGCCTTGGCGCGCCGCGATCATCAGGTCGTCCTCTCCGGCGAAGATAATGCCCAGCGCGAAGGCGCCGACCAGCCGCCCGAGCACCTGTTTGGTTGCCGCCACCGGGTCCATGCCGCGTTCAAGATTGAGCGTAATCAGATGGCAGACGACCTCGGTGTCGGTGTCCGACGCCAAGGTGTGTCCGGCGTCCGCCAGCTCGTCGCGCAGCATCTGAAAATTTTCGATGATGCCGTTGTGGACGACGGCGACGCGGTCGGTGGCGTGGGGGTGGGCGTTGGCCTCATTCGGCACGCCGTGCGTCGCCCAGCGGGTGTGGCCGATGCCGGTGCGCCCGGTGATCGGCTCGGACGCGATCTTTTTGACCAGGTTGCCGAGTTTGCCCTCGGCGCGGCGGCGGTCGATGCCGCCACCGACCAGGGTCGCGATCCCGGCGGAGTCATAGCCCCGGTATTCGAGCCTTTTCAGCGCGTCAACCAACGGGCCTGCGACTCCGTTCCTGCCGATGATGCCGATAATACCGCACATGGATTGTTATTTTTTGCCCTTTGTTTTGGTTTGGGGGTTGGGTTTCTTGGCTTGTCTTTGCGGGGCACGGGTGACGGCCAGGGTATCGGCGGCGACATCCTTGGTGATGACGCTGCCGGCGCCGATCAGCGCCCCGTCGCCGATCTTGACCGGAGCGACCAGGGCGACATTGGAGCCGATAAACGCGTTGTTGCCGATGTCGGTGTGGTGTTTATTGAGGCCGTCGAAATTACAGGTGATGGCGCCGGCGCCGATGTTGGCGGCGGCGCCGACGCGGGCGTCGCCGATATAGGTCAGGTGGTTGACCTTGGCGGCGGCCTCGATGGTCGCGTTCTTGATCTCGACGAAGTTGCCGATGTGGACGTCTTCGGCCAGCCGCGCGCCGGGGCGCAGGCGGGCGAACGGCCCGATTTTGGCGCCGCTGGCGATCACCGCCCCCTCGATATGACAAAAGGCGCGGATGTCGACGCGATCGCCGACGCTGACGCCGGGCCCGAAGACGACATTGGGGCCGATGGTGACGTCGTGGCCCAAGGTGGTGTCGAAACTGAAATACACGGTGTCGGGGTCGGTCAGCGTCGCGCCGCCGTCCATGGCTTTGCTCCGCAACCGGTTCTGTACGGCGGCTTCGGCGCAGGCCAGATCGGCGCGGTCATTGATGCCCAGCAGTTCGGCCTCATCGCCTTTGATGACGGCGCAGCTCAGCCCGTCGGCACGGGCCAGCGCGATAATGTCGGTCAGGTAGTATTCGCCCTTGGCGTTGTCGTTGCCGATACGGTCCAGCAGCCCCCAGATTTTTTCGCCGTCGATCAGCATGACGCCGGAATTGCAAAGCCGGATGCCCAGTTGTTCGGGCGTCGCGTCCTTGGCCTCGACAATGGCGTCCAGTGATCCGTCGCCGGTGGTGATCAGCCGCCCGTAGGCGCCGGGGGTTTGAGTCTCGAAGCCGAGCACGACAACCGCATGCTGCTTTTTCGCCGCCAGCATGGCTTCGATGGCGCCCGGCGTAATCAGCGGGTCGGCGCCGAACAGCACCAAAACGTCGCCGCCAAACGCGCCGAGGGCGTCCTTGGCCGCCAGCACCGCATGCCCGGTGCCCAATTGGTTGGCTTGGACGGCGGTTTGATGCGGCAGCGCGGCCTCGGCGACGGCGTCCATGGCCGCGCCGGTGACGACGACAATGGGGTCGAGGGCCAGCGGCGCCAGGCTCGCCAGCAGATGGGCCAGCATCGGCCGCCCGGCAAGCGGGTGCAGGACTTTCGGAATCGCGGATTTCATTCGCGTTCCCAAGCCCGCGGCGAGGATGACAGCAGCGGTTTTTGTATTGCTCATGGCGTGACGATTGTCCGTTGACCCGGTTTCCGGCGGCGGCGACGGAAATTTGCCACATGCCGGGCAAAGCGCCAAGTCAAAGATTGTTTCGGTTTCTTGCAGGCCATGTGGATAGCGCTGGAAAGAGTGCCGTCCGCTTCCTTGACAGGGTCGCGCCGGCCCCCTTATATGGGCGCATTCCGATAGCACACGGGCGCGTAGCTCAGCGGGAGAGCACTGCCTTCACACGGCAGGGGTCACAGGTTCAATCCCTGTCGCGCCCACCATTCCTTTCAAAGACTTATCGATTCGGCATAAAAAACTGGATGTGCAATAAGTGCCCAGTAAGGGCATTGTCAGAGCAAAGTTGTTGAATGCCGAAAGCTCGCCCCGTAGCCTCTTCAGATGAGAAACCCG
>JAQBYB010000017.1 GCA_027624235.1 Pseudomonadota bacterium | reverse complement strand
AGGCGGGGGCGGCGGCGGGGGTGGCGGTGGCGGTGGCGGTGGCCAGGGTGGCGGCGGTGGCCAGGGCGGCGGCAATCAAGCCGGCCCGGGAGCCGGGGCGCCGGGAACTGATGCGGGTAAAGGCCAAGCCGGTACGACAACGGTTGGAGTGGGCAACGTTGGATTAGGCGTTGCCACGGCGCCGGCGGCGGCAACCGTAAGTGCAGGCTTAAGCGTCCTTGCCAAGAAGACCGCAAACCGCACCGGTCGAATTTCCTGGACAAAGGCTTTTCCAAATATTGTCGAGCCGCCCCAAGCCCAATAGGCCCTTAGCCTCGGAAAGAAGAATGGAAATCAGTCATGAAAAACCTATTTAAAATTCTCCGTTTTGGCGCCGTCATCGTTATGGTCACGACGCTCACCAACTGTGTCGCCGATTCCGGTTACAACCTTCCGAAACCGCTCACCAGTCAGATATCGGAAATCCCAACCGACGCCGTAGCCGTTGCTGCGGTCATTGAGGATCGAATGCGGGGCCATGCAACCAGCAATGTTAAGGGAGTGCTGCTTCCCGACAATCTTGGTGCTGGCTTGGCTGAGAAAGACTTCCGGTATGATGGATTCAGCGTCACCGCCCACAAACTTCTGCGATACAATCAGCGGCCGGGAAAAACCGATGGACGGATCATTGCCGGAAGGCTTGAATTCGAGGACACCATCGGTCGGCGCACCGAGGTTCTGTATTACGCGGATTACGTATTCGAAACCGGCGGCGTGCGCGTCACGGATGTAAAGGTGGCGACACTATTCTCGACGTTTCCCGAAGCATTGATGTTCATCGTACCGACAAAGAAGGTAAAGGCCGCCGGAGGGTTGCCGAAGACACATTCGGAGATGTTGAATTTTGTTTCTTCAAACGCCGTCGACTGGCCAACCCCGGGCCTGATTCCAAGGAAAGTGGAAGAATACATCATCTTCACCTTCCTGATGGACCGTGTTTCTCCGACCGCTGAGAACGAACTCAAAATTTCAGAAGATGACTTTTCCAACTTCGGATACAAGGACTCTTCGAAATACATTGATATTAACGGCTGGCGGATTGGGCTGTTGCCTGGAAATTTCAACCTTGCCACGTCGGACTTGTTCGTCAAGGTGACGTTCATACCGGGGGAGGAGGCAGGCAGTCGCTTTACCCGTCTCGTCGGGGTTTTCCCTCTTGATCTGAACCGGGCGCGAAGAATGCGTTCCAGTACCGGCTCATAGGAGGCGGCGCGGATTACTTAAGCCCGAAAACCCGCATCGTGTTCTCAAAGGCAATTTTCCGCGCCGTTGCGGGGCGCAGAAACGGCAATAGATTTCGGCGAACAGCAATCGTCGCACAGTCGTATGGCTCGCCCGGATGTCCGTCGTTGCCGAACATGAAGCGGTCGGGATAGTCCTCCATGAGCTGAAGCCATTCGGGCATGGGCCCGCGCTGGTCAAAAATATAGCGGTCAGCGAATTCCGGCCGAGTCACCGGCGGGAACCGCCATGAGAACTCGCAATACAGGTTTGAATGGCGTTCCAACAGGGCGCGCACCTGATCCGCGCTGGTGGTTGAGCCGCACTGATTCCAGAGAACCCGCCCCCGCCGATCGCTGGACATAACCGTTTCAAATTGGGAAATAGTTTTCTGGTCTTGTTGCAAGTGGACGCGCAAGACCGAACCGTAGCGGGCAACCAACGCGTAAATGGCCTTGATGGCCGAGGCATTTCCCGGAACCTTGCGCCGAAACGCCGGCCGGTCATCGGTATCCAGGTTGTTGATGAAATACGTTCCCACCCCTTTGACCCGCCCTGCTTCAATATCCGCCTCCAATTCCTTCAGGAAGGTCTTTACGAGGGGGTGTTCAGCGTCTGCCATTGCCTTGCTTCCGCCAAGCTGAAAAACCCTGTTCAGCTCGGATTGCCCGGCGAAGGGAATAAATCGGTCACCCAGTTCACGCGAATAATTTTCCCATACGTCGCGGCGGCCTTCCAGGTTTTTAGGCCATGTAACGACGCCGCTGCCTGCCCATTGTACCCCGTTGTGATTCATTTGCTCCCGTACCTGGGAAGGTGAAATTGTGTAATCGGGATGCAGGTGCATGTCGGCAAGGGGAAGGATTGAGGCGATCTGGGCGCTTTGCGGATTGACCATCGCCCTCATTTTGATCTTCCTCGCCGGAGGGTTCAGGCAGCTGCTGGCACCCTTGGTTTTGGCGGCATCGCCAACCTTACAAGGATTGCACGCGGCAAGCTGGATAGATCCGGTTCTCGGCTTGGCCATCGGCAACAGGGTCGGCTTCCCCACCACCGCGTTAACAACATTCGTCGGCAATACCGTGTCCCCGACAGCAATCCCGGGGCTGACTAATGCCGGAATAACCACCGTCGACAGGAGTGTCAGTTTGAATACTTTCACGGGAGCCCCCCCTAATTCCAAAATGGTCAAGAGATTGGCATCAACTGTATCATTTTTAGAAGCCGAAATATAGCGCTGCCATTCCATGGAATGTAAGCCGCCACGGTTGACCGAGGCCATTTCCATCCGTCAACATTATTAGGCGCCGCGTTATACACAGAAAACCGTCTTTATCCCCGCTATTCTTACTAGCCCGCCCTAGCCCTTTTCCCTAGCTTCTTGCCATGGCAACGACGACGGCAATGACCCCCAACGATGACGGCCTCAATCCGGCCAATTCCCTGGCTAATCCCCAGGATGGTCAGGGCGCACATCCGTTTAGAACGATGCCACACAACCCGGAGGCCGAAAAAAGCCTACTCGGCGCCATCTTCGTCAACAATCGCGCTTACGAAATGGTTTCGGAATTTCTCAGACCCGAACATTTCGCCTATTCCCAGCACGGCCGCATTTACGAGGCCTGCACCAAGCTGATCGAACGCGGCCAGATCGCCGACCCGATCACCCTGAAACGTTATTTCGAGGCCGACGAGCACCTCGCCGATATCGGCGGCCCGGCCTATATGGCGGATTTAGCGGCGTCGGCGGTGACGGTCATCAACGCCGGCGAATATGGGCATCTGGTCTATGATTTGTTTCTCAAACGCGAATTGATCGCCTTGGGCGAGGATGTCGTTAACAACGCGTATGGCGGCGCGGTCGATCAACCGGCGACCGCCCAGATCGAAGCCGCCGAACAAGGCCTCTATGATCTGGCGACCTCGGGCGAATACGAAGGCGGCTTCCAGGCATTCAAGGATTCGGTGATCGCCGCCATCGATATCGCCACCATCGCCCACAACCGCGAAGGCGGGCTGGCCGGTGTCGGTACCGGGTTCCGCGACCTCGATACGTTGTTGGGCGGCCTGCATTCCTCTGACCTGTTGATCCTGGCCGGTCGCCCCGGCATGGGTAAAACCGCGCTCGCCACCAACATCGCCTACAACGCCGCCTACAACTATCAACACTCCGAGGGCCGCGAAGGCGCCGTGGTCGGTTTCTTCTCCCTGGAAATGTCGGCCGAACAGTTGGCCAGCCGCATCCTGTCCGAACAGTCGGATATCTCCTCGGATCGCATGCGCAAGGGTGAGCTGGCGAACGAGGAATTCAACCGGCTGTCCGCCGCCGCGACGACGTTGCATCAAATCCCGATTTTTATCGACGACACCCCGGCGTTGACGGTCAGCGCCCTTCGTACCCGCGCCCGGCGGTTGAAACGCCAGCACAATCTGGGCCTCATCGTCGTCGATTACCTGCAATTGATTTCCGGATCCGGATCGTCCCGCAACGATGGCCGGGTCCAGGAGGTTTCCGAAATCACCCGAGGTCTCAAGACCCTGGCCAAGGAACTGGAAGTGCCGGTGCTGGCGCTGTCGCAGCTATCGCGCGCCGTCGAACAACGCGAACCGCCCCGCCCGCAACTGTCCGACCTGCGTGAATCCGGGTCCATCGAACAGGACGCCGACGTCGTCGCCTTTATCTACCGCGAGGAATATTACCTGGAGCGTAGAAAACCCGGCCACCGCGGTGACGAGGATGCAGGCAAGTTTGAAGAACGGATGCAACGGTGGGAGGAAGCCAAGCGGAAGGTCGCCAATTTGGCCGATGTCATCATCGCCAAGCAGCGCCACGGCCCCATCGGTGATGTGCCCATGCGCTTCACCGGCGCCTTTACCCGCTTCAGCGATCTGGACCAGTACCACAATCCTGAAGATTAACGGCGAGGCTCAAGCCATGCCCACCACCTCCGCCAACATTTCAGACGCCTATGCCGGCGCCATCCTGACCATCGACCTGGATGCGGTCATCGCCAATTTCCGGCTGCTTTCGGCGCGGCTTTCCGGCGCGTCGATGAGCGCCGTGGTTAAGGCCGACGGCTATGGCCTGGGCGCCGGGCCGGTGGCCGTGGCGTTGGCCGGCGCCGGATGCGGGGTCTTTTACGTCGCCCACATCGAAGAAGGCATTGTTCTCCGCCAAGCCCTCAACGACACCGGCAATAGTCAATTTATTAAGGCCGAAATCCACATTCTGGGGGGGCTGATGGCCAACGCCGAGAATGCCTATGACGCCAGCCGGCTTATCCCGGTGTTGGGCAGCCTTGATGAAATCCATAACTGGAAAAGCTATTGCCATCGGCTCGCACAACCACTCCCCTGTGACATTCACGTCGATACGGGAATGGCGCGCCTGGGCTTGGCGGCCAATGAAGTCGAAAAGCTGGTGGCGGAACCAAGCCGCCTTGACGGCCTTAATATTCTGACCGTCCTCAGCCACCTGGCCTGCGCCGATGAGCCGAATCATCCCATGAATGTGGAACAATTGGATGCCTTCCGGGAACTGCGCCGACGATTTCCCCAGGGCATGGCCAGTTTTGCCAACTCGTCTGGAATTTTCCTGGGCCCCGATTATCACTTCGATCAGGTCCGTCCGGGGGCCGCCCTTTTCGGTGTCGCGCCGGTTCCCGGCAGCCTCAATCCGATGTCGCAAGTGGTTAAATTACAAGGAAAAATCGCACAGGTGCGTGCCGTTGACACCCCTCAGACCGTTGGCTATGGTGCCAGCCATCGGGTCGAGAGTCCGGGCCGTATCGCCACCGTGATGGTCGGCTATGCGGACGGTTTTTTAAGGTCTCTCAGCAACAAGGGGACCGGCTATATCGGAAATATTCCGGTACCGGTGGTGGGGCGCGTATCCATGGATCTGATTACCTTCGACGTCACCGGCGTTCCCGAGTACCTTTGCCCGGTCGGCGCCATGATCGATTTGATCGGACCCAATAACCCCGTTGATCAGGTCGCGGCCGACGCCGGCACGATCGGTTATGAAATTCTCACCAGCCTCGGCCACCGCTACCACCGGGCCTATGTCGGCGGTGCCTTGAGAAGCGGGGAAACATGAATTTCCTGCAACCCATCGGAAGCATCTTCCTGGGCTTTCTGACCAGCGTTGGACGGCTGGTTCAATTCACCATCTCAGCCCTTTCCCATACCGTCCGTCCGCCCTTCTATCCCCGCATCATCATCCGCCAGATGATCGATATCGGCTTTTATTCGCTGCCGGTAGTGGGCTTGACCGGCATCTTCGCCGGCATGGTGCTGGCGCTGCAAAGCTATACCGGGTTTGCGCGGTTTTCCGCCGAAGGCGCCATCGCCAACGTCGTCGTGCTGTCGATCACCCGCGAGCTGGGGCCGGTGTTGGCAGGCTTAATGGTGGCCGGGCGCATCGGCGCGTCCCTGGCCGCCGAAATCGGCACCATGCGGGTGACCGAACAAATTGACGCGCTGACCACGCTGTCCACCAACCCGATGAAATTCCTGGTCGCGCCCCGGATCGTCGCCGGGTTGATTACGTTTCCGTTCCTGGTGTTGGTCGCCGATATCATCGGCGTCTTCGGCGGCTATATCGTCGCCGTCTACAAACTCGGCTTCAACCCGTCCAATTACCTGCAGAACACCTGGAATTTCCTGCAGGCCGAAGACGTTAATTCAGGCCTGGTCAAGGCCGCCGTGTTCGGTGTCATCGTCACCTTGATGGGCTGTTATCACGGCTATCATTCCAGGGGCGGCGCGCAAGGGGTCGGCATGGCGACCACCAACGCCGTGGTCTCGGCCAGCATTATGATTCTTTGCTCCGACTACATTCTCACCGAAATGTTCTTCGCAGGTATTTGAGCGAACCGATGACGGACCCAACCCCCAAAATCCGCATTCGAGGCGTCAAGAAAGCCTTCGGCCGCAAGGTCGTGCTGGACGGCTTTGACCTCGACGTCGGCAAAGGCGAATCCGTGGTCATCATCGGCGGTTCCGGCACCGGTAAATCGGTGGCCTTGAAATGTATTCTCGGCCTGCTCGAAGCCGATGAAGGCTCGATCACCGTCGATGGCCGCGAAGTCGTCCACGCCGGCGCCAGGGTGCACGAGGAAGTAAACAGTAAATTCGGCATGTTGTTCCAGGGCTCGGCGCTGTTTGATTCGTTGCCGGTTTGGGAAAACGTGTCGTTCGGGCTGTTGGCGGAAAAACGGGTCAACCGTACCGAGGCCAAGGAAATCGCCATCGCCAAACTGGCCCAGGTCGGCCTCGGCGCCGACGTCAGCGAGCTGTCCCCGGCGGAGCTGTCCGGCGGCATGCAGAAACGCGTCGCCCTCGCCCGCGCCATTGCCATGGACCCGGAAATCATCTTCTTTGATGAGCCGACCACCGGGCTCGACCCGATCATGGCCGACGTCATCAACGACCTGATCGTCAAGATCACCCGCAAGGTCGGCGCGACGGCGTTGTCGATCACCCACGACATGGCCTCGGCGCACAAGATCGCCAACCGCATCGCCATGCTCTATGAGGGCAAGATCATCTGGGCCGGGCCGACCGAAGACATCGACCATTCCGGCAACGCCTATGTCGACCAGTTCATCCACGGCAAGGCCGAAGGCCCGATCAAAATGGCGGTCCGGGCGTAAGCTCCGGGGGCAATCGTCGACGTTAGGGGGCGACACCGTCATGGCTGATGCCGAAAATACCTTTCGCCGGGCGGCCGACCACCACCGCCAGGGTCGGCTTGATGAGGCCGAGGCGCTGTACCGGCAAATTCTCGACGGCAACCCAGATCACGCCGACGCCAACCATATGCTCGGCGTCGCCGCCTGCCAGCGGGGTGAATTTGAGCAAGGCGTCCTGCTCATCGGCAAAGCCATTGACCATTCCCCCCCGGGGCAACCAGAAAACGCCTTTTTTCACAACAACCTGGGCAACGCGCTGTTGATCCTGGGGCGGCACGACGAGGCGTCGGCGTCTTTTGCTACGGCGCTGCACATTGACCCCAATCTGGCCGAGGCCCACTACAACACCGGCAATATCCTGAAAGACCAGGGCCAACCCGATGCCGCCGTCCAATGTTATGAACGGGCGCTGGCGATCAAGCCCGACTATGCCGAGGCACGCAGCAATTTGGGCAACGCGTTCACGGCCCTGGGCCGCCTGTCGGATGCGGTCGGATGTTACGAAACCGTTCTTCAGGGCCGCCCTGAGCTACCCGAGGTTCATTACAACCTGGGCAACGCGCTGAGGGGGCTGGGCCGCCTTGACAATGCGATCGAGAGTTTCCAAAAGGCGATCGAAATTAACCCCGACTATGCCGAGGCGCACAGCAATCTGGGCGCCGTTCTCTCCGGGCTGGAACGTTCCGACGACGCCGTTCTGTGTTACCAAAAGGCGCTTGCCGCCGATGCGACGTGCATCGCGGCCTGGAATAATTTAGCCGCCGCTTACGGCAGCCAGGGGCGGCTTGACGAGGCCGCGGATTGTTACCAGCGCGCCGGCGCGCTGGAAGACAGCAGCCTGCGCACGGACATTATGGCGGCCTTTTTGCTGCCGCCGATCCTGCCCTCTGAGTCCGTCATCGGCCCCTTGCGCCAGGCCCTGTCCGACAAGGTCAATGGCTTCAAGCCTGCCGCCGGCGACGAGGCAACGGAATTTCTGGCCCCCCATGAGGACATCGGCAAAACAGGATTTTTCCTGGCTTACCACGGCCTCAACGACCGCGATCTGCAACGCGACATCGCCGCCATGTACCTGCGCGTTTCTCCGTCCTTGGCTTACCACGCTCCCAAGCAACAACAAGAAGGCAAGGAAAAAGTCCGTATCGGCATTCTGTCCATGCACCTGCACAGCCACACCATCGGCAGAATCTATTTAGGCATGATCGAAAACCTGGACAGGAAAGCCTTTGAGGTCATCGTCTTTCGGACACCGCATCAACCGGACGAGCAGTCCCGCGCCATCGACCGCGCCGCCGATCGCGTCGTCCCCATCACCAGGAAACTGGAGCAGGCGCGACAACAGATATCCGACGAAAACCTCGACATCCTGTTCTATCCGGATATCGGCATGGAACCCTTCACCTATTTCCTGGCGTTTTCGCGCCTTGCCCCGGTGCAGGTGGTCGGCTGGGGGCATCCGGTAACAACGGGTATCCCGAACATCGATTATTTTTTGTCATCCGAAGATTTAGAGACGCCCGACGCCGATAATCATTATACCGAGCACTTGATCCGGCTTCGCCATCTGCCCGCTTTCTACCACCGCCCGCCACAGGTCTCCACCGTTGGACGCGACCACTTCGGGCTTCCCGAAGACGGCCGACTCTACATCATTCCGCAGACGCTATTTAAGTTTCACCCGGATTTCGACACGGTTCTCGGCTCCATCCTGCGCCAGGATACGGATGGCTGGCTGGTTGTGATCTCCGGCAACCGGGACAACTGGGATAGTTTGCTGATGGACCGTTTCCGGGCCGCGTTTCCCGATGAAGCCGACCGAGTCCTTATCATCCCCCGCATGGCCAGCTATGACTTTGTCCGTCTGATGAGCCTTGCCGACGCGTTGCTGGACACCCCTCATTTCTGCGGCGGCTATTCAAGCAGCGAAGCCTTTGCCGCCGGTCTTGCCATCGTCACCTGGCCGGGCGCGTTCATGCGTGGCCGCGTCACCTATGCCCAATACAAAGCCATGGGCATCACCGACCTGATCGCCGAAGACGGGGTTGGCTACGCCCAATTGGCGTTGCGCTTGGCTCAGGACCACGAATTCCGCCAGGTCATCAAGAATCGAATCGCAAAAAACAGTGCCGTTTTATTCGAAAACATCGCGGTCGTCCGCGAAATCGAACGGTTCTTCATCTCCGCCCTGGAGGCCGCCAACGCAGGACAGGCCTTGGAGGGTTGGTAAGCGCCCCATGAACCGCAACCATCCTGGATACACGCCTTGTTTTCGCCTTACTAATCCCGTACATGACGGAAGCCCAGAATGGCCGGAAAGCCGTCCATCACACAACCCCCGGAGGCCCCTCTTTGGCCGCAAAAACCGTAAATTACGTCTGTCAGAAATGTGGCGCTTCTTCGTCCAAGTGGTCGGGGCGGTGCGACGGATGCGGGGAATGGAATACCCTGGTCGAGGAAGCCGCGCCTGAGTCCGCACCCAAGGGGCTGGGCGGTAAAAAGGGCCACAAAATAAAATTCCAGGGCCTCAAGGGCGAAACCGAACACCCGCCCCGGCAAATCAGCGGGATCATGGAATTCGACCGCGTTACCGGCGGCGGCATGGTCGCCGGATCGGCGTTGCTGGTCGGCGGCGACCCCGGTATCGGCAAATCGACGCTGCTGCTGCAAGTCGCGGCGGCGATTTCAAAATCCCAGACGCCTGTCTATATCTCCGGCGAGGAGGCCATCGATCAATTGCGCCTGCGCGCCGACCGCCTCGATGTCGCCGGCGCCACCGTCGCCCTGGCGGCGGCAACGTCGGTGCGCGATATCGTCTCGTCGCTGGACGTTGCCGGTGGCCCGGACATGGTGATTATCGATTCCATCCAGACCATGTACGTCGACAGTCTCGATTCGGCGCCGGGCACGGTCGCCCAGGTCCGCACCTCGGCCCAGGAATTGATCCGCCTGGCCAAGCGCCGGGGGTTTGCCCTGATCCTGGTCGGCCACGTCACCAAGGATGGCCAGATCGCCGGTCCCCGGATATTGGAACATATGGTCGATACCGTGCTGTATTTCGAAGGCGACCGCAGCCATCAATTCAGAATTCTGAGATCGGTCAAGAACCGCTATGGACCGACCGATGAGATCGGCGTCTTCGAGATGACCGGCAAGGGGCTGGCCGAAGTCGCCAACCCGTCGGCGTTATTCCTGGCCGACCGCGAGGGCGAAGTCGCCGGCGCCAGCGTCTTCGCTGGCATGGAAGGCACCCGTCCGCTGCTCGTCGAAATTCAATCGCTCTGCACGCCGTCGTCGCTGGGAACGCCGAGGCGCGCGGTCGTCGGCTGGGATTCCGGCAGATTAGCGATGATCATGGCGGTTCTCGAAACCCGCGCCGGTCTCGCCCTTGGCGGCATGGATGTTTACATGAACGTCGCCGGCGGCTTGAAGATCAGCGAGCCGGCCGCCGACCTTGCCGTCGCCGCCGCCTTGATGTCTTCGTTAAGCGGCGTGCCGATGCCGCCGGGAACGGTGGTCTTCGGTGAAATCGGCCTTTCCGGCGAAATTCGCGCCGTGCCGCAGATCAATGCCCGCCTCAAGGAAGCCTCTAAACTGGGCTTCAGCCGCGCCGTTATTCCGACGCCGCCGAGAAGCAAACAAGGCGCAACATCCGGGGGCAGCCCCAGCCAGGGGGACATGAAAATCACCGAAGTCTCCCGCGTCGAAGACCTGCTTGCCCTATTCAGCGACGGCGCCGATAATCAGCCTCGAAAGCATTCGCGGCATGGATAATCCGGTCGCCCCATTCGTCCTCAACGGACTGGATATCGGCGTCGGGATATTGCTGGTGATATCGGCGGTGTTCGCCTATATGCGAGGTCTGGTGCATGAGGTGCTGTCCATCGCCGGCTGGGGCGGGGCCATTTTCGCCACTGTCTACGGTTTTCCCATTGCCCAGCCCTTCGCCCGGCAACTGACCACCATCAACATCCTCGCCGACTTCGCCGCCGGCATTATCATTTTTGTCGTCTCTCTGGTTTTTCTGTCCCTGATCACGCGGCGAATATCGAAAAAGGTGAAGGACAGCGCGCTTGGCGCCGTCGACCGGTCGCTGGGGTTTTTGTTCGGTTTGGCCCGTGGCGCGTTGATCGCGGTGGTCGGGTATGTCGGTGTCGGTATGATCTATCCAGAGGACCAACAGCCGAAATGGGTCCGCAATGCACGGTCCATGGAACTGATTGCGCCCGCCGCCGTGGCATTAGCAGCGTTGATTCCTGAAAACCTTGGTGCCATAACGGGGGCTGGCGCCAAGAACGCCGACGGGAAAAATGCCAAAAAGACCGAAAAGGGCAAAAAAATCGTCGGCAACCGCAAGGTCACGCAGGAATTGGTGATGCCCCAGCCGAAAAGCGAGAAAGCCGAAGACCCCGATGGCTACGGTAAAAAAAATCGCCAGGAAATGGATCGTCTGAATGACACTATCCAGAAACAGTAAAGACCTCGTGCTTCCCGAGGAGGAATGCGGCCTGTTCGGTATCTACGGCATGGTCGATGCCGCCACTCATACCGCCCTTGGCTTGCACGCCTTGCAGCACCGGGGCCAGGAAGCCGCCGGCATCGTCGCCTACGACGGGGAACAGTTTCACAGCCACCGGGCGCTGGGTCTGGTCGGTGATAACTTCAATTCGACCGAAACCATGGCCCAGCTTAAAGGCAACATGGCCATCGGCCACGTTCGCTATTCGACCACCGGCGGCACGATACTCCGTAATATTCAGCCGTTGTTTGCCGACTTCAAGTTCGGCGGCCTGGCCATCGCCCACAACGGCAACCTCACCAATGCCTACAAGATTCGCAAGGAACTGGTCCAACGGGGCTGTATCTTCCAATCCACCAGCGACACCGAAGCCATCATCCACCTGATCGCGATCAGCGAATATGGCCGCGTCGTCGACCGCATCACCGATGCCCTCACCCAGATCGAAGGCGCCTATTCCCTGCTCACCATTACCCAGAAAAAAATGATCGGCCTGCGCGATCCGCACGGGGTCCGGCCATTGGTTTTGGGACGCCTCGACGATGCCTGGATTTTGTCATCGGAAACTTGTGCGCTCGACATCATCGGCGCCGAATTCGTGCGTGATGTGGAACCCGGAGAGATCGTCGTCATTGACGACAAAGGCCTGCATAGCCTGAAGCCCTTCAACAAAACCCCCAATCGGTTCTGCATTTTTGAATATATTTACTTCGCCAGGCCCGACAGCGTCATGGAAGGCCGCAGCGTCTATGATGTGCGCAAGGCCATCGGCGCCGAATTGGCCCGGGAAAGCCCTGTGGACGCCGATCTGGTGGTGCCGGTTCCCGATTCCGGTGTCCCCGCGGCCATCGGCTATGCCCGCGAAGCAAACCTTCCGTTCGAATTGGGGATCATTCGCAACCATTATGTCGGGCGCACGTTTATTGAACCCAGCGACCAAATCCGCCATCTCGGCGTCCGTCTCAAACACAACGCCAACGCCGCCGGCCTGAAGGGCAAGCGGGTGGTGTTGGTGGATGATTCTATTGTTCGCGGCACCACCAGCGTCAAGATCGTCGAAATGGTCCGCAGCGCCGGGGCGACAGAGGTGCACATGCGGATTTCCAGCCCGCCGACGGCGCACCCCTGCTTCTATGGCATTGACACCCCCCAGCAAAGCGAACTGTTGGCCGCCCAATACGACCTGGAAGCCATGGCCAAGCATATCGGCGTCGATACCTTGGCGTTTATTTCCAACGACGGTCTTTACCGGGCACTGGGCGAAGAAGGTCGCGATATAGTCGTGCCGCAGTACTGCGATGCGTGCTTCACCGGCGACTATCCGATCCCCCTGGTCGATCACGAAAAAGACCCCGACCATCGCCAGTTGTCGTTGCTCGACGAACACGATTGACGATGTCCAAACCGGAATCCACCGGCGGCCGTCTTGAGGGACGGATTGCCCTGATTACGGGGGCGTCGCGCGGCATCGGCGCCGCCGTCGCCAGGCGCTTCGCCCAGGAAGGCGCGCATTTGGTGCTCACCGCCAGAACCCCGGGCGCGTTGGAGGAAATCGACGATGAAATCCAGAAAATCACCGGCGACCCGGCGACCCTGGTGCCTCTCGACCTGACCGATTTTGACGCCATCGACCAATTAGGCGCCGCCATCTTCAAGCGTTTCAAGAAGCTCGACATTCTCGTCGGCAATGCCGGTCAACTGGGCACCCTCAGCCCCTTGGGCCACATCCAGCCCGAGGAATGGGGGAGGGTCATGGATGTCAACGTCACCGCCAACTGGCGTCTGATCCGGTCCATCGACCCATTGCTGAAGGCATCCGATGCCGGGCGCGCCATGTTCGTCTCCTCCGCAGTCGGCCGCACGCCCCGGGCCTATTGGGGAACCTACGCGGTGTCCAAGGCGGCGCTTGAAATGATGGCGATGATTTACGCCGCGGAAGTGGAAATAACCAATGTCCGGGTCAACCTGATCAACCCCGGCCCCACCCGCACCGCGATGCGGGCCACCGCCTTCCCCGGCGAAGACCCCGATACCGTGCATACACCCGAAAGCATCACCGGGATGTTTGTTGAACTGGCCGAGGCAACCTGCATGCGTAACGGCGAGTTGCTCGTCGCAGATTGACGGCCCCTTCCTGTAAATCTACGATACTGGACAATCTGACCTTGCGATTGTTTTGCGGCCATTGACCCGAAGGGTGCTTATACCCTCGGGAACGGCGGTGTGTTGTGGGGTTTCATGGGAGGGATGAATGATGGAACTAACCAGGAAAATTTCAATATTCGGTCGCACCCGCGCCCTGGAAGGCGAGATCGACGACTTCCTGGACAAGTTGTCGCAGTGTTCGCTTTTGTTCAAGATCGCCATCAAGGTCTACCTCAAAGAAGGCTGCACCGATGATTTCGAGAGCAGGCTCCAGGACGTCAACAAGATGGAAAGCGATGCCGATCGCCTTCGCCGCACCATCGAAACCAAGCTGTACGCACAGACCCTGATCCCCGACTCCCGTGGCGACGTACTGGGGTTGATCGAAAACCTGGACCGGTTGCTGAACCTCTACGAAGGCGCATTGTGGGCTTTCTTTATTGAAAAGCCGGACATCCCTGAAATATTCCACAACGATTTCGAAACCTTGACTGACATGGCGACACAGTCCGTCGATTCCCTGGTCCTGGCGGCACGGGGCTTTTTCCGCAATATCGAGACCGTCAACGATCACAACCACAAGGTCATGTTCTTCGAAAAGGAAGCCGACAAGGTCAGCACCAAGCTGAAACAGGCGATTTTCGGCTCCGACCTGGAGCTCAGCCGCAGAACGCACCTGCGTAACTTCGTCGAGCATATCGACAACATCCCCGATTGGGCCGAAGATGTCGCCGACCGCCTTGCAATTTACACCATCAAGCGAACCATTTGAGCGGTTCGTATAAGGGCGGCGGATCATGGAAATTTCTATAATATTATTCCTGACCAGCGGATTGTTCCTGGGTTGGGCGCTGGGCGCCAACGATGCCGCCAACGTGTTCGGCACCGCCGTCGGCACCCGCATGATCCGGTTTTCGACGGCGGCGATTGTTTGTTCGATCTTCGTCATCCTGGGCGCCGTCTATTCCGGCGCCGGCGCCGCCGGGACACTGGGAAAGCTGGGCGCCATCAACGCCCTGGCCGGATCCTTCGTGGCGGCATTTTCCGCCGCCCTGGCGGTCTACCTGATGACCAAGGCGGGATTGCCGGTGTCCACCACCCAGGCCATCGTCGGCGCCATCATCGGCTGGAACCTGTTCAGCGGCACCGCCACCGATCCAGGCTCACTGGTTATAATTCTGACGACCTGGGTGGTCTGCCCGATCCTGGCCGCGATCATCGCCATGGGCCTGTTCAAGTTGACGACGGCGGTGTTATCCAGGGCCAAGCTGCACCTGCTGCGCAGCGATGCCTATACCCGTTTGGGGCTGATGCTGGCCGGCGCCTTCGGGTCTTACAGTCTGGGCGCCAACAACATCGGCAATGTCATGGGCGTGTTCGTGCCATCGTCGCCATTCACCGACATAAAATTCGCCGGGTTGTTCACGTTTACATCAATCCAACAGCTTTTCCTGTTGGGCGCCATCGCCATCGGCATCGGCGTCATAACCTATTCCAAACGGGTGATGATGACCGTCGGCACCAACATCATGCCGTTATCGCCGGTCGCCGCCTGGGTCGTGGTGATGGCGCATTCGCTGGTGTTGTTCCTGTTCGCCAGCCAGGGTCTGGAAAGGTTCCTGATATCCTACGGCCTGCCGTCGATCCCCCTGGTTCCGGTGTCCAGCTCGCAAGCCGTCGTCGGCGCCGTCCTCGGCATTGCCTTTCTCAAGGGCGGGCGTGGCATCCGCTGGCCGGTTTTGGGCTCCATCGGCGCCGGATGGGTAGTGACGCCCGTGATCGCCGGCATCGTCTGCTTCATCAGCCTTTTTTTCATGCAGAACGTCTTCAACCAGAACGTCTACGCCAGTGGGCCGGGCAAGGCCCCTGTTCATATTTCCGCGGAACTCGCGCCCATTATCCCCTCAGCCAATTAACGGAAAGCCCCTGATTTCCGTGGAATAAAATTCCCAGCTATGGAATAATACCGGTTGCTTCCAGACGGCTTCCCCCAAAGGTTCGGGGGGTTATTTTAAACGCCCAAAGCTGCCTGGACAGACTTTAAAAATGCCGGCATGTGGCCCAACCCAATCCGGCCGCCGGTTTTAACCAAGGGAGATGGAGTAACATTTCATGCGTAGTAAATTTTTAAAGCAACTGGCGGCTATTACCGCCGGTGGTCTGCTGGTCCTCGGCCTTGGCGCCAGCGGGGCTCAGGCCAAGACCGACCTTCTGGTCTACACCGCCATCGAGGCCGATGAACTTGCCAAGTTCAAGAAGGCCTTCGAGGGCGATTACCCCGACGTCAACATCAAGTGGGTGCGCGATTCAACCGGCATCATGACCTCGAAGCTGATGGCCGAAAAAAACAACCCCAAGGCCGATATCGTCTGGGGCCTGGCCGCCACCAGCCTGATGAAGCTGAGCAACGAAGGGTACTTCCAAGGCTATGCGCCGAAGGGCATCGAGAAACTCGGCAAGCTCTATTACGACCAGAAAAACAATCCGCCGCAGTGGGTCGGCCAACGCGCCTGGATCGCGTCGGTCTGCTTCAACACCGTCGAAGCCGGCAAATACAAGCTGCCGTTACCGACTTCCTGGGCCGACCTGACAAAACCAGTCTACAAGGGCCATGTGATTATGCCGAACCCGAATTCATCGGGCACCGGCTTCCTGGATGTGTCCAGCTGGATGCAGTTGATGGGCGAAGACAATGCCTGGAAATTCATGGACGCCCTGCACGTGAACATTTCGCGCTACACCCATTCGGGCTCGGCGCCGTGCAAGCTTGCCGCCAGTGGCGAAGTCCCGGTCGGCATTTCCTTCGCCTATCGTGGCGCCAAGTCCAAAAGCGGCGGCGCCCCGATTGAGGTCATCGCCCCCTCTGAAGGCGTCGGTTGGGACCTGGAGTCGTTTGCCATCGTCAAAAATACCAAGAACCTGGCCGCCGCGCGCATGCTAGCGGATTGGTCGGTATCGGCGAAGGCGATGAAAATCTACAACGAAGAATACGCCGTCGTCGCCATGCCGGGGATTGCCAAGCCGGTGAAGAACTTCCCGCCGGGGATCCTGGAGAAGATGATCCAGAACGATTTTGCCTGGGCGGCCAAAAACCAAGACCGCATTCTCAACAAATGGCGGGATAAATACGACGCCAAGTCGGATCCGAAAAAGTAGTAAGGCTTCCTTCGAAAGCGGGTAGAAAAGCACCCCAGCCGTTCCCTTTGACCGGGCGGCTGGGGTTTGCTTTAGTCCATGGGGACGAAGGGAAACCGATGGCCGATAACGGCGCCTATCTTAAAGTTGAAAACCTGACCAAGAAATTCGGCGACTTCACGGCGTTGAAAAATATCTCGCTGGAGGTCTTCGAGGGTGAATTTGTCTGCTTCCTCGGCCCGTCCGGCTGCGGCAAGACGACGTTGCTTCGCGCCATCGCCGGCCTGGATATTCAGACGTTTGGCCGCATCGAACAGGCCGGGCGTGATATTTCCGGGCTGCCGCCGTCGGAACGCGACTTCGGCATCGTGTTCCAGTCCTACGCCCTGTTCCCCAACCTGACGGTTAACCGCAACGTCGCCTATGGGCTGGAAAACCGCAAAACCCCGAAACCGGAAATTGCGGCTAAAGTCACCGAGCTTCTGCTACTGGTCGGTATGCCCGAACAGGGTGACAAATACCCGGCGCAACTGTCCGGCGGGCAACAACAGCGCGTCGCCCTGGCCCGCGCGTTGGCGACATCACCGGGCCTGTTGCTGCTGGATGAGCCCTTAAGCGCGCTGGACGCCAAGGTGCGCGCCAGACTGCGCCACGAGATCAAGGACCTGCAACTCAAGCTCGGCGTCACCACCATCATGGTCACCCACGACCAGGAAGAAGCCCTGACCATGGCCGACAGGATCGTCGTCATGAACGAAGGCGTGATCGAACAAGTCGGCACCCCCGAAGATATCTACAGCCGCCCCAAAAGCCCCTTTGTCGCCGATTTCGTCGGCACCATGAATTTTCTCGCCGGAACCGCCAATGGTAAGGGCCGTGTCAAACTGGACGGTATCGAATTGGCCGCCAATGGCAACACCGACGACGGCGGCGCCGCCCCGGGTGAGGCAATCACCATCTGCATCCGCCCCGAAGACGTCGTCACCCGCGGGGTGACCAGGGATACCGACAATGCCGTTCCGGCGGTGGTCGATAATTTGGAATTCCTGGGCTCGTTCTATCGGATATCGCTGCATACCCAAGGGCCGGACCGGACCGGATTCCGCGCTGATTTTTCCATTAACCTGATGCGGGATCTCGATATTTCCGAAGGCCGCGACGTGGTTGTTTCCTTTCCCGCCGATCTGATCCGGATCTATGGGGAAGCCTTCATTCACAGCGACGAGACGGTCTAAGGCGATGACCGGGACCGCCACCCTCGCCCCTGCCCTGTCCGGCCTTGCGGTGAAGGAAAAGGTCAGCCGCGAAGACTGGATCATGCGCGGCATCCTGCTCGCCATTGCGTTGTTCCTGACCGTCTCCATCCTGTTGCCGCTTTATTTTTTGATGTCGAAAGGTTTCCAGGACAAGGATGGAACCTTCACCGGCCTCGCCAATTTCACGGAATTCTTCTCGACCCCGGCGCTGTTCTATTCGATCCAGAACAGCCTGGTCATCACGCTGTGGACATCGGGGATCGTTCTCATTCTGGCGTTCACCTTTGCCTATGGGCTGACCCGGTCGTGCATGCCGTTCAAAAGCCTGTTCAAGGGCATCGCCCTGGTGCCGATCCTGATGCCGTCATTATTGCCGGCGATCTCACTGGTCTACTTTTTCGGCAAGCAGGGCGTCATTACAAGCTGGCTTTTCGGTTATGAGATTTACGGCCCTATCGGCATCGTCATGGGGGAGATCATCTATGTCTTCCCCCATGCCATGACCATCATGCTGATCGCCATGGCGATGAGCGACGCCCGGCTTTATGAGGCTTCCGAAGCGCTCGGCGCCAGCAAGCTCAAGACCTTCTTCACCGTCACCCTGCCCGGCATGCGCTATGGCCTGGTGTCGGCGTTTTTCGTTACCTTTACCCTGGTGATTACCGATTTCGGCGTGCCCAAGGTGTTGGGCGGCAAGTACAACGTGCTCGCCACCGACGTCTACAAACAAGTCGTCGGCAGGCAGGATTTTGAGATGGGGGCGGTGGTCTCCATGGTGCTGCTGGTGCCTGCGGTGCTGGCCTTTTTCGCCGACCGCCTTGTCCAGCGCAAGCAGGTGGCGATGCTGTCGACGCGGGCGGTTCCCTACGTGCCCAAACCTTCCCGGGGCTTCGACATGGCGATGTTGGGGTTTTGCGGCCTTGTCGGCTTCATTATCCTGGCCATCCTGGGCATGGCCTTCTTCGCTTCCTTCGTCAAGTTCTGGCCTTATGACCTGACCCTGGGATTGAAAAATTATCAGTTCGACCTGATGGACGGCGGTGGCTGGGCGTCATATTTCAATTCCATCGAGCTGGCATCGTGGACCGCCGTCGTCGGCACCGTGATGATCTTTATCGGCGCCTATCTGGTCGAAAAGAGCAACGGCTTCCAGGCCGGGCGCAGCGCCATGCAATTCCTCTGCATCATGCCGATGGCGGTGCCGGGGCTGGTGTTGGGGCTCGCCTACATTTTCTTTTTCAATCACCCCGACAATCCGCTCGGCTTCCTCTATCACACCATGCCGATCCTGGTTATTTGCACCGTCACCCACTTTTATACGGTAGCGCATTTGACCGCGGTGACCGCCCTGAAACAGATGGACCCGGAATTCGAATCCGTGTCGGCGTCGTTGAAGGTGCCGTTCTACAAAACCTTCCGCCGCGTCACGGTGCCGGTGTGCGTGCCGGCGATTCTGGATATTTCCATGTACCTGTTCGTCAACGCCATGACCACGGTGTCGGCCGTGGTGTTCCTGTATTCGCCGGACACCACGCTGGCGTCGGTGGCGGTGCTGAACATGGACGATGCCGGCGATACCGCTCCCGCCGCCGCCATGGGCATGATGATCGTCATCACCGCCGCCGGCGTGCGCCTGATCCATTCGCTGTTGACCCGCAGCCTGGCGCGCAGGACCCAGGCCTGGCGCAAGCGTTAATAAGTAATAATAGAGGTGTTTTAATGACTGAATCTGAACCCCCTTTGGCCAGCAAAGACCCCTGGCTGCTGACCCCAGGCCCACTGACCACGTCGGCCAAGACCAAACAGGCGATGCTGCACGATTGGGGCTCGCGCGACGCCGCTTTTACTGAAACCAACAGGCGCGTCCGCGACCGCCTCGTCGCCATCGCCGGTGGAGTCGGCAGTCACGTTTGCGTGCCGGTGCAGGGCAGCGGCACCTTCGCCGTTGAAGCCACCCTCGGCACCCTGATCGCCAAGAATGATAAGGCCCTGGTGCTGATCAACGGCGCCTACGGCAGCCGCATGGCAAAAATCCTCGACTACGCCGGACGCGCCTACACCACCCTGGAAACGCCGGAAGATACCCCCCCCGGCCTGGATGACCTGGACGCCGCCCTCAAGGCCGACGCCGCCATCACCCATGTGGTCTGCGTCTATTGTGAGACCACGTCGGGTATCCTCAACCCCATCGCCGGCATTGCCCGCATCACTGCCGACAATGGCCGCCGCCTGATCATCGACGCCATGAGCGCCTTCGGGGCGCTGCCGATCAACGCCGCCGAGGTTCCTTTCGACGCCTTGATGGCGTCGTCCAACAAATGTCTCGAAGGCGTCCCCGGCATGGGTTTCGCCATCATCCGGCAATCGGCGTTGGAAAAATGCAAAGGCAACGCCCATGCCCTCAGTCTCGATCTCTACGATCAATGGCTGGCGATGGAGAAAAACGGCCAGTGGCGGTTCACCCCGCCGACCCACGTGATCTGCGCCTTCGATGCGGCGTTGGAACAGTTCGACGCCGAAGGCGGCGTCGAAGGCCGAAACGCCCGGTACGCCGCCAATGGCAAAATTCTCATTTCCGGCATGCGGGAATTGGGGTTCGAGACCCTGTTGGCGGACGACTTGCAAGCGCCGATCATTATCACCTTCAAGATGCCCGCCGACCCGAAGTTCGACTTCCAGGCATTTTACGATGCCCTGGCCGGGCGCGGTTACGTGATCTATCCCGGCAAGCTGACCGTCGCCCCCAGTTTCCGCATCGGCTGCATCGGCCACCTGGACGCCAAGGTCATGAATGGTGCCCTCGACGCCATCAGGGAAACGCTCACGGAAATGGGCGTCGAAAGCGGTGCGGCCTAACCCAAGTCAATATATTTGGGCTCGTTTCTGTGCTATACTGCAAGCCGCCGGGGGCGCCCGGTGTTTCCGCATGCGGGCTGCCTTCGCCTAGATAGGAGGTGCATCATGGCCATCGCCATTTCCCTAAAACAGTACTTGTCCGAAAACGACATCAGCTACGACACGCTCGCCCATCCTTACACCCTTTCTTCAACCAAAACCGCCCAGGCCAGCCATATTCCAGGCGCAAACATCGCCAAGGCGGTTCTGTTGAAAGAGGAGGACGATTATCTTCTGGCGGTGCTGCCGGCCTCCCGGCATATCAGTTTTGACGATATCGAGGCCATTCTCGATCACGAAGTCAGGCTGGCGACGGAAGAAGAAGTCGAGTCCCTGTTCTGCGATTGCGAACTCGGCGCCATTCCTCCGATCGGCAAAGCCTATGGGGTGGACGTTCTGATGGACGACAGCCTGACCGGTAAAGAAGACGTCTATTTCGAGGCCGGTGACCACGCCACCCTGGTCCACGTCAATGCCGATCAGTTCGGCAAAATGATGGAAAGCGTCCGCCACGGTCTATTCAGCCTGCCCGATTGAATTTACCTAGAGGACGCCGAGTTTATTCTGGGTTATAACGGGGCCTGATAATTCATTCAGAATAAGAAGGCCAGCCGTATCGTTATGACCAGCGCCTTGAAAACCATCTCCCCCGTGGATGGCAGCATCTACGTGGAGCGTTCGTTTGCGGACGAAACCGATATCGCCAGCGCCCTAACGCAAGCGGTGCGCGCCGCCGAGGTCTGGCGCGAGGTTTCCATCGAAGAACGCGCCGCGCTTTGCGGTCGTGCCATCGACGCCATGGTCGCCGAAAAAGACCCCATCGCCAAGGAAATCACCTGGCAGATGGGCCGGCCGATCCGTTACGCCGCCGGGGAGGTCAATGGCCTGGAGGAACGCGCCCGGCACATGATCGCCGTCGCCCCGGACGCCATACGGGACACCCAAGCCGAACAAAAAAACGGCTTCACCCGTTTCATTCGGCATCAGGCCTTGGGCGTGGTCTTTGTCATCGCGCCCTGGAACTACCCCTTTCTGACCTCGGTGAACACCATCATTCCGGCGCTGATGGCCGGCAACACGGTGATCCTGAAGCATTCGGGGCAGACGCCGCTGGCCGCCGAGCGGTACGCCGAGGCCTTCGCCGCCGCCGGTCTGCCGACCGGGGTTTTTCAATTCCTGCACCTGGATCACGCCGCCACCGAACGCATCATCAAGGATGCGCAAGTCAACTTCGTCGCCTTCACCGGTTCCGTGCCTGGTGGCGAAATGGTTGAGGCCGCCGCGGCCGGGCGGTTCATTGGCGTCGGGCTGGAACTGGGCGGCAAGGACCCGGCCTACGTCCGCGCCGACGCCGACATCGCCTATGCGGTGGAGAACCTGGTTGATGGCGCTTTTTTCAATTCCGGGCAATCGTGCTGCGGGATTGAGCGCATCTACGTTGATGGCGCGGTGTATGACGATTTTATCGATGGCTTCACCGACCTTGCCGGCCAATACGTCCTCGGCAACCCCACCGATCCCGAAACCACGCTGGGGCCGATGGTGCGGGCGGGCGCCGCCGATTTTGTCCGCGCCCAGATCGGCGCCGCCGTCAAATCGGGGGCCAAGGCCCTGATCGACCCCGGTACATTCCCCGCCGACGCCCCTGGTACGCCCTATATGGCGCCGCAGGTGCTGATCAACGTCAATCATGAGATGGCGGTGATGACGGAAGAAAGCTTCGGCCCGGTGGTTGGGATCATGAAAGTCACCTCCGACGACCAAGCCGTCGAATTGATGAACAATAGCCGCTTCGGCCTGACGGCATCGGTGTGGACCACCGACGACGGCGCCGCGCTCGGCATCGGTGATCGCATCGCCACCGGCACCTGGTTCCAGAACCGTTGCGATTACCTGGACCCGGCCCTGGCCTGGACCGGGGTTAAACAGTCCGGTCGCGGTTGCACATTGTCGGCGATGGGGTATGACAGCCTCACCCGGCCGAAATCCTTTCACCTAAAAACGAAAATCTGAGGTATCTTGATGACTGGAAAATTCGCCCTCACCGGCAACTGGAATTACCCGACCACCATTCGATTCGGCGTCGGGCGCATTTCAGAACTGCCCGATTGCTGCAAGAACCTGGGCATGTCGAGGCCGATGCTGGTGACCGATCCGGGGCTGGCGGGGCGCGCTATGGTTGTTGAGGCCATTACCGCCAACAACGACGCCGATTTGCCGACAGGGTTATTTTCCGACATCAAGCCTAATCCGGTCAGCAAGAATATTTCCGATGGATTGCGCGCCTTCCACGAGGGCGGCCACGACGGGGTTATCGCCTTTGGCGGCGGCAGCGCCATGGACGCCGGCAAGACCATCGCCTTCATGGCCGGGCAAAAACGCGGGCTGTGGGATTTCGAGGATATCGGCGACAACTGGAAACGCGCCGAAACCGACGCCATCGCCCCCGTCGTCGCGGTGCCGACGACATCGGGCACCGGGTCGGAAGTCGGCCGCGCCACCGTCGTCATCGACGAAGACAATGAGACCAAAAAAATTCTGTTTCACCCCCGGATGTTGCCGGAACTGGTGATCTGCGACCCGGTGCTGGTCACCGGCCTGCCGCCCCACCTGACGGCGGCCACCGGCATGGATGCCCTGGCCCATTGTCTTGAGGCGTTTTGCGTCAATGGCTATCACCCGATGGCCGACGGCATCGCGTTGGAAGGCCTGCGGCTGGTTCACGACTGGCTGGCGAAAGCCGTCAAGGACGGCCAGGATCTGGAAGCCCGCGCCCATATGATGGCCGCCGCCGCCATGGGGGCGACGGCGTTCCAAAAGGGATTGGGCGCCATCCACAGCCTCAGCCATCCCGTCGGCGCCGTCTTCGACACCCACCACGGGCTGACCAATGCCGTGTTTACGCCGTATGTGCTGGAATTCAACCGCACCGCCATCGAAGACAAAATGGCCATGTTGGGAGGTTTCATCGGCCTCAAGAAACCGTCTTTTCGGGCGGTCCTGGACTGGACGCTGGAACTCCGCCGGAAATTTAACATAGTCCACACCGCCGCCGAACTTGGCGTCGATCCTGACCGGCTCGACGATATTTCGGAAATGGCCGCCAAGGACCCGACGGCGCCGACCAACCCGATCGCCGCCGGGGTCAAGGAAATGCGCCAAATTCTGGACGCCGCCATGGAAGGCCGGATAGGCTGACACTCTGACAGGGGGAGATCGTGATAATGAGGACTTTTCGTTTTATTTTGATTTTACTCGTGGCGTTTGGCGTTGCCGGTTTTTCCGGCGCCGCCGACGCCAAGACCGGCGTTATTCTGATGCACGGCAAGGGCGGCACGGCGAAGGCCAAGTCGCCGATTGGAAAATTAATTTCTACCCTTGAAGATGCCGGTTTTATCGTCGCCGCCCCCGACATGGCGTGGTCGCGCTCGCGCGGCCTCGACAAGGACTACGAGGCCTCGATGGCCGACATCGACGAGGCGGTGAAGGAACTGAAGGCCAAGGGCGCGACCCGGATCGTCGTCGGTGGCCACTCGATGGGCGCCAACGCGGCGCTCGGTTATGGCGCGCGGCGAGATGGCATTGCCGGAATCCTCGCCATGGCGCCCGGCCACGTGCCCGATGTTGCCGGCTTCCAGAAGCAGGTCGGTCACGACTACCGGCGAGCCCGTGAGATGGTTGCCGCCGGCCGTGGCGACGAGGTGACTGCGTTTAATGATTTCAACCAGGGCACGGGCAATTCCATCACCACCAAGGCCTCTGTCTACCTGAGCTGGTTCGACCCCGAGGGTCCGGCGATATTTCCCAAGAACGCCGCCGCCCTAAAGCCCGGCACGGCGCTGATGTGGATCGTCGGTGAGAATGATAACATTCTCAAGCGAGGCGACAACGAGGATTACGCGTTCAATAAGGCGCCGGCGCACCCCAAGAATCTCTACGTCGTCGTCGGGGGCGGCCACATGGCGACGCCGAGGATCGGCGCCGAACGGATCATCGAATGGCTGAAGGGGCTTTAGCTGTCTTCTGAGAAAGGAGTTTTGCGGTAACAATCCTTCGACTCGGCCGCTTGCGCGCCCGGCTCAGGATGAGGAATTACAATAGCTTATTCCTCACCCCGAGGAGGACCGGAGGTCCGTCTCGAAGGCTCACTCAACCAAATCATGGGTTTTTCAGCAGCTCGCGGCTCGGGATGAGTTGTTACGCCTCACCCTGAGGGGGACCGGAGGTCCGTCATGAAGGGTGGCTGCAGCAAATCCATTTTCTAGAAACCTCTACCGCCGTTGCGCCATCGTCGGCAGCACCAGGTGCTTGATCCAGTTGCGGGTCTCGGTCTGGCGGTATTCCCCGTCCAGGATGTCGGCATCGACAGCCAGCTTCCACGCCAAGTCCTTGCGGCTGGGGTCCTGATGCAGGCCTTCCAGCAATTCCACATGGGCCTCGCCGGTTTCGCGGTCGGTCAACAGGCCGAGCCCGATCATCTTGTCGATGCGGCACCAGGTCAGCCGCGCCATTTCATGGAGATCGTATTCCGGGTGGTACTGCAGCCCCCAGAAGGTGCCGCCGTCAAAATCCACGGACACCGACTGGACATGGGTAAAGGCGTTGCCTGACAGCCGCACCGCGCCCTCGGGAAGGCTGGTGATCTCATCATCGTGGCTGATGAAGGCGTCGAAGACGTCGGACTTGCCCTCATAGAGCGGATGCGCGCGGCCTTCGGGGGTCAGCGCGATCTTGCGGGCGATGCCCATCTCGCGCCCCTTGGGATTTACCGCACACGTACCGCCGGCGGCGACAACGGCCATCTGCGCCCCCCAGCAGGTTCCAAACGCGGGCACGCCGGCCTTGTAACAGGCGCGGGCGAAATCGATCTGGGTACGGACTTCAGGAATATCGTGGAAGATGGTCAGGCTGCACCCGGTCCAGGCGATGCCGTCATAATCCGAAAGCGTCCCGCCCTTGGGCAGTTCGACGCCGGGGTCACTGGGATAAACGATATCGCACTTGGCACCCGGCGACGCCTTTTCCAGCATCGCCACGTACAGATCACCGGCAACGCCGGCGCCGCCGGCGGCCAATTCGTCGCGGGCGGCCTTCCGATAACCGTCAACCACCAGAAATTTGGGTTCGTTACTCATGACGCAAGTCCGTTGATCATTGCGGGAAGATCGCCAGCGCGTTCGCAAATGGCGTCGGCCGATGTGGAGTCCTTATCGTCGTCGCGGGTCGCCGTGAACAACACCGCCTTCATGCCTAAGGCCTGCGGCCCCTTGATGTCGTTATGGTCACGGTCGCCGACGTGGATCATCTCGGTCACCTCAACGCCCAACTGGCGGGCGGCGGAATTGAACATATCGGCGTGCGGTTTGGAATGGCCGGCTTCGTCGGAAAAGGCGAAGCCCTGGAAGTATTGCTTGAGGCCGTGGCCGTCCAGCATCCGGCGCAACCCGTCCGCCGGGGTAACGATGGCGTCTGAGACAATGCATAACTTGTAGCGCCGGGACAGCTCTTCGAGCGCGTCCGCGATGCCGTCGATGGGGTCGGGCGGGATATCGACTTCCATCCGGCCCAGATCGTCGGCCAGTTTCGCCAGCTCTTCGTCGGGCAGGGTCCGGCCCAGTTCCATCAACGCCCGGGCCAGCCGGTCGCCGATTTTCCAGGTGATGGAATGGCCTTTCCAGGCTTTGTTAAAGGCGGCGTCGGCGGCATCGAAGGCGGCGGTGACGTCTTCGATGGCGATTTCCTGATGCCGGGTTAGCGCTTCCCACAACAAATGGCGGCGTTCTTCCGGCTTCGGGCGCAAGCCTTGGGCGAGCCGCTTCGGCTCATCGGAATCATCGTCGACAATGGTATCCCAAAGATCGAACGTGACGGCTTTGATCTGTGTGCTCATCGCCCGGAATGTGAGGCAAGCGCCCATGCTGGTCAATAGGCGGGTTCGACATCCCCCTATTTTTGCGAACGAAAGCGTGCCGCCGCGTCGGTCGCGCGGTTGATCTGGTTCCGGTTCATGGCCTCGGCCAATTTCTCGCGGGCGGCCTTGGGGTCGAGCCTGGAATCGTGGGCTTTGACTTGGCCTTGTTTGGCCATGGCCAGGGTAAACCAGGTGTAGGCCTCGACCGGATCGAAGGCTCCGGCCCAGCCTTCGGCGTACATGGCGCCGAGCCGATACTGGGCGACCGGGTGTCCGCGCAGCGCCGATTTTTTGTACCAGGCCAGCGCTTCGGCGTAGCCATGGGCGACGCCCTGGCCCATGAAATAAAGATCGCCCAAGGCCAACTGGGCGCCCGCATGACGGCCCAGGTTAGCGGCCAGCCGGTACCATTCCGAGGCGCGGAAATAATCCTGGCGAACGCCATCGCCGTTGGCGTACATGGCGCCGATAGAATACTGGGCCTCGACATGGCCTTGATCGGCGGCCTTCGCATACCACTGATACGCCGCCTTCGGGTCGGCGGCGATGTGATCCCCATTGTGATATAGCCGCGCCAGTGCAAACTGGGCGTTGGCGCTGCCGGCTTCGGCCTCGGGGATTTTAGCCTGAAGGCGGCTAATGTGGGCATCCATGGCGCGCCGCGTCGGGTCGTCGTCCGGACCGCCGAAGAAAAACCACCCGGCGAAACCGGAAAGCCCCAGAACCGCCACCGTGAACAGGATCAGCATCCATTTCCATCTCATGGAAGCAGTTTAGGTCATGGACTCGTAAATGGCGACGACTGTGACGTGTGTTATTTTGTTCACTGGCAAGGAGTTAGGAAAGATTGATGGCAAAGCATCATGACCGACGACACGACGACGTCCAGTGGACAAAAGAACCGCGCCCCGAAGGGGTCGACCGATCACAGCTCGCCGCCATTTACGAGTCCATGACCAAACCCTGAAAAATCAGGAATGCGTTATTTGGCGAGGTTATGCTCGTTGAGATCCATCCGCCTGCGACCGGGGTTGGGATCGGGCCGGTCATAACAGGTCACCGTGGCCAAGGTCTTGTAGCAATAGATGTTCTGCTTGATCTTGGGCTCGTCCTCTTCGCAGTAGGTCAGGTCATTTTCCGTGCGGAGGGTCGAACAGTTCTTGCCGCTGGTCAACGAAATCACGTGATCGCTCATGGTCTTGTCGGTGCTGATCACCATGGCGCCTTCGACCTGGGCATAGCCGGGAATGGCGGCGCACCCGCCGAGAACAATAACAAACGCCAGAACGGCATAAACCCGCATCGTCCACTCCCATTCAAACCACACTGAATAATGCGCCAGTGGGGTTAAGGACAGGTAAAGAATACCGCCCTTTGCCTGGAATCAGATATGAGTTTTGCCCTGACCCAGGTTGATCAGCCCCCCGGTTTGGGCTAATTAACCACCTCAAGACTATCTCAAGAACAAGAAAGGCCCACGGCATGGTGTCCACGACCACCCCGGTTTGTGATTTCGGCTGGAAGGCGCCTGGTTTTTCCCTTAAGGGCACCGACGGCGAAATCTATACGCTGGACGCGATCAAGGGCGCAAAGGGCGCGCTGGTGATGTTTCTTTCCAACCACTGCCCTTATGTGAAGGCGGTCCACAAACGCCTGGTCCGCGATATCAAGGAAATTCAGTCGCTGGGCTTCGGCGTCATCGCCATCATGTCCAACGACCCCGAGGATTATCCGGAAGATTCTATGGATAATATGAGGGCGGTCGCTGAGGAAAAGGGGTTCACCTTTCCCTACGTGATCGACGATAGCCAAAGTGTCGTCCGTGCCTACGGCGCCGTCTGTACGCCCGACTTCTTCGGTTTCAATGCGGACATGGAGCTGCAATACCGGGGCCGGCTGGATGCCTCGGGCCGCGATGCGGAGGCCGCCGACACCCGGCGCGAACTGTTGGAAGCGATGACCTTGGTCGCCGAAACCGGCCGCGGCCCCGCGGACCAGACCGCCAGCATCGGCTGTTCCATCAAGTGGCGGGAATAACACGAAATTTGCACCAACGCGTGTTTGCCTTCCCGTCCTTGTAAGACTATTTTAGCCCCGAAATTAAAGACATGGAAGGCGGCTTCAACGCCTTTTGGAGTTTTCCCGTGGCCGAAAAAACTAAAGACGATATCCTTTTCCAAGAGATCGATGAGGAACTGCGCCAGGATCGCGCCCACCAACTGTGGCAGGCCTACGGAAAATACGCGATTGCCGCCGTTGTCGTCATTATCGCTGCCGTCGGCGGCTATCAGAGCTGGCGCAATTACGACCTTTCCACCCGCCGCGCCGCCGGTGAGCGCTTCCATGCCGCCATGGGACTCGCCGCCACCAATAAAAACGATGCGGCGTTCAAGGCCTTCGCCGACATCGCCGCGGACGGAAGCAAGGGCTACCAACTATTGGCGCGGTTCAGCCAGGCCCGGATTTTGGCCCAAAACGGCAAATCGCTGGATGCCTCCCTGGCCTATCGGGTGTTGGCCGATGATGTCTCTGTCGATTCCCTGTACCGGGGTTTAGCCACGATCCTCGGCGCGTATCAGGATTTAAACTCCCCTGGCGCCGATTTCGCGGCCCTGAAACAACGCCTGCAGCCATTAATGGCGAAAACCGACCCCTGGCGCTTCAGCGCTCAGGAAATCACCGGCCTGCTGTCGATGCGATCCGGCGACAAGACTAAAGCGCGAGAACTGTTTTCGGCTCTGGACAAAGACAGGGATACCCCTCAAGGGGTTCGCACCAGGGCCCAGGAAATGCTATCCATTCTGGGCAAGTGATTCCCGAAGATGGAATATGAGCGAATGAGGGCACCCGACTTAAAATTCAACTGGCTGGCGAAACCCCCGGCTTATGCGGTTGCCGCCCTGTTGGCGCTGGCGCTTAGCGGCTGCTCAAATCCCCTGAAGTGGTTTGAAAAAGCCAAGGATCCGCCTCTGGAGGGAGACCGGATTTCGATCCTTCTCCATCAACGCACCCTCAGCCCCGATCCGAAGCTGGCGAATGTTCAGATTCTTCTGCCGGCGCCCGCCCCTAACGACGACTGGCCGCAATCGGGGGGATTCGCCAATCATGCCATGCACCACATGCAGGCGCCGGATGTCATCAACGAAGCCTGGTCTGTCAATGCCGGCGCTGGTTCCAATGGGGAACAGCGTCTGGTCTCATCACCGGTGGTCGGCAACGGACGTATTTATGTCATTGATTCGGCGTCCGTGGTCAGCGCTTACGGCATCAAAGACGGAAAGCGCCTGTGGAAAACGAACTTGACCCCCAATGAGGAAGACGAAGGCCACATCCCCGGCGGCATCGCCTATGATGGCGGGCGAATTTATGTCAGCACCGGGTTCGCCCAGGTCATTGCCCTGAATGCCGCCAACGGCGCTGAAATATGGCGCCAGCGCGTCTCCAGCCCGGCGCACAGTGCGCCGACGGTCCGCGGCGGACGGGTGTTTGTAATCACTGTCGACAACAAACTGTTCGCCATGAACGCAGACAACGGCGAAGGATTGTGGACCCACACCGGCATTTCGGAATCCGCCAGCCTTCTGGGCGGCGCCAGCCCGGCGGTCGACAACGGCGTCGTGGTGGTTCCCTACTCGTCGGGAGAGCTTGTCGCGTTGAGGGCTGAAAACGGCCGATTGCTGTGGCAGGAGAGTCTGAGTTCAATCAAACGCACCGATGTGGTTTCCAATTTGGCCCATATCCGGGGCCGCCCGGTGATCGACCGGGGCCGGGTCATCGCCATCAGTCACGCTGGCATCATGGGCGCCTTCGACCTGCGTAACGGGCGCCGCCTATGGCAGAAAGAAATTGGCGGTTCGCAAAGCCCCTGGGTCGCCGGCGACTATATTTTCGTCATCACCAATGACGCCGAAATCGCCGCCGTTTCCCGAAACACCGGCGGCATTCACTGGGTCCGGGCGCTGCCGCGCTACGAAGACCCCAAGAACCAGGAAAAAACCATTATCTGGACCGGGCCGATCCTGGTCAGCGACCGCCTGATCGCCGCCGGCTCGCATGGCAAGGCCTTGGCCATTTCGCCGTACACCGGGCGCATCCTCGGCAGCGTCAAATTGCCGTCCGGGATTTCGATTCCACCCATCGTCGCCGGAAACACCGTCTATTTCCTCGCCGACGACGCCGATTTGGTCGCCTTTCGCTAACCGTTTCTGCCGGTCGCGTCCCATCAACATCTGCTACGATTGCTTCATATCATGTCTTTCACCGTTGCCGTCATCGGTCGTCCCAATGTGGGGAAGTCCACGCTCTTTAACCGCCTGATCGGCAAGCGGCTGGCTATCGTTGACGACACGCCGGGCGTCACCCGCGACCGCCGCGAAGGCGCCGCCTGCATCGCCGACCTCAATTTCACCCTGATCGACACCGCCGGGCTGAATGATTCCGGCGACGAAAGCCTGGAAGCCCGCATGCACGGCCAAAGCGAACGCGCCATCGAGGACGCCGATGTCGCCTTATTCCTGATCGATGCCCGCGCCGGGGTAACGCCCTTGGACCAACATTTCTCCGCCTGGCTGCGCAAGCATTCAACGCCGACGATCCTGGTCGCCAACAAGTGTGAAGGCGGCGCCGGACAGGGCGGCCTGTTGGACGCCTACAGCCTCGGCCTCGGCGAGCCGTTACCGGTTTCCGCCGAACATGGCGAAGGACTGGACGGCCTGTACGATGCATTGTTGCCGTTCGCGTCCACGGAGCCCGCGGAAGCGGAAAAAACGGATGATGAAACCGAGTGGGCGGACGACGACTGGGAATCCCGCCCCCTGCAACTGGCCATCGTCGGGCGGCCCAATGTCGGCAAATCGACCATCGTCAACAAGCTTCTCGGCGAAGACAGGGTTCTGACCGGGCCTGAGGCCGGCATCACCCGGGATTCCATCTCAATTTCATGGACCTTCAAGGACCGCGCCATACGCCTCATCGACACCGCCGGGATGCGCCGCAAGGCGCGCGTCATAAAGAAACTGGAGGGGCTGTCGGTCGGCGACACGCTCAATTCCATCCGCTTCGCCGAGGTCGTGGTGTTGGTGCTGGACGGAACGCTCGGCTTGGAAAAACAAGACCTGTCAATCGCCCGCCTGGTCATCGAAGAAGGCCGGGCGCTGATTATCGCCGTCAACAAATGGGACGTCACCCTGGATAAAAAGAAAGCCATGGGCGGCATCGAAGACCGCTTGCAGACCTCCATGCCCCAGGTTCGCGGCGTTCCCGTCGTCCCCTTTTCGGCGCTCACCGGCAAGGGCCTGGAGAAACTGCTGCCGGCGGTGCTCAAGGTCCACAGGATTTGGAACAAACGGGTTGAAACCGGGTCGATCAACCGCTGGCTCGAAGGGATGACGACAAGCCATCCGCCGCCGATGGTCAAAGGCCGCCGCTTCAAGCTGCGCTACATGACCCAATCCAAGGCGCGGCCACCGACCTTCATCCTGTTCTCCAGCCGCCAGGACGGTCTGCCGGAAAGCTATTTACGCTACCTCACCGGCGGCTTGCGCGAAGCCTTCGGACTGGACGCCGTGCCCATCCGCATCCACCTGCGCACCGGCAACAACCCGTATGCCGAAGAAAAGACCGCCCCGAAGGGCAAGACCAGAACCAAGAGCAAAAGCAAACGCAAGGACCCGGGCAGGGGCAAGAGCAAGGGCAAGTAATAACCCCCTAGCCACTGCCTTTACCTATAGCGTCTTGGAGCACCCCTCCCAACTGCCCAGCGAGCATCTCACTAAGCATTTTTTCCATTTCGCTTACATCAATTTCTTCGTTCTTATAAGCGAGGTCAGCTGCCTCTAAGGCTTTGTAATATGGGTTTTTATCATTCGAAATTTGGTCTGGAATGGTGTTTCCACCTGGTATTTTATAACCAAGACGAATACACAAGATCAAGTAGGACAAGGCGCGAGCCGTTCTTCCATTTCCATCTGAGAATGGGTGTATCCAGTTGAGACGCCACAATATGTAGGATGCGAGGTGAATGGCGGATTTATCTCAATTGTCATTAACATAGTCACACATCTCTTCAATTTTTTCGGGAACAAGGTGGGCACCAACAGGTTGATGCCCGCTTCCTTGAATCTTAACTCCAGCAGGACGCCAATTTCCTGCATAAGAGTTGATTCCCTCTAAGGCATCACGATGTAAATGCAAAATTGTGGAAGATCGAAGCCTGAATCTTCTGTCAGGTTGCTGCCATTCTTCAATTAACCGAGAAACAGTGTCAAATTGATTGAGACCATTTCGAGCTTCCCGATGAGCTTTCTCATCTTCGTCAGTAATAATATCAGCAAGTTGGGCTTTGCTATGGCGCTCATTGCCAGGATTTTCAGCCATTAATTTCCTTTAATAACTTAGCTTCCACGTTAATTGTTTCCCTGGTAATTCGTTCATTCTCAATTTTCGTGTTGCCATATGCAAAGCTTCGTCTTTGTTCCTCTTGTTGTTTAGGCGTCATTTTAACCGACTTTGCGGCCTCAAGTAGCGCTTTGAGTTCATTGGTCATTGTTTCATTCTCCGTTACGAATCTAATTATAGTGCATCAATACAAAGGTTTGTGGAAGATGTTAATTATGTATCGTTTACAAACTGTTACCGAAATGCCCCTTGCCCCCCTCAGCCGCCGCCTTTTTGGAACATGCGGTCGAACAGAACCAGCGCGGCGGCGCGCGCGGCCTCGGAATAGCCGCTGAATTCCAGCCGCACGTCGCAGGCCGGGATTTTCATCAGGGCGATCTGGCGGGTGCGTTCGGGGCCGATGCTGATTTCAAGGCGCTTGTCGCCATCCACCAGAACCACGCCGGAGTCTGATTGATCGAAATCCTCGGTGTCCAGCGCGCGCGGAATGATGCGGAAAAAATCGGCGTGGGTCAGCGCCATTTCCTTTTCGATGACGAAGGGGTCCCGGTCGTTGGCCACCTTAGCCTCCGGCGACGGGTGGCCAAATCGCCAGGTCGTCGCCTTCGATCAGGACATGACCGCCGCGCTCCGACGGCGCGATGAAATAGCCGTTGACCAGCACCAGATGGCAAAATTCGACGGGCAGATCGAGACGGCCGATGATAGCGGAAATGGTGGCGCCGTCGGCGGCCACCATATCGGCTTCGTTGCCGGTCGGGCCGACGGCGGTGCCTTTCGGAATGTATTTTCCGAGAGAGGCGAAAAGCTTGATCCGGATTTTCATGCGCCCCGCCTTAAACCCTCGCCCCGCCGGCCTTGGCCAAATAGGCCTCCATGATCAAGGTGGGATCGGCGATCAGCTTTTCTTTCCATTCGCCGAGATGAACGGGGGTCTGGATCAGGCCGCGCAACACCCCGACATGCTGGGTGCGGCCCAGGGTCAATGCGCCGATCAGGCGATCGGCTTCAAACGCCAGGCGGATGTAACGGAAGTCCTTTTCGACGACGGACTGGGCAAATTCGCCGCCATCGACGCCCTGCCAGCGGCCGAAGGATGTCGAGATCAACCCGGCCGTGTCCAGCACGTTCATCGACAGACTGCCCTTAAAAGGCGCGTTGCCGCCGGCCATGTTGATGGCGGCGACGCGGCCATGATCGGCGGCGGTCGGCTGAATGCCGTGCACCGCCCAACCGCCGGACCAGTCCGGGCCTTGGGCGCAGTCCCCGGCGGCATAAATACCGTCGACGGTCGACTTCAGGAATTCATCGACAACAATCCCGTCCTCGATCTTAACCCCACCGCCGTCCAGGAACCCGGTGTTGGAACGGGCCCCGGTGGCAACCACCACCAACGCCGCCGCAACCGGACCGCCGTTATCCAGATGAACCGTCAGACCGCCGCCGCCCGCGTCCTCGATCCTGCTGACCTGGGTCGCGGTCTTGATGATGACGCCCTTGGCCTCGCACCAGCGTTTGAGCATATCAGCGGCGGTGTCGTCCATCATGTGCGAGACCATGCGCGATTCGCGCTCGATCACGGTTAGGGTGACGCCGCGCCGGAGCAGGCTTTCCAAAATGATACAGGCGATAAAACCGGCCCCGATCAGGACCACGGAGGCGCCATCCCCGGCCCGGGCGGCAATATTGCGGGCGTCTTCCAGGGTCCAGCAGTGATGCACACCGGGCAGCTCCAGGCCATCGACCGGGGGCTTAACCGGCGACGCCCCGGTGGCGATCAACAGCCCGTCGAAGGACTCGACGCCGCCGCCGGCCAGGGTCACTTCACGCTTTTCCGCGGACACCCCGGCAACCCGGTCTCGCACAACCTGGATATTGAGGCCCTCATAGTGGTCCTGTGCCTTGCGCAGATGGGTGCCGGCCTCGTCGATGTCGCCGACCATGAAATAGGGCAGCGCCATCCGCCCGTACGGCGGCTCCGGCTCGTCACCGATCAGCATGATATCGGCCTCGGCAGAGGCATTTCTCAGCGTTTCGGCAGCGACCACCCCCGCCGGACCGGCGCCGGCGATGATATACTTCATGGCATCAACTTCCTGGCCAGGAGGCCGACCCCCTTCTACTCAGAGCGCCAGCCGGTTCTTGGTGTCGTCCGAAGGCACGCCATCGGCGCTCCAGCCACGGAGTTCATAGTATTCCGGCAGCATCTTATCGAGGCCGCTGGTCAACCCTTTCGCCGGGCCGGTCTTGGCCGCGTCCTTCAACAGGCGTTTCGGCAACATGTCATCCTTGCCGGTGAAACCCGCATCCAGGTTGTACTGGCGTTCCATGTTCCAGATCCGCTCGCCGATTTCGACCAGCTTATCCGCCGTCCAATCGCCTTCGCACGCCGCCGCGATCTGTGGCGCGATATCGTCCAGAGTCAGCGCGAAGGTGGTGAAGACACAGGTGCCCGATGAATCGACCGCCGCGGTCGCATCCTGAAACGCCTTGACCAGGCCGGCCTTGCCGTCAGTGACCAGCGGATCGGTCTTCTCGGGAATTCCGAGGACTTCCGACGCCACGGTGTAGCCGCGCAGGTGGCACGCGCCACGGTTGGAGGTGGCATAGGCCAGCCCCATGCCCTGAATGCCGCGCGGATCGTAGGCCGGGAATTCCTGGCCCTTGACCGTCATCGACGCTTCCGGATTATCGTACTTGTCACACAAACGCTTCGAGCCCATGCCGATATCAAGACCGAACCCTTCGCCCATGGCCGTCGCTTCGATAATCTGCACCAGGGCTTCGGTGGAGCCGAATTTGAGCGCGATACCGCCGGTTTCCTTATCCGTGATCTTGCCGCTTTCATACATTTCCATGGCGGCGGCGACGGTGGAGCCGAACGAGATCGGATCGAACCCCTGCTCGTTGCAGACGAAGTTGCAATAGGTCAACGCCTCCAGGTCATCGACGCCGGTAGCGGCGCCCAGGCTCCAGGCACTCTCATACTCCAGCCCGCCCGAGGGTTTCTGATATTTCGGCTTGCCTTTGACGGTGAAGTGCTCGGGATCGATCTGCGAAATCCGCGCGCATGAAATCGGGCACGAGAAACAGGCGCTGTTGGAAACCAGATTGGCCTTGCCGTCGGATTTCCGGATCTCATGCATGGCCTCGCCGCCGATTTTCGATGCGCCCTCAAATTGGACATCACCGGAGTTGCGGGTCGGCAGCGCGCCGGACTCATTAATGACGTTCATCAGCACCTGGGTGCCGTAGGTGGGCAGCCCCTCGCCGGTGACCGCGTTATCGGCAAGGATTTTCCGAGCCGCGTTGGTGGCTTGCATGAATTCCATGCCGTCCCTGACCTTGACGCCCAAGGTGCCGCGCAGGCAAACCGCCTTCAGGTTCTTCGACCCCATCACGGCGCCGACGCCGGACCGTCCGGCGGCGCGATCCTTGTCGTTGACGATACAGGCCAACAGAAGCTGGTTTTCCCCGGCCTTGCCGATGGAGGCGATGCGGACATCATTGTCACCGCCGCTTTCGCGAATCATGTCCTCGGTTTCCCACACCGATTTACCCCAAAGGTGGCCGGCATCAAGGAGCTCGGCCTTTTCGTTGACGACGTTCAAATAGACCGGCTTATCGGATTTGCCCTCGAAAATAATCATGTCCCAACCGGCGTTTTTGAGCTCGGCGCCGAAGAAACCGCCGGAGTTTGAACACGCGATGGCGCCGGTCAACGCGCCCTTGGTAACCACGGAATACCGCCCGCCGGTCGGCGCGATGGTGCCGGTCAACGGCCCCGTCGCCATGATCATTTTATTGCCCGGCGATAACGGATCGACCTTGGGGTCGGTTTCCTCGACAAGGTACTTGGTCGCCAATCCCCGTTGGCCCAGGTACTGTTTCGCCCATTCCATGTTCAACGGCTCACTCTCACAGGTGCCTTTGCTCAAATTAACGCGCAGTATTTTTCCGGTCCAAGACATATCAAAATCTCCCTAGTAACTCTTATGATTGTGTCGTTTGTAAACTGGCTTCCGTTTTTGCCGCCCATTCTCGCATTTTACCCAGCCCCTCCTTACCCGCCTCGACGAAGCTAAGCGCCGTCGTCGGGCAGATTTTAACGCACGCCGGGTCGCCGCCACAGAGGTCGCATTTGAGGACTTTTCCGGTGTCGGCATTGTAATTGATGGTGCCGAACGGGCACGCGATGGTGCAGACCTTGCAGCCGACGCAGACGTCGTTGCTGACGATCTTGGCGCCGGTATTATCATCGACGCTAATGGCATCAACCGGACACACCTTCATGCACCAGGCCTCGGCACATTGGGTGCAGGTGTAGGGAACAAACAGGCTTTGTTCCTTGAACTCGAACACCTTGATCCGCGACTTGGACGGGTTGAAGGCGCCCTCGGTCTGGTAACTGCAGGCCATTTCGCACTGCATGCAACCGGTACAGGCCTTGGCGTCCATCAGCAGTACTTTTTCCACGCCTGTCGATCCTCCCCAAAAAATCCGGGCCCGCGGACAGATGCCAACCACAAAGAGGAAAAGCCGGAGCGCCTGACGCACCGAAACAGCAGCAGATGAACCGCCAGCCCTCCCTTGCCTGCCCGTTCGTTTATCGCCGCGAGCTTGCTTAATCTTAACACCTGAAAGGCAAGCCATTAAAACTCTTTTTTTATGGGTCTTCCTTGATTTTGGTCAACGTAATTCCCATCCTTACAAGTACTGTACGAGACAAGGAAATCCTCTCAAGGAAGGTTCAACTTTTGGAAGGTTCAACATGAAGAATGGAATTTTTGCTCCCCTATACGCGTTCGCCACGGCCATGTTGACGCCGGCAATGGCTTGGGCCGACAGTGCGGGTGAGGGTTTCCGCCACTACGGTGGCGGCTATATGTGGGGCGGCGGCCATGGGTTTTACGGCCCGGTGATGATGATCCTCGTCGTCGCCATCATCGTCGCTATTGTCGTCCTGGTCGTGCGCTGGGTGGGCGGTGGCCAATCCGCCCCGACCGGGAAATCGCCGCAGGATATCCTCAAGGAACGCTATGCCCGCGGCGAAATGACGACCAAGGAGTACGAGGAACGCCGCAAGGTTCTGGGCGACTGAGGCCTTCCCCCACCGTCCCTAAAACTTCATCGCCACCGTCGTCACCACGTGCGGCAGCGCGGTAATCTTTTCCAGCAGCCCAGGCTCGGGTGCGCCGTCGATCTCGATCAGGGCAATGGCGTCGCCGCCCTGCGCGGAACGGCCAAGGTGGAAGGTCGCGATGTTGACGCCGGCGTCGCCCAGGATGGAGCCGACAGCGCCGATAATGCCGGGCTTATCCTCGTTGGTGATATAGATCATGTTCGGTCCCAGCTTGGCGTCGATGGGGATGCCCTTGATTTTAACCATGCGCGGTTCTTCGTTGAACAACGTGCCGGCGATGGATCGGGTCTGGGTTTCGGTGGTCACCGTTAACGTAATCAACGTCTGAAAGGCGCCGGCTTCATCGGAGCGCACCTCACTGACGCGGATATCGCGTTCCTTGGCGATGGACGGCGCGTTGACCATGTTGACATCTTCCATCTGCGGCGACAGCAACCCTTGCAAAACCACCGCCGTCAATGGCCGGCAATTCAGTTCCCCGCACAACCCTTCATAGGCGATGGTGACCTCCTTGATTGCCGATTGTGTCGCCTGGCCGGCGAAGCTGCCCAATTGCTGGGCCAGCACCATATAGGGCTTGAGCCGGGGCGCTTCCTCCGCCGACACCGACGCCATATTGAGCGCATTGGCGATGGCCCCCGTGGTCAAGAAATCGGCGATCTGTTCGGCGATCTGCTGGGCCACTTTTTCCTGGGCTTCCGTCGTTGCCGCGCCCAGGTGTGGGGTGGCGATGACATTGTCCATGCCGAACAGCGGATTATCCTCGGCCGGCTCGTGTGCGAACACGTCGAGCGCGGCGCCGGCGACATCACCGCTATCCAGGGCCTGCTTGAGGTCGTCTTCGACGATCAGGCCGCCGCGGGCGCAGTTGATGATCCGCACGCCTTTTTTCATTTTCTTGATCGACCGCGCGTTGATGATGTCGCGGGTGGCGTCGGTCAACGGCGTATGCAGACTGATGAAATCGGCGCGTTTGAACAATTCCGGCAATTCGACCTTTTCAACGCCGATGGCATCGGCCCGTTCCGGGGTCAGGAACGGATCATAGGCGACGACCTTCATCTTCAGGCCCTGGGCGCGGTCGGCGACGATCGAGCCGATGTTGCCGCAGCCGATGATGCCGAGCGTCTTGGCCATCACCTCAACCCCCATGAACCGGGATTTTTCCCACTTGCCGGCGTGGGTGGAGGCGTTGGCCTGGGGGATTTGCCGGGCCAACGCCAGCATCAGGGAAATCGCGTGCTCGGCGGTGGTGATGGAATTGCCGAACGGCGTGTTCATGACGACGATGCCCTTGGCGGTGGCGGCCTCGACATCAATGTTATCGACGCCGATCCCGGCGCGGCCGATGACCTTGAGGTTGGTCGCCGCCTCGATCACTTTCGCCGTCGCCTTGGTCGACGAGCGCACCACCAGCCCGTCATAGTCGCCGATGATGTCGCAAAGCCCGTCCCGGTCCAGACCGGTGATGACATCGACCTTGATGCCGGCCTGTTTCAGGCATTCCTCGGCGAGCGGGCTCATCTTGTCGGCAATCAGGACTTTGCTCATGCCCCGTCTCCTTCCGCCTTAATCGTCGCCCAGGCCCAATCCAGCCACGGGAACAGGGCTTCCAGGTCGGACGTTTCCACCGTCATCCCGTTCCAGATGCGCAGCCCCGGCGGCGCCGATACATAGTGCTTGATGTCATAGGCGGCGCCTTCCTTATCGAGAAGATCGGCGATGCGCTTACCGATACCGGCCTTGAAATCGTCATCCTGGGTTTGCAGCCACGGGTCGGCGACGATCAGGCAGATCGAGGTGGTCGAGCGCGAGGCCGGATCACGCGCCAGGAATTCAATCCAGGGCGCCGCCTCGGCCCAAGCGAACGTGGCGGCCGCATTGGCCTCGACCCGCGCCAGCATGCCCTTGAGTCCGCCGGCGGCTTCGATCCATTGAAGACAGTTCAAGGCATCCTCGACGCACAGCATCGACGGCGTGTTGATGGTGATGCCTTCGAAAACGTCCCGCATGACCTTGCCGTCCTTGGTCAGCCGGAAGACCTTCGGCAGCGGCCAGGGCGGCGTATAACTTTCCAGCCGTTCAACGGCGCGCGGGCTGAGGACGATCATGCCGTGGCCGCCTTCGCCGCCCATCAGCTTCTGCCACGACCAGGTCGTAATATCCAACTTGTCCCACACCAGATCCATGGCGAAGACGGCCGAGGTGGCGTCGCAAAACGTCAGCCCCTGGCGCTCGGTTGCGATCCAGTCGGCGTTGGGAACGCGGACCCCCGAGGTCGTGCCGTTCCAGGTAAAGACGACGTCCCGCGCGCTGTCGACCTGGGACAGATCGGGCAGGTCGCCATAGGGCGCGTCAAGGACGCGGACATCGTCCAGCTTTAATTGCTTGGTGACATCGGTGGCCCAGGTGGCGCCGAAACTTTCCCATGCCAGCATATCGACGCCGCGCGCGCCCAGCATCGACCACAACGCCATTTCCATGGCCCCGGTGTCGGAGCCCGGCACGATGCCGATGAGGTGCGTATCCGGGATGCCGAGAACGGCGCGGGTGCGGGTAATGACGTCCTTCAGCTTGGCCTTGCCGATGGCGTGGCGATGCGATCGTCCGACGAAGGCGCCGGAAAGCTGATCCAGGGACCAACCGGGAATCTTCGCGCACGGACCGGATGAAAAACAGGGGTTTTCCGGACGGATGTCCGGTTTCTGAGGTGTGTTCACAATATGCTCCTTTCCTCACAGAAAGGTCGCGCCCCGTTGGGGGGGCGTGGCCCACAGCCAAAATACTGATTTGAAAGGAAAAAACAAGCTGAAAAGAAAAATTTAATAGAAATTTAATAGGAGGGCGTAGGTCGTCCCCCAAAAGAAGCCAAAGTTATGCTGGGAGCACTTCGTTCACAATTTAGAAATCTTCAACACCCTCAACTGGCCAAATAGGAGCTTCGTTGCATCCTTCAAGTTTTGTGTATACCGGATCGGCATCGTGCTCCACGAGCGGACTGAACTGACCTGCCCCACTTGAGTGGCCCAGTTTGAATGTTAGTGCATGACCAGCCATCGGTCCATGGGAACGATATGGCTATAAAGTAAAAGCCCTAGCCGCCAAGTAGTCTGATCGGGGTAATGGAAGATTGCTTCTGGTAATTCTACTTTAAAAAAACCATTTATATCGTTAAGTACGGCTCGCGATTCAACGTACGGATCCCACCCCCGATCTACCATCCCAAGCACCCTGAGCAAAGAAGCAAAATACCGGATGATATCGTTGCTCACGGGATCATTAGGCAAAAAAAGAGGTTTTAAAATCTCAATATACTTGTCACGTTTTACTTGGAATTGACCCAAACAATACAAACCCCTTTCAATACGCTGAAACAGCTCGGTAGCATTATTTGAGTTGCCTTGGGCATGCTTGGCGAGAAAATTTGTGTAAGTATTTTTTGCAAATCCGGGACACGCTTTCTCGACATCAGCGGACCTAAAAGTTTGGTTAAGTCGTCCGTTCGACACAGCATCAAGTATTGACTGGTAAAATCTACCGTGTTTTGCCATTGAGCACTCTGCTAAGGGGGGCCTGCAATGGGGTTAAGGCTGACGTAGGTAAAGCCTCTTAAAATCAAATAAAAATTGGGGCTGTACCAGATAACTAGTTCAAATTACCTTTAACCCACTGTCTTAATTGCGTTAATTGAGCTG
>JAQBYB010000110.1 GCA_027624235.1 Pseudomonadota bacterium | reverse complement strand
CAGCCATCGACGTTTTCGAAAGCGAACCTTATACCGGCGATCTGGCGCGGTTGGAAAACTGCCTTCTGACCAGCCACATGGGGTCCATGTCCGAGGATTGCCGCGCCCGCATGGAGATCGAGGCGGTCGAGGAGATCGTCCGGTTCTTTTCCGGCGAGCCCTTCGCCAATCCCATTCCGGAAGAAGAACACGACCTGGCCAGGGAAAGCCTGGGTAATGGATAGTGGGTTAAGTCGTTTCAAGGCCATTGCTTTTGACTTCGACGGCGTGATTTTGGAATCAGTCGCCATCAAGACCGAGGCTATGCGGACACTGTTTGCCGCACACCCGGCACACGTGGACGAAATTGCGGCGCTGCATGAGCGTCACGCGGGCTTCTCGCGCTTCGTCAAGTTCGACATGATCTACCGCGATCTTTTTAAAATGCCGCTGGCGCCAGAATCGCGCACGGAATTGGGACAAAAATTTTCAAAACTCGTGCTGGAAAAGGTTTTGGCCTGTCCGTTCGTCGCCGGGGCGAGAGAATTTTTCGAGGCCCATTATGAAACCACACCTCTGTTCATTGTTTCCGGCACGCCGGACGAAGAATTGTTGACGATCACTTCCGAAAGAGGACTTTCCCCTTATTTCAAAGGCATTTACGGCTCTGATCGCGGAAAGCCGGAAATTTTGAACGCCATCTTGGCTGAACATGGCCTGGAAGCCCGTGACTTGGTTTTCGTAGGCGACGGCCTGACTGATTTTGATGCGGCCAAAGCAACATCGGTTCCCTTCATCGGCCGAGTGCCAAAAAACCATGACAGTCCGTTCCCGACCAAGACCCGGACCATCTATGACCTGACCGGCCTGGACCGGGCGCTGGAAGATTTGGTGGCATGAAATTCGCCGTTTCCAACATCGCCTTGCCCGCCTTCAATCACGCCGACGAACTGGGTCGGCTCGCCGAGATGGGTCTCGACGCCGTCGAAATAGCGCCCAGTCGTATCTGGCAAAACACCTGGAAAGGCCTAAAGCCTGGCGAGGTCTCCGATTACCGCCGCCTCATAGAAAAAGCCGGGCTTTGCGTCGTCGGACTGCATTCGCTTTTCTTTGACCAGCCCGAACTGGGCCTTTTTAAGGGGCCCAAAAAACGCGCCGAGAGTCTGGATTTTCTGGAACACTTGTCTGGTGTGTGCCGGGACTTAGGCGGAAGGACACTGATATATGGCGGTGGGCGCAAGCGCGGTGATTTACCCGTCGATGAAGCCCGAGCCGAGGCGGTGACTTTTTTCGGCGAACTCACGAACCGCATCGAAGGCCACGGAACATGTTTTTGTTTTGAGCCCCTTGGGCCTAAGGATTCCGATTTCATCAATTCGGCGCTCGAAAGCCTCGACATCGTCAACGAACTGGCCAGCCCGGCGCTGGCCGTGCAACTGGACGCCAAGGCACTGATCGATAACGATGAAGCCAACATCGAAACATTTCAGGCCGTCCAGTCAGTGCTGGTTCATTTTCATGCCAACGAACCGGGACTGGGTGTTCTTGGATCCAGCGGCACGGTTGACCATGCGGCCCTCGGCGCCATGTTGCGGGCGGTCGAATATGATGGCTATGTTTCAATCGAACAGCGGATGTTGAATGAAGTCGCCCCCCTGGCAGACGTTGAAAAAAGCGCCGACATTGTCAAGCGATGCTACGGCGGTGACGCCCCCAGGCCATGATCGCGCAACGACATGTCTTGAAGTCAGGATGCTCCGATTTTAAAAGAATAAATGACTGAAACACGCAAACCCATTCCCTTCGTAGATCTCGCCCGTCAGCACGCGGACATCGAGGCTGACGTGATGGCCGCGATCAGAGGTGTCGCCACGGAGGCGGCCTTCATCCGCGGTCCCGCCTTGGGCGCGTTCGAAAACAGCTTTGCCGCCCTTCACGACGCAAGGCATGGCATAGGCGTTAATTCGGGAACCGACGCTCTGGCGCTTGCGGTGCGCGCCCTCGGTATAGGCCCCGGCGACGAGGTGGTGACGGTTCCCAACACCTGGATATCGACCGCCTTCGCCGTATCCCATGCCGGTGCCACGCCGGTGTTCTGCGATATCGACCCGGACACCTATCAGATGGACCCCGCCGCCCTGGAAAGGGTAATTACGCCCCGCACCAAGGCGGTGATACCGGTACATATGTTCGGTCATCCGGCCCCGATGACCGCCATCGAGAAAATCTGCCGCGCCCGTGGCATCTCCATCATTGAGGACGTGGCTCAAGCACCTTTGACCCGTGTCGATGGACGGCTCGTGGGCACCATTGGCGATATCGGGTGCTTCAGCTTCTATCCAAGCAAGAACCTGGGCGGCTACGGCGACGGCGGTATGGCGCTGACCAGCGATGACGCACTGGCGGCCCGTCTTCGGCAGCTCAGCAATTACGGCCAGAACGAGCCACACCGGCACCAGGAAATCGGTTTCAACTCGCGTCTGGATACCCTGCAAGCGGCAATCCTGCTGGCCAAGCTGCCTTATCTCGAATCCTGGACGGCAGCACGCCGCAAGGCCGCCGCGCTTTACGACGAACGCCTCGCCGACTTGCCGGTCAAGCGACCGGTTGCGGCACCGGGGGCGGAGCCGGTCTATCATCTCTACGTCATAGAGGTGGAAAACCGCGACGCCTGCCTTGCCTATCTCCGAGACAACGCAGTGATGGCGCAGGTTCACTACCACGGTGTCATCCATCTGCAGGAATGCTATGGGGACCTCGGCTATCGTCCGGGTGATTTCCCCGTCGCCGAGCGGGCCCAGGAGCATATTTTGTCGCTGCCGATCTACCCCCAGATAACCGAGCGCCAGATAGACCAGGTGGTCGGAACGTTGGCGGAATTTACTTCGGGCAAGGCGCGATGACCGGCATCAACAAACCGGACCCGGGAACAACAATCGCCAGCGTATCCGACGACAAGGTCAGGCTAAGCGTCATCGTTCCCGCTTATAATGAAGAAGAACTGATCGAGCAGACGATCGGGCATCTTCTGGCTACCGGAAAAACATGCGTCGAAGACCTGGAGATTATCATCGTCAACGACGGCAGCCATGACAGGACGCCCGAGATCATTGACGGAATGGCGGAAAAACACGCAGCTGTTCGTGTATTTCACCAAAACCCGAACCGGGGCTTCGGCGCCACCGTGCGCATGGGCTTTGAGAAGGCGACCAAAGACTACGTCATGGTCTGTCCGGTCGATTACCAGTTTACGCTGGAAGACTTCGACATTTACCTGGCTCTCATCAAACACGCCGACATTGTAATCGGTTACCGCCGGCACCGCCGCGAGAACCTTCCGCTTTATCGCTATATGGTTTCAACAATTTACCATCTCTTTGTGAACATTCTTTTCCGTCTCAATTTTTTCGACGTCAACTGGATCCATATGTACCGGCGCGAACGATTGCCTCTGTTCATGGGTCAAAGCGACGGCGTGTTTTTGCTGGCCGAAAACCTGATCAGGGCAAAAAATCACGGCCTCAAGATCATCGGCGTTGATGTCAGCTACATCGAGCGCGCCGCCGGCGTCGCCACCGGCATCAAACCGACGACGATCCTGACCACGGTCGGCGAGCTCATCGCCTTTTTCCTCAAGGGCCGGAACGGTTGACGGCGACGGTATTTCACGACGCTGAGGGGGGCGACCGGGGCGGACGGGCAAGTGTGCCCACCAACTTGGATGCCTTCATGAAGGCGCGCTACCGCTTTGCTTGCGACGCGATCCCGGCCGGATCGCGAGTGCTCGGCATTGGTGCCGGCACCGGCCTCAGCCGCGATTATCTGCCCGGTGTGGAACTCGTCGATACCGACATCGTCCCGACGCCGTGGATCGATCTCGTTTGCGATGGCCAAGTCCTGCCCTTTGCCGATGGTAGTTTCGACGCCGCCGTGGCCATGGCTGTTCTGCACCACCTGCCGTTCCCGCTTAACGGCCTTAAGGAAATAGCACGGGTGGTCCGCGAAGGCGGGCGGGTCTGCATCCAGGAACCACACGCGAGCCTGACACTGCGCGCCCTGCTGGCCGTGTTCCGTCACGAGCATGTCGATTTCTCCGTTAATCCCTTCGGCACAGAAAGCAGCCTGTCCCGCCAATTAGGGCCCGACGACGGCAACAACGCCATTGGCGACCTTTTATTCGCCGACAAGGGCCGGTTCGAACAGGCAGTGCCGCAGTTCAAGGTAGTACATCACCGGTTTCGCCACTTTTTGCTGTACCTCAACTCCGGTGGCCTGGCCGGAGAGCTCTTTCACGTGCCGCTTGCTCAGCCTATCCTGAAAATGATCCGGCGGATGGACGACGGGCTGTGCGGGTTCGCCCCAGGTCTGTTCGCCACCTGTCAGGAAATAGTGCTTGAACGAGTTCGAGATTCCGGGGCTTGATCCCCAAAAGTCCAATCGAGGGAGGCTGACATCGTAGAATATCGTGAAATTGGCATCGTCGACGTGACATTTGGGGGAAATGTTACGGTGGTCAAGCCTTGCAACCTGTATGGATGCACCATCGGCGATGACTGTTTCATCGGCCCGTTCGTTGAAATCCAATCAAACGTGAAGATTGGAAACCGCTGCCGAATTCAGTCCCACAGTTTCATCTGCGACATGGTGACCATCGGTGACGACTGCTTCATCGCCCATGGGGTGATGTTTGTTAACGACCTTTTCGAAACCGGAAAGCCCGCCAGAAGCCGGCCTGATTTATGGCGGCCGACGACCATCGGCAACAATGTCAGCATCGGCTCCAACGTCACCATCCTGCCGGTCAACATCTGCGACAACGTGACCATCGGCGCCGGCGCTGTGGTCACCCGCGATATTACCGAACCGGGTGTCTATAAGGGCAACCCGACCCATCAGAAACCTTTTGACGCAGGCAGCTAGAAAAGACCAAAGACCGACAATGGCCGATAATGCAATCACCCTTTCGCCAGGCCAAAGCACCGAAAAACAGTGCCGCAGGGACATGCTCGAATTTGTCTCTAACGAGGAACTGCAGAATTTCCACATCACCTCGTTACCGCACGCGCTAAAGAGTATTGCGGCCATCTGGGTCGCCATAGCGGCAACCCTGTCGGCATCGTTTCTAGTCTTCTCTGCCAACCCATACTTTTTTTACCCGCTGGCACCTGTCGCCGCATTTTTCATCGCTACCCGTTTTCACGCCCTGAGCGTGCAAGTGCACGAAGCTTCGCATTATTCGTTCGATCGTCGGCGACGCAAGCTGAACGACCTTATCGGCAACTGGCTCATCGGGTATTGGATTTTATTCGACGTTCCACTCTACCGTTCAGCCCATGAGATGCATCACCGTTTTCTCGGTACGGATGGAGATCCTGATCTGGATTTTTATAATTTCTCGGCAACCGGCCGGTCGTTTTTTGCCAAGCTGGTCTTCAAAGATCTTTTGCTCATCACTGCTGCCGAACGGATTTGGCTGGTTCTTTCCGGGAAAAGGGCCAAGCAGGTTGCGTCCGACGCAAAAAAGGGCGCTGCGGTATTGAACGCGCATCTGCTGGCGAAGGCGCTCGTTCAAACCATTGTTCTCATGGCTTTCGTGGCCTTGCTCGGTGTTCCCGACGGGCTGATTTTCTGGCTCGTGCTGTGGATCATTCCGTTGTTCGCGTTCTTCCCGCTGATCATCCGTTGGCGCACCATCGCGGAACACTGGTACCCGCCCGGAGACGATGTTGAAGGGCGCTTCGTCTCGCGAAGCTTCACAGGGCGGCCTTTCGATATCTGGCTTTTCGGCGCACAGATGCGGTTCCACATGGAGCATCACCTGTATCCCGCGATCCCCTTTCATCAACTCAAGGCGCTTCATGGTGTCTTGCAGGAGAGAGGCTTTTTCGATCAGGATAGGGAAGGAAACCACGCCGATCTTAGCGTCGCCGGCTATCTGCCGTTCTGGAAAAATCTGCTGTCGCAATCGCCCGTCACTTCTAGCGCCGGGTTGGCCAATAACACGCCCCTGACATGACTGTTATTAAAACCAATCCAGCAACCTGCAACGTATGCGGCGACAATGGCGGGGACGTAGTCAGCACGTTGACGGACTTGGAATACGACACATGCAGCAACGAATTTGATATTATCCGCTGCGGGCAATGCGGGCATCACTACCTGTCGCCATTGCCCGACCCAAGCGAACTAATGACGATCTATCCTCCGCACTATCTTCAGTACAACATCGATGGCGGCGACGGGGGCGACAAACTCGCCTACCGAGTCAAAGATCGCCTCGATTCCGCCGAGGTCCGCAACTTGACCAAGGAAATCGGGGAAGGCGGCGCGGTGCTGGACGTCGGCTGCGCGCAAGGGCGTTTCCTGGATCTGGTGCGTCAAGCCTGCCCAGGGGTGAAAACCCTGGACGGCATAGAGATTTCCGAGAAGGCAGGTAATATCGCCAAGGAAAAAGGCTTCAACGTCTTTATTGGGCTGCTTCCGGACTTTCCGGGCCAAGCCGACACGTATGACCTAGTCGCCATGCAGGAAGTGATCGAGCACCTGTACGACCCGTCCGGATGCGTCAAAAAGATTGCCCAACTTTTAAAACCAGGAGGCAGGGTCTACATCACGACACCAACTGTCGAATGCATGGAGTTCCGGCTATTTGGAAAGAAGTATTGGGGCAATTACCACTGCCCGCGCCATTTCAATCTGTTTACCCCGAAAGGCCTATCCGAGATCCTGACCCGGCACGGCTTCGTCATCGAATCGATAAGCCACAAGCTGCAACCCGCAGGATGGATTGTGACCTTTGAAAACATGTTGAAGGTCAAGAAGGCGCCCCGCTGGCTGGTCAAATTCGTCAACCGGGAAAATCCTGTTCTCTTGGCGCTATTCACCATCATCGACATGATTTCACTGGCCACCATCAAGAAGACGTCCGACATGAAAGTGATCGCCGTAAAGACGACATAGTGGCCGGTAGCGGCCATCGCCAAAACACCATTTTTCTCTTTTTTCCATCGACAGGAAAATAATGTTCATCAGTGCATCCGCGGGACCGATTTTTGCCAGCAGCGCCTTAACCTTGGCGTTGATCGCATCCATCTTGTCGACCGGTCTTTATTTTGCGGTCCTGCGCCAGGAAAGGCTGAGAATAACGGAGCGCCGCCATGTCATCGTGTTTTTCGTGGTTTGGATCGCGGCCCTCACCTTTGAATTTTATTTTTTGGGGCCGTACTCCTTTATCGAGCAAACCACCGAAGGTAATCTCAACGTTACGCTGAACTATTATTTAAGCCATGGATACGATGGCGGGAAATTCTCTCACCAGTACGGAGGCGGGCAAGACGTCTACACGCTGTTATTTGGCAAGCATTTTTTCAATCCGGACAGGTTTCTGATCTGGATTTTCCCGCTTTGGATTGCCATTCTGTTACATAAAGTTCTGGTCGGCAGCCTTGGTTTTATCGGCGGGTATGTTCTTGCCCGGCACGTGGCGCCGGGAAGCCGGGCCGTCTCGGTCGGCGTCGCGGCATTATTTACCGTGTCCCATTTCTATCTGCTGAACTGGAGCACAAACTGGAGCCCCGGGTTCGCGATTTTGCCTCTCGTCATCTATCTATCTGTCGCCCGTTCCCTGGAACCACGGTATTGGCCCGGCGTTTTGCTGGCGGCCCTTATGGTGGCACCGTCCGACCCGATTCATGTTTTTCCGCCCCTGGCCGTCGCCATTGTCGCATCGGGCATTCTTCTGGGTAAGGCAAATGTGAAACGG
>JAQBYB010000109.1 GCA_027624235.1 Pseudomonadota bacterium | reverse complement strand
CGAAGGAACGATGACGAAATAATCGCCAAAGGCCGCACCAAGTACGCATCTTTCCGCAGCCAAGACCGGCGCGCGGCCAGCGGCCGACAAGCCCGGAAAGCAGAACGGATGCGACGAGGATTTTCTCATCGTGGCGCTACATCTTTTTGCCGAGCGCAATTTTGCCTCGGTGCTCGAAACACCCAACATGTCAACTCGCCCCCCATCGGGAGCATCGAAAACGAATGAAGCGAGCCTCCTTCGGGACCAGGGATGATTCCTCCTGCGACTCCGTGCGACAGTTGCCGCAGGGTAGATACCGATCTCCATGCGCGAAATTGGCCGAGTTCCAAGCAACCTTGGACGAGTACACAGACGGATCGCCGCGAGTTGTGCCCGACCTGTGGCACTCACGCCAGTCAAGACCGTGGTCGCCGATCTGGATGAGATTGGGTTACTCGATACCATTCTGTTGCTGGCTGCAGTCTAGCATAATCACTTTGGCCATGTCAACTCACAAACGTGGATATTTCTGAGTCTGCGTCGATGTGACCAGCACGTCTGCTACACTGCCGTAAGCCAGCCAAGCTATGAGTTTCACTAGGTGAAACGCAAACCAATCAACCAGGTGCGCCGCGTTGCGCGGCAGCCGATGAACGGAGCGCCCAAGAAAAACACCGACATCGAGCCCATCCTGCTTTCGGTGGGTGGCCCGGAGGCGTTTGCAGAGGAGATCTGGCCGCGCAGCTTACTTGGCATAGTCTGATTGGAATATTGGGGACCAAAAGAGTCGGGGTAGAACCGGGTGGGCAGCGCCGCGCTTCCAGACTACATCTGCCTCGCCCAGTCACTCAATCAATATTTCCGCATTCTCATGTGAGCTGATTACAACTTACACCCTGACCCCGCGCTAGTCAACTACCACTATGCGCTAACCTCACCCCAACCATTGTCTTAGAGCCAGAGACTGCAGTTACAATTTGCGCCTTGATTATGAGCAGCGCCGCTTGCATGCCGGGGACGATCGCAGTCGGTAGTTGCGGAGTGCAGCGCGCCGCGGTGTATCAACGCCGACGGCAAGAGCGGACCGTGGCGTGCCAAGTGTTGCGTTCCTTTGTGGAACATGTAGGCGAGCGAACAACTGCACAGGCAATCGCACCACCGCGCTCACCACCGCTGGAGATGAATAGACAGCAGCTGGCTGCTCCGGAAGGGGTGTTTGAGGCAATTCCTGAACTAGAGTTTGACCAGACGGCAAACCAGGCGGCGGAAGCGGGTCATGATCAGTGGACGCACTCCGCCGGTGCGGATGCAAAGCCAATCTTGGAACTGGAGTTTGATCAGACCCTGAAGTTGTAGAGCTGCGCTGCCGAAATGGCACATGCGGCGGGGCGTGCGAGGGTGTGTTTCAGGCGCTGGCAGGGTGCGGTGAGAGTTGTGGACTGCAGTGGCTGTTCTATGGAAATTGTGCAATTTCTGCTTGCTAGGCCGGTCAATCCTTTCCTAATATTGAGCAAATGTAGTCTCCGACTCCACGACAATGGTTTCGTAGAAGTTAGCGCCAATTGATGCTTGACAACAGGGGGGGTAGGCTGTACTATGCGGAGTTAAAGGTGGTCTTAAATTTCCTATCCGTAAAATCTTGCAGGCTGCTTGGCTGGGATACAAGCCTTTCGCACTGCGAAGTGCAGATGGTCTCAGGCCTGATTAGTCTCGCGAGAGGTGCCGAGTGTCAGACCGGGCGGGTTTGGAGTTTGGGAAAAGCCTGCAGTTTGAATTTGCACTCTTAAATCAATCGACAAAATTGTTTGCGCAGCCGCGCATCTAAGGGAAAGGATACAGCCATGAACGAGATGACCTCCGTCGCCCAGGCAAAATCTGCCGGCCGGGCAGTCCGGGAGACTATGCAGAGCCTGATCAACAAGGGCGTCGAGTATTGCTTACCGTTCTATGTCGATGTGCATGGCGTGCCGAAGACGAAGACGGTACCGGTCAGCCATTTCGACCGCATGATGCGCGGTTCCGAACTGTTCACTGGTGCCGCCCTCGATGGGCTCGGCCAGGGGCCTCACGACGACGAGCTCGCCCTGGTGCCCGATCCGGATGCAGTGATCCAATTACCGTGGCGCCCCAACGTCGCGCTCATTCCGGGCCAGTTGACCTACCACGAGAAGCCCTATCCGATGTGCTCGCGCACGATTCTCGCCAAGCAGGTCGAACGCGCCACCAATATGGGCCTCAGGTTCAATCTCGGCATCGAGTGCGAAGTCTATCTTGTGCGCAAGGATGCGGCGGCTCATAACGGCATCGCCCCCAATGATCCCCGCGACAACATCGCCAAGGCTGCCTATGACGTCTCGCTTACCCTCATCAACCTCGACTTCCTGCACGAGGCCGTCGACGCCATGAACAAGTTGGGCTGGGAGGTACATTCCTTAGATCACGAGGATGCCAACGGCCAGTTCGAGTTCGACTTCGCTTATTCTGACGTTATGACCATGGCCGACCGGTTCATCACCTGGCGTCTGATGATGAAAGAAATCGCCCGCAGGCACGGCTGGGAAGCCACCATGATGCCCAAGCCTTACGCCGACCGCACCGGCTCGGGTGCCCACTTTAACATGTCGCTTGAGGACCTAAAAACGGGCAAGAATATTTCCGGCGATGCCGGCGACAAGCGGGGCTGCGGCCTGTCCAAGACGGCTTATCAATTTCTCGGCGGTCTGCGCAAGCACGCCGCGGCGATTGTCGCAACCAGCTGCCCAACCGTGAACTCCTACAAGCGGCTCATCAAGTCCGGTTCGATGACCGGGTATACTTGGGCTCCGATCTTCATCTCCTACGGCGGCAATAACCGCACCCATATGTTCCGCGTTCCCATGCTGCGACCGCAGGTAGAGGGTGCCGGCCATGGCGCCGGCAATATCAACCTGTCGAGCATACGGTGGGAATGCCGGGCTGTCGATACGGCCACAAATCCCTACCTTTCGGCGGCCATGATGCTGTGCGCTGGCCTCGACGGCATCGAGCAGAACCTCGATCCCGGCGAACCTGAATTGGTCAATATGTACGAGCTTCCAGACCAGGAACTGGAGCGGCGCGGCGTGAAGCAATTACCGCGCACCCTGCTCGAATCGGTCACAGCCTTCGAACAGGATGATCTCGGCCGCCGGGTGATGGGCGAGGATCTGTTCAAGTCCTACATAGCGCTTAAAAAGTCGGAATGGTGGAGCTACCACAATTCGATCTCCCAATGGGAAATCGATCACTATCTCACAAAATTTTGACGGCGGAGCGCTGCTGTGTTCTTTGGCAAGAAAAACAAGGACGCGAACGGTAAAGTGAAGCTGTTCTTTGCCTCCGATCTTCACGGCTCGAATGTCTGCTTTAAGAAATTCATCAATAGCGCCAAATTCTATGGCGCCGATGTGCTGGTTCTCGGCGGCGATCTGACCGGCAAAGCCGTCATACCCATCGCCGAACAGGCCGATGGCACCTTTATCACCTTTCATCACGGCGAGTCCGTGACCCTCAAGGCACACGGCGACTTGGACGAATTCATCAAGCGCTGCGGCAATCTGGGTTTTTATACGGCGGTGATGCCGGAGTCGGAATATGTGCGCTTAAAAGCCGATCCCGACGCGCAGTCGGTGCTGTTCAAGAAGCTGGTTCTGGAAAGAGTGCGTGAGTGGGCGGCGCTGGCCGCCGACAAACTCGAGGGCACGGAAATTTCGCTGGTGGCTATTCCTGGCAACGACGATTTCCACGAGATCGACGCGATTTTGACCAGTGCGCCGCATTTCGATTTCTACGAAATGCAGGTCTGCAAATTCAAGGGCGGCTACCAGATGCTTTACTGCGGTGGCTCCACTCCGACGCCGTGGAATACCGAACGCGAGTATTCCGAGGATCAGTACGTGGCCCGCTTCGCCGAACTCCTACCGCAAGTCACCGACATGAGCAGATGTATCTTTAACGTTCATGTGCCGCCACTCGGCACTGCGCTCGATACCTGCCCCAAGCTTGATCGCAATCTGCAAGTCGTTTACGAAATGGGCATGCCGGTTCAAACACATGCAGGGAGCCAGAAGCTGCTGGATGTCATCAAGCAGCACCAGCCTATGCTCGGCCTGCACGGGCATATCCACGAGGGCCGCGCCAGAATCAATATCGGCAAGACCGTATGCATCAATCCCGGCAGTGTCTATCCGGAAGGGATATTGCAGGGTGCATTGATTACGTTGCAGGGAGGAACTGTGGCCTCCGCAAGCCTCACACAGGGGTGAACCACAAGGCCGGGTAAAGCAGTGCTTAGAAACGGAGATCGGGCAAACTAGAATTGGGGAGGACAAACCATGTCGATATCGGATGTAACTGTTGAAAAGCGAATATTCCTGAGAAAGGCGTCGGGGCTCATCAGAACGGCGAGCGGAACCGACACATTCATCTACAATCTGGGTGTGGTCAGCATCGGGCTCGGCGTGGGTTCGATGCTTTTTTATGGACCGGCTTTCTACCCGACCGGCAATTTGCTGTGGGGATGCCTCGTTGCCGGCATCGCCATGGCCATGATCTCGTTCGGCTTCATCGCCTGGACCGTAACCATACCGCGTTCCGGCGGAATCTACGTGTTTGGCTCGCGCATCCTGCCGCCAGCATTGGCGCTTACCATGAGTCTGGTCGAAATCTTCGCATGGCTTTTCTATTGCGCCATTGCCGCATATTGGATCGTTATCCTGGCGCTAGCGCCGATGTTTTCCGCGCTCGGTCTTCTCACCGGCAATGAAAGCTTCTTGGCCATTTCAACCTGGATGCTGCAACCATGGGCGACATTCCTGATCGGAGCAGCAATCCTGATCCTTTCGGGCGTCATCCTGTCGTTCGGCATGCGCTTCTATCTGGTGCTCAACAAATGGGTGTTCATCCTGGCAATGGCGAGCACGGTTTTGCTGATCGTGGTCCTCGCCATGAGCACACGGGAGCAGTTCGTCGCCAATCTCAATGAGCTCGTCGGCCCGGCGATGGGCATTGCCGACCCCTATAACGCGATCATCGCGAGCGGCAAGGAGAAGGGCTGGGGCGAGGCGGGAACCAATTTGTGGCAAACCTTGCTGGTCTCCAACTGGGCATTCCTGCCACTGATCGGCGCCGCCTTCTCGATCGCCATCGGCGGCGAAATCAAGTCGGTCGAGAAATCGCAAACCTGGGGCATGCTGGGCGCTGTCGTGACTGCCACCGTTGCCTGGATCGTCACGATCTATCTGGCGCTCAAGGTGTTCGGCTTCGAATTTCTCGGCACCGCCGCCTTTAACTTCTTGATGGCCGACGGCGGGCTCACCACGCCTACCGACCCGGCCGTGACGCTGCTCACCGGAATTCTGACGAAGTCGCCGGTAATCACCATACTCGCCTCCCTCGGCTTCGCATTGTGGATGTGGATGTGGATTCCGGCCATGCACACATTCGGCGTGCGCGCCATCGTCGCCTGGGCCTTCGACCGCGTGGCGCCGGCGCCGATCGCCAAGATATCGGAAACTTACCACACCCCGATCGTGGCGATCGTGGTTACGGCCATCGTCAATGTCATCTTCATGGCGTTGTTCGTGTTCTCACCGTATTTCTCGAAAATCGTCATCCTCATCGAGGCGGCGGTTCTTGCTTGGTCGGTGATCCTCGGCGCAGGCATCTTCTTCCCCTATCTGCGTCCGCAGATCTACGAGAAGTCGCCAATCTCCAATCGCAGGATATTCGGCCTGCCGATGATGACAGTGGCCTGCTTCCTTGGCTTCGTGGGGTCGCAGTTCTACTTCTGGCTGCTGTTCCTCGATCCCAGCGCGGCCGGCCACGATCCCACCCAGGTTATGATCGTAGTGGGCGTGTTCGTGCTGGGTCTTGCCTTCTACTACGTCATGAAGATGATCCGAAAATCACAGGGCGTCGACGTTACACTGGCCTTCAAGGAGATTCCGATCGAGTGACAGTCGGAATTTTCCGAGATATCAAAGCGCGGCCGGGATCTGGTTTTCCAGCTTCCGGCCGCGTTGGCAATGGTGGCGGCAAGTGCCGGTAAATTCGCAGAGAATGTGAATCAGATGGCGAATGAACAAGGTCTCAATCTCGAATTCGTCGACGAGGCGCTGAAGTTAGTGCGTGACGCCGAGGCCCAGGGTATCAGATTGCGGATTCTTGGCTCGATCGCTTACCGGCTGCAGTGCCCCAACAATCTGCATCTTTTCGAGGACATGAAGCGGATCTTGACCGATGTCGATTTCGGCGCCGAAAAAAAGCAGAACATGGCGATCCGCCAATTTCTCACGGCCCGCGGTTACGTTCCCGACGAGGGCGTCTACATGGCGTCGGAAGGGTCGCGACACATCTATCTGCACAAGGACACCAAGCTCAATGTCGACGTCTTCGCCGATGAGCTCAATTTTTGCCACAAGGTGCCGTTCAAGGGCAGGCTCGGCTTCGATTCACCCACCATCTGCAATACCGACTTGCTGCTCGAGAAAATGCAGATCAGCGAGATTAATTTGAAGGATTTCAAGGACACGGTCGTGCTCATGCTTGAGCATCCCCTGTCGCATCAAAAGCCCGGGCATAAATCCATCGACACCGCCTATATCGTCGACCTGATGCGCCAAGACTGGGGCTTCTATTACACCTTCACCACCAACCTGAAACGCGTGCCTGACTATCTTTCTGAAGTTCCTTCCATGCGCGCTGCCGATGCCGAACTAATCCGTGCCCGCATTGGCGAGCTTCTGAAGGCCATCGAGGACGCGCCCAAGACCCTAGGCTGGAAAATGCGCGGTGCCATCGGCACGCGGCGCAGATGGTACCAGGAAGTTTCGGAGAAGGCCGCCCAATACTAACCTTGCCGGTACTGACTCGAAATCCATAGTTTGATCGCGGAGGCCTACCCATGCCCCTGACCCATGAAGAATTCCGCCAGCGGCAAAAATCCGCGGCGCTCGACGGCCTGAGCTACCGGCCCCTGGACCTGGCATGGACCGATTTGGGCGAGGGCGAGCCGGTAATTCTTCTGCACGGCATCCCCACGTGGTCCTATCTCTACAATGACGTCATTCCGCTGCTGGCGCCGCATCTGCGGGTCATCGTTCCAGATTTCCTCGGCCACGGCTATTCCGACCGCCGCGACTTTTTCGACCGCTCTCTCTTGGCGCAAACTGCCATGATCCTGCGCTTTATGGATCATCTGGGGCTGGAGCGGGCTCATTTCGTCGGCCACGACACCGGCGGCGGAGTCTCGCTTATCATGGCCATCCATCATCCAGATCGCATATCGCGCCTGATTCTGGCCAATGTGGTGGCCTACGACTCCTGGCCCATCGACGACATGATCGCGCTCGGCAATCCCAATTGGCGCTCCAAGACGCCACAGGAAGTGGCAGGCTTCCTCGCCTCCGGCCTGCCGGACGGCATTCACAATAAGCATCGCCTGACGCCCGAGTTCGTACAGGGCATCGTCGCGCCCTACAGCGACGAGGAGGGCAAGATTTCAATGATCCGCAATGCCAGCGCCCTCAATACCAACCACACCACCATGCTGGCCGAGCGCCATGCGCAGATTAAAGCCCCTACGCTATGCCTGTGGGGGGTGCACGATCCATGGCAAACGATCCGCGACGGCGAAAGATTGGCAGCCGAAATTCCGAACGCGCGGCTCGTGAAAGTCGAGAACGCCTCCCACTGGATACCGCATGACACGCCCGAGATCTTTGCACGCGAGGTTGGACGTTTTCTCGCTCACCTGTAAACGCGCCACCGAGAGGTCACCGGCTTCCTAGCAAGCGAGCGGGCAAGCTTCATTACGGGGCAGGGGATCGGCGTCAATGGTGGCTCAGTAATGGTTCGAACCCAAGGCGAGATCACGCCCGCCTGCTCCGAGACGATCCTTGGCGGGATCCCCGACGGGCGGATGGTCGTCTTCG
>JAQBYB010000108.1 GCA_027624235.1 Pseudomonadota bacterium | reverse complement strand
CGCCGTTCCCTTTGCGGCCATGTCGGCCGCGGCCTTTTCAAGCGCGGCTTTTTCCTTCGCGGTCTTTTCGACCTTGGTCTTTATCGCCGCCACCCGCTTGACCGCGGCCTGTTCCGCCGCCGCTCTTTCTTTCTCCTTTTTTTCGAGCAAGCGGGCTTCATCGGCTTTTCCGGCGCCCTTGTCGAATTCCAGAAGATTCTCAAGTGACACCAGCGGCAACAGACGATTACGCAACCTGAGGACCGGCGTTTCGTTGATCATCTCAATCGCATTTTCGGACTTGGTCGATGCCCGCACCAGTTCCAGGACGCTGATCTGCGGAATGGCGAAACGCTGCTTGAAACATTCGACGATCAAGGCGGAAACGATCGCCAGCGTTAGCGGAATCTTGATGGTAAAGGTCGATCCCTTGCCGGTGACCGACTTCAGTTCAACCGTGCCGCCAATTTTTTCGATATTTGTGCGAACCACGTCCATGCCGACACCACGACCGGAAATGCTGGTCACTTTTTCGGCGGTCGAAAAACCGGCGTTAAAAATGAACTGCTGGATTTGCTGGTCGCTCATGTTTTCCAGTTCGGCGTCCGTGGCAAGGCCGTTTTCAAGGCATTTCACACGAATACGGTCCATGTTCAGTCCCCGGCCGTCATCTTCGATTTCGATGATGATATGGCCGCCTTCATGGAAGGCCCTGAGTTCAATAATTCCCTTCTCGGGCTTGCCCGCCGCCTTGCGATCGGCAGGCGTTTCGAGGCCATGATCGGCCGAATTGCGAACCATGTGCGTCAGCGGATCCTTGATCAGCTCCAGCACTTGGCGGTCGAGTTCGGTTTCGGCGCCGACCATGATCAGATCAATCTGCTTATCCTGTTCCAGGGACAGATCGCGGACAATGCGGGGAAGCTTCGCCCACGCATTACCGATCGGCTGCATGCGGGTCTTCATCACGCCTTCCTGAAGGTCGGACGTGATATGGCTGAGACGCTGCAACGGGGTGGTGAATTCGTCATCCTGATCGCGCCCCCGAACCATCTGCAACAGCTGGTTACGGGTCAGCACCAGTTCACTGACCAGGGTCATTAAATCTTCGAGCACATCCACATTAACACGGATGGAAGATGCGGCAACGGACGATTCTTTCGCCGGCTTAGCGTCTTCTTTCTTGGTGACAGGGGCTGTCGTCGCGGCCTTGGCCGGAACGCCGGCTTTTGCCTCAGGCTTCGCGGCGCTGGCTTCCTTGGCCCGCTCGGCTTCCATTTCTGCATCCATTTCCGCTGGCGTGGCGGCGGTGACGCCCTTGGCCTGCGCGGCCATGACCTCATCCAACAGGTCCTGCGCCACCGGGGCGCCGAAATCGTTGGTCGGCGGGGCGGCGTCATGGGAAGCGGCATCGCTCGATGCGCTGGCGGCATTAATCATGACATTGGCCAACAAGGTGTAAACAGTCGTCCAGGCGGCCTTGACCTCGGCCGTGAAATCCTCGCCGAATCCCTTTTCAAGGGTCCACAACAAGGCTTCGCCGACGCTGTCATAATCTTTGTCCTTAACCCCGTAATCGACATGGCGACGGCCCAGGTCCTCAACCGCAGGGACAATGGCATCAATATCATTCAAGCCTTCCACCGCATTCTTCAGCATCGCCATCAGGTGCTCGCCCTGAGTCTGCATGTCGCCTTTAAACAAGGTCTTGAGCCCGGGCTCGATCTCAAACAGGCGGGTATAAAACATCTCGGCGATGCCGGCGGTGTTGGACTCGGCCTTCTTGAAGGTTGCCTGGACCAGTTGTATTTCTTCATCGGTCGGCAACACCAAATCTCCGGACGGGGCTGCTTCAGCAGCAGGTGTGGGCGCGGCAACCGGGGCGGTATTGCCATCGGCCATGGCATTCAGTTCATCAATCAGGGCTTGGTCTTCGCCCGCCGGCTCTTCACCGCTTTCCTCAAGCTTGCTCAGCAAAGCACGGATGCAATCCAGACATTTGAGGATCAGGCTCACCGCTTCCGGGCTGACCTCGACGACGCCGTCACGGAACTTGCCGAGCACATTTTCACCGGCGTGGGCCACCGATTCCAGTCGCGGCAGGCCAAGGAAACCGCAGGTGCCTTTGATGGTGTGCACAAGTCGGAAAATATTACCGAGGATCGCCTCATCGGTCGGGTCCTGTTCGAACTTGACCAGTTCAACGTCCAGAACGGCAAGAGCTTCTGAGGTCTCGGTAAGAAATTCGTTTAATAGATCATCCATGTCGGTGCTCCGTCGGTTTTCCCCGGGGGGGTCCAATGAGGGGTTGGGTTATCCCATGCGCCTAGCGGCAATCCGCAACCACAGGGTTGCGGATGCGGATAGGGAAATGGCGCGGGTCACGGGAAGTATCATTTACTGATGGCCTGGCAATTAGTTTAAAACATACAGGCAGTCTAGAGAATATTAGGTAACGCGAATGTGTCGAAATGTTTCGATTGTTAGCCAAAGTTTATCAATTCGCAGAATTGGGAAATATTACCGCAAGCTGAATTTCGCCGTTTTGACCCTCGGAATGTTCGATCAAGCCGCCTAATTCATGAGCCATACACTGGGCAAAATAGGCGTGAATGTTGCGCGCGGACAGTGTTTCACCACCGCCCCGGCCGCCTCCTTCAGCGCCCTTCGCGCCTTCCGCCAAGGCCTCTTGAAGGTCGGCGCGAAGGACGGCGGTTTCCCCGGATGCGGTCACGCCGACGCCCAAGCCTTCATCAAGGTTACCTAAGCTTACCCCGACGCCGCCGCCCCGGGGCAGCGATTCGGTCGCCATCAGCACCATATTGAGGACGACTTTGACGACATCGGGCTCAACCGGTTGGGGGTGGCCCGATGGCCAATCCAGGGTGATTTTGCCGTATTCCATAAATCCGGCCGCCAGTGTCCCGGCCTCATCCAGGGTGGCTTTCCCCTTCGTCCCGGCGCCGAAACCAAAGGCAACGCGGAAAAAAGCCAGCCGCCGGGTCGCTTCATCGGCGCTGCGGACCAACAGCGCCATGGCGCTGCCGTCTTTATCGAATCCTTCCTCCAGCAATTCCAATCCCGAATTGACGGCGCCGACGGGGCCGACGAGGTCATGGCAAAGCCTGGACGAAAGGAGCTTGGCAACTTGCAGATTGACCCCCATATTGACCCTTCCTGAACACGGTGCCACTTTGCCTTAAGATACCCAAAACGCTTCCCGGTTACTAACCCTGCGTAATCCTTTTAGGGTCGTCCTTCCCTTGAATCCCTGCTTTCGGGAGCATTAGGGCCGTGGTATACATAATTCCAAGGAGCCTTTTTTCTCATGTCCGCGACAGATACCAGCAAAATCAAAGGCAAAGGCAAGCGCGGCGGACCATCACCGTTTTTCCCCAAGGGTCGCCAGCTTGACCCCGAAGCGCTTGAAGAAGTACGCGCGCTTCTGGGCGACAGGCCGCGCCGCCGCGATTTGTTAATCGAACACCTGCACCTGATTCAGGACCACTACGGTCACCTTTCGGCCCGCCATCTGGCCGCCCTGGCAGATGACATGCGCCTCGCCCAAACCGAGGTCTACGAGGTGGCGACGTTTTACGCCCACTTCGACGTTGTCCGCGAAGACGAAACACCGCCGCCGGCGTTGACGGTTCGCGTCTGCGACAGCCTGACGTGCGAGATGATGGGGGCGAAAAAACTGTTGGCCGGATTGCAGGAAAAGCTGGGCGATACGGTTCGCGTCGTTTCCGCGCCGTGCATGGGCCGCTGCGATGCCGCCCCGGTGGCCGAAGCAGGTCATCATCATATCACCAACGCAGATGTCGATACGGTCGCCGCGGCGATTGAGAACGGCTACACCCACCCGGCCATCCCCGCCTATACGGATTTCGACACCTATATGGCCGACGGCGGCTATGCCCTGTTGAAACAGTGCCGAAGCGCCAAGCGCCAGCCGGACGCGCTGATCGAGACGTTAAGCGCGGCCGGCCTGCGCGGCCTCGGCGGCGCCGGGTTCCCGACCGGGCAAAAATGGAAAATCGTTCGTGGCTACCAAGGCCCGCGATTGATGGCGGTCAACGCCGACGAGGGCGAACCGGGCACCTTCAAGGACCGGGTTTATTTGGAATCCGACCCGCACCGGTTCCTGGAAGGCATGCTGATCGCCGCCTGGGCGGTCGAGGCCACCGACATTTACATCTATCTGCGCGACGAATATCCGGGCTTGCGTGAAGTATTGCTGAGCGAAATCGCCAAGGTTGAAGCGGCGGGATTGGCGGAAGGCGCCACCATTCACCTCAGGCGCGGCGCCGGCGCGTATATCTGCGGCGAGGAATCGGCGATGATCGAAAGTATCGAAGGCAAGCGTGGCCTGCCCCGCCATCGCCCGCCTTATGTCGCCGCGGTCGGACTGTTTGGACGCCCGACCCTGGTTCAAAACGTCGAAACGCTGTATTGGATTCGCGACATCATCGAAAAAGGCGCGGACTGGCTAATATCGGAAGGCCGCAATGGGCGGGCGGGACTGCGCAGTTTTTCGGTTTCCGGCCGCGTCAGGGAGCCGGGCGTCAAGCTGGCCCCCACCGGGATTACGGCACAAGAGCTGATTGACGAATTCTGCGGCGGCATGGCCGGCGGCCACACCTTCAAGGGCTACCTTCCCGGCGGGGCGTCGGGCGGTATTCTGCCGGCCAGCATGGCCAATATCCCACTCGATTTCGGCACCCTGGAAAAACACGGATGTTTTATCGGCTCGGCGGCGGTGATCGTGCTGTCGGATCAGGACAGCGCCAAGGACGCGGCCTTGAACCTGATGCGGTTCTTCGAGGACGAAAGCTGCGGCCAATGCACGCCGTGCCGGGTCGGCACCGAAAAAGCGGCAAAATTGATGGCCGAAAAAGTCTGGGATGAAGCGCTGTTGCGGGACTTGAGTCAGGCGATGGCCGATGCCTCGATCTGCGGACTCGGCCAGGCGGCGTCGAACCCGTTGAAAATGGTGTTGGCGCACTTCCCAGACGACATTATCTGTAAGTAAATGATTTGAGGTTCCGAGATGAGTAAAACGATCACATTCAACCTCAACGGCAATGACGTCGAGGCGCAAGCCGGAGAAACCATCTGGCAGGCGGCGCAGCGCTTGGGCTGCGAAATCCCGCACCTGTGTTATTCACCGAAACCCGGCTACCGGGCCGACGGCAACTGCCGCGCCTGCATGGTCGAGATCGAAGGCGAACGGGTGTTGGCGGCTAGCTGCATTCGCACCCCCGCCGACGGCATGGTCGTCAAAACCAATTCCGAGCGCGCCAAGTCGGCCCGTGACATGGTCTTCGAGCTGCTGCTCGCCGACCAGCCGGCCCAGGACAAGGCGCACGACCCGAACTCGGCGTTTTGGACCCAGGTTGGCAAGATGGGGGCAGGCAAGATGAGCATAGAGGCCCGCCGCTTCCCGGCCCGCCGGGCACCCGCCGCCGACACCAGCCACCCGGCGATGGCGGTCAACCTGGACGCCTGTATCCATTGCAACCTGTGTGTCCGGGCCTGTCGCGAGGTTCAGGTCAACGACGTCATCGGCATGGCCGGGCGCGGCATCGGCGCTGAAATCGTCTTCGACATGGGCGATGAGATGGGGAACAGCACCTGCGTCGCCTGTGGTGAATGTGTCCAGGCCTGCCCGACCGGCGCGCTGATGCCGGCCACCCTGGTCGATGCGAAGGGTATTTATAGCGGCGGCGCCGATAAAAGGATCGACAGCCTGTGCCCCTATTGCGGCGTCGGCTGCCAAGTCACCTTCCACGTCAAGGATAGCCAAATCCTGTATGTCGAGGGCCGCGATGGCCCCGCCAACCAAAACCGGCTGTGCGTCAAGGGACGCTTCGGCTTCGATTACGTCCACCACCCGCAGCGGCTGACCAAACCATTGATTCGCAAGGAAGACGCGCCGAAAAACCCGGATCAGACCATCGACCCCGCCAACCCCCTCACCCACTTCCGCGAAGCCAGTTGGGAAGAGGCCCTGGACTTGGCTGCGGCGGGCCTGAAAACCATCATTGATGGCGATGGCGGCGACGCGCTGGCCGGCTTCGGCTCGGCCAAGGGCTCCAACGAAGAAGCCTATCTGGTGCAAAAACTGGTGCGCCAGGGCTTCGGCACCAATAACGTCGATCACTGTACGCGGCTGTGCCACGCCAGTTCCGTCGCCGCCCTGATGGAAGGCATCAATTCCGGCGCGGTGACGGCGCCGTTTACCGCCGCCGCGGACGCCGACGTCATTATCGTCATCGGCGCCCGGCCGACCCAGAACCACCCGGTCGCCGCGACCTTCATCAAGAATGCCGCCAAGCAGGGCAAAGAACTGATTATCATCGACCCCCGCCGCCAGGACCTCAGCCGCCACGCTACCCATCACCTGCAATTCAAACCCGGCACCGATGTCGCGCTGTTGAACGCCTTGATCCACACCATCATCGAAGAAGGCCTGACCGACGAACAATACATCCAGGGCTACACCGAAGGCTTCGAGGCGTTGAAAGACTCGATCAAGAACTTTCCGCCGGAAAAAATGGCCGAGGTCTGCGGCATCGACGCCGAAACGATCCGCACCGTGGCGCGCACCTATGCCACCGCCGAGCGATCGATCATCTTTTGGGGCATGGGCATTTCCCAAAGTATCCACGGCACCGATAACGCGCGCTGCCTGATTGCGCTGTCGATGATTACCGGTCAGATCGGGCGGCCCGGCACCGGGCTGCATCCGCTGCGCGGTCAAAATAATGTCCAGGGCGCGTCCGACGCCGGGCTGATCCCGTGGGTCTATCCTGATTATAAATCGGTCGAAAACGCCGATATTCGGGGCATCTACGAAGACCTGTGGGGCCGCGCGCTGGACCAAAAAAAGGGCCTGACGGTGGTCGAGATCATGGATCAGGTTCACGCCGGCGTCATCAAAGGCATGTACATCATGGGGGAAAACCCGGCAATGTCGGACCCGGATAGCGGCCACGCCCGCAAAGGGTTGGCGGCGCTGGAACACCTGGTCGTCCAGGATCTGTTTCTCACCGAAACCGCGGCATTTGCCGATGTCGTCCTTCCGGCGTCGGCCTTCCCGGAGAAAGCCGGCACCTTCACCAACACCAACCGCCAGGTGCAAATGGGCCGCCCGGCGCTGGAGCTGCCCGGCGATACCCGCCAGGACTGGTGGATCATCCAGGAAATTGCCAACCGGCTGGGACTGGACTGGTCCTACACCGAACCCAAAGACGTCTACGCCGAAATGCGCCAAACCATGAAATCATTGAACGGCATCCCCTGGGACCGGCTGGAGCGCGAAGGCAGCATCACCTATCCCTGTGACGGCGACGATCAGCCCGGCCACGACGTCATTTTTGGCGATGGCTTCCCGACCGAATCCGGCCGCGCCAAGCTGGTCGCGGCGCAGGTGACGCCCCCCGATGAATTGCCCGACGACGATTACCCCTTGGTGCTGACCACGGGACGGTTGCTGGAGCATTGGCACACCGGCGCCATGACGCGGCGCGCCACCACCTTGAACACGCTGGAACCCGTCGCCGTCGTCTCTATCCATCCCCACCAGATGGCGGCGCTGGGGCTTCAGCCCGGCGATGTCGCCCGCGTCGAATCGCGGCGCGGCAGCATCGACATCCAGGTCCGCGCCGACCGCGACGTCCCCGACGGCATGGTCTTTATCCCGTTCTGTTTTAATGAGGCGGCGGCCAACTTGTTGACCAATCCGAAGTTGGACCCCTACGGCAAAATCCCGGAATTCAAGTTCTGCGCGGTCCGGGTTAGCGCCTCTTTGGGCGGCGCAAAAGCCGCCGAATAGAATTAATAACCACAGGGCATACAGAGAAGAGATAAGGGGATAATGGAGATAAAAGCAGAGATGGGGGGATGGTATCTTTCGCGCCTCCGGCGCAATTTTTTTAGGGGCTGTACCAGATAACTAGTTCAAATTACCTTTAACCCACTGTCTTAATTGCGTTAATTGAGCTGACGGGTCACTGTTGTTAAAACGCCACTCA
>JAQBYB010000107.1 GCA_027624235.1 Pseudomonadota bacterium | reverse complement strand
GTGCTGACATCATCAACCTGAAGGCCATGGCGAGGCCGGTTTTCCGGCTGAGGCAGCCCTTAGTCCGTTTCGTTTGACCTGCTCCCCTGAAATGTCCGCGTTTTTGAGTTAGGCCCGTCACCTTGCATCTTCCCGCCGCCGCACGGCTTCGCGGTGGGCGATGTAGGTGGTTGAAATAATGATGACCGCGCCGCCGGCCCAGGTCCAGGTGTCGGGGCTTTCGGCGAAAACGAAATAGCCGATCAAGGCGGCAATGACCAGACGGACGAAGTTGAACGGCTCCAGGGAGCCTACTTCGGCCTGCTTATAGGCAACGGTCACCGTGTAATGGGCGCCGCCGACCAGCAGCCCGACGGTGATCATCATCGCCAACTGGGTCAGGGTCGGCCAGCTCCAAAAGTAAATCGCCATGACAAAGGTAATCGGCACCTGTAACAGGGCCATCCAGGCGCCGATCGCCGCCGATCCTTCTGTTTGGGTCAGGTGCTTGGTGATCAGCCGCGATCCGGCGACGCAGGAAAGCGAGAAGATGACGAACCAGTACCCGGGGATGAACGATTGAAAGCCCGGCCGGATAATCAACAGCGCGCCGGCAATGCCAAACCCCATCGCGACCCAGCGCCGCGCCCGCGCCGGCTCGCCCAGGAACAACACCGCCCCCAGCGTCACCACCAACGGCCCGGTCAGCGACAACGCCACCGCATCGGCCAACGGCGTCATCGTCAACGCGAAATACCAGCCGGACACCCCGCCGACATTAAAGAACGCGCGCAGCCAATGGATCCGAATTTTGTCTGTCCGCAGCGGCCTAAACCGGGTTCGTATCAGCCACGGCAAATAAAACGTGAAGGAAAACAGACTGGTCGAAAATACAATCACTAGCGGATGGATTTCCTCTCCGACCACACGAACAAAGCCGTGCGAAACGGTAAACAAAGAAACCGAAAAAATCATCCATAGCGCGGCACCGGCAAAGGCGGGCGGGCTAGGCACGGGCAGTGGGGTGGCCGTCGGCCGACCGCCATCGTCAGGAAAATTCATTTCGATCGCTACTTTCTCAGGTGTGGTGATCCCGCTTTGCGGGCTGCCCAGCGGACAGATTAGGGCATCGGAGGGAAATATGGGTCTTGTTTATGTCAGGTGCTTGTTAAAAAACGGGACCAAGGGCTCGAACGAGCGGGGTTCTGATCTTTCGGCCTGGGGCACGCGAACCATTTCGAACGCGCCTCCGGCGTTCCGGTAAAGTTGGGCAAATCGTTCCGGCTCATTAAGGTCCTGGCCGGAATCCGGGTCATGGTAATCGTGGACGATATCCGGATCGCCCTGTAACCAAAGGGTTGGCGGGGTCTCGACATCTTCGCCGCGCTCCAACGCCAGCATCGGGTTGCCTTCGGCCATGGTCTGCTCATCGCCCCAATAGGTATCGTGGAATTCCGGAATACGCTCGACCCAACCGGCGGTGGCGGGATTTTCCAGCGACCTGAGCGCATGATGGTATCTGGACAGGGGATTGATCACCGGCCATTCCAGGGCGACACAGACCACCCGCGCATCAACGCCCCCATTAACGCCCCCATCGACACCGAGGCCGCTATCGAGGGCGATCCCGGTATAGCGGCGATCATCGGGCCGCAAGGCGGCGAGGGCGGCGAGGTGGCCGCCGCTGGATTGCCCGGAAAGGCCGACACGCTTGGGATCGAGTTTTAATTTTTCGGCATTCGCCTTGATCCAGCGAATGGCGTAATTGATGTCTTGCAGAGATGTCGGGTAGCGATCGGCGGCTTGACGAAAATCCAGCGCCGCCACCGCCAGGCCGGCGTTGACCAGCACTTCATCGCGCCCTTGGCAGTCGGAAAGATCGCCGCTATTCCAGGCGCCGCCATGCAGATCAATGACGATGGGAAAAGGGCCGGCGCCTTTGGGCCGGAACAGCCGCATCATCAGCGGCCGATCGCCGTGGCGAAGGTATTCGAGATCCTCGGTGGTAAAATCTTGAGTACCGTTCAACATGAAGATTCTCCGTAACAGTTTGGTGTGGACGACGGACAGTCGCGCATATGCAGTGTATCATACCGCCGCCGGCGCCCGCGTATGGCGGCCAGATTGCCGCGACGGCGACACTATTTCAATGCCGGTGGGGTTTGGATATGGTGGCGCCGATGAGAAGAGAGCCGATGGCGATCAGGAAACCCGCAAGGACAAGACCATGAAACTAGACCATGTAAATATTTCCACCGATGCGCTTGAACAGGTCAAGGACGCGCTGGTGCGCCTTCTGTGCCTGGAAGTGGGTCATCGCCCGCCGTTCGATAATCCCGGCTACTGGCTCTATGGCGAGGACTATCCGATCGTCCATTTGAATGGGTTGGACAGCAGCCCCGGCGAATCAACCGGGGCGCTGGATCATATCTCCTTTAAGGATGATGATTATGAAGGACTGATTGCACGGCTTGACCAGGACGGGATCAAACGCCGCGAAAAGGTCGTTCCCGGTTCCGGCGTCCGGCAGGTGTTCTTCAAGATTAATCACGACATCGAGATTGAGGTCGACTTCGACCCGGCAAGTTAGAAAACCGGCCGCTCTCCGTTTGCGTCCGCGCCTAAGTTTGCCTTCAGGGTCGAGCCTGCCGCCAATGCCTCAGGCATCGGGTTTGGGGACGATGATGATCGGGTCGCTTCGATAGCGGCCCCGGCATTGATCAGGGGATTCTTTCACGATTGCCCGGCGAATCTCCTCATCGACGCTTAACCAGCGTTCCCGCGGATGTTCGGGAACGCCTGCTTCATTCAGCGAATCGCCTAACAGTTTGTGACGGATATTAAAAATTTCGTCGGTGATGAACATTTGGATATGGGCGTCGCGGGGGATGCGGCCGCCAAAAACTTTTGGCCCGTCAAGGGCGAGCATCATGAATTCGGTTTGCTGCGATTCGAGAACCAAACGATCCTTGCCCGCCTTGCCCGCGAAAAAACTTTCAGCCATGGATGCGAAAACAGCTTGTCGTAATGGATTGCGTGAACACGCTCCAAACAGGCGCGTTTCCCCAGTTTTTCGTAATAAGATATTTCCATTTGCCAACAGTTTTCTGTGTCTTCGAAAGGCGAAAAATAAACTGATGCCAACGTTGGGGAAGTGCGGCACCCGTCAAATTTTTTTTATTTTTTTTATTTTGCGCGACCGAATTAATCATCGGTGCGTCGCGTGATGTCCGAGGTGTGATCGTGCCCCTTGACGATGCATTGCACATTAGGGTAGACGACAAAGACGTAAACCACGAAACCGTTGTTGCTTGGCGGTTCCGGCTTAGGGTAAAGTTATCTCAAGTTTTTAAAATTAAAAAACACGTCGCCTCATGGGAGGTTAGTTTGGCAGCACCACATTTTTTAGTTCACGAAAAAAAAGACTCCGTCGGCGTCGTCGTTGTCGAAGGAGTCAAAAAAGGACAGATGCTGACAGGCTGGATTATGCAAGGCAACAAGACGATTAAAATGAAATGCCTCAATGCGATTCCTCTAGGCCATAAAATAGCCCTCTCGCCGGTTAAGACCGGCGATACTGTTATTAAATACGGACATGATATCGGCAAATGTGTCGCCGCTATTCAAAAAGGCGGTCATGTTCACACTCAGAACCTGAAAACGAAAAGGTGGTAATCATGGCAAAAGCAGCAAAAAAACGCACTGTTAAGAAGAAAGCCCCGGCCAAGAAGAAGGCCGTAGCGAAGAAGAAAGCCCCGGCGAAGAAAAAGGCTGCGGCTAAAAAGAAAGCCCCGGCTAAAAAGAAGGCCCCGGCTAAAAAGAAGGCTGTTGCTAAAAAGAAAGCACCGGCGAAGAAAAAGGCTGCGGCTAAAAAGAAAGCCCCGGCCAAGAAAAAAGCCGCCAAGCGGAAAAAATAACGTAAGGTCAAAAATGACGACGAAAACGAAGAGGCAACGTCCCGGTAACCGGGGCGGCAAGAAGCCTACGTTCATGGGGTGGCGTCGTAAGAACGGTCGTGTCGGGGTGCGGAATCATGTGATTATTCTGCCCCTGGACGACCTGTCTAATTCTGCTTGCGAGGCAGTTGCCCATAATATCAAGGGCACCATGGCGATCCCGCATCCCTATGGCCGCCTGCAGTTCGGTGAAGATCTGGAGCTTCATTTCCGCACCCTCATCGGCACCGGCGCCAACCCCAACGTCGCCGCCGTCATCGTCATCGGTATTGAGCCGCAATGGACGGGGCGTGTGGTCCAAGGCATCGCCAAAACCGGCAAACCGGTGATCGGCTTCGCCATCGAACAGAATGGCGACCATCAGACCATCGCCGACGCCAGCCGCAAGGCGAAAGAATACGTGCAGTGGGCATCGGAGCTTCAACGCGAAATTTGCCCGGTCAAGGATCTGTGGGTGTCGGTCAAGTGCGGCGAGTCCGACACCACGTCGGGTCTGGCGTCAAACCCGACGGTGGGTAAATTCATCGACAAGTTCGATGCCTGGGGCGCGACGACATGCTTCGGCGAAACATCGGAAATTACCGGCGCCGAGCTGAATTGTGAAAAGCGCGGCAAGACCAAGGCGATCGGCAAGAAGTTCTTGAAAACCTGGCAGGCCTACATGGATGAGGTCATCGAGCCTTTCAAGACCGATGATCTTTCCGATTCGCAGCCGACCAAGGGCAATATCGAAGGTGGTCTGACCACCATCGAGGAAAAAGCCTTCGGCAATCTGGAAAAGATCGGCAAGAAGACCAGCTATATCGACGTCCTCGGTCCGGCCGAGGCGCCGCGCAAAGGCCCCGGCCTTTATTTCATGGACACGTCATCCGCCGCCGCCGAATGCGTTACCTTACAAGCGGCGGCCGGGTTCGTCGTGCATCTGTTCCCGACCGGTCAAGGCAACATCATCGGCAATCCTATTGAGCCGGTGATCAAGCTGACCGCAAACCCCCGCACCGTGCGCACCATGGGCGAACATGTTGATCTGGACGTTTCCGGAATTCTGCGGCGTGAGATGACCCTTGATAAGGCCGGCGACGCGCTGATCGATATGACGATCCGCACCTGTAACGGCCGCCTGACCGCCGCCGAGGCGCTGGGCCACCGGGAATTCGTGCTGACGAAGCTCTACCGTAGCGCTTAAAATACATGCCAGTGCAACGTCTTGATGACTTGCGCAATCTTGCAATGGCGGTGCTGACGGCGTCGAAAACATCGCCCGAGACCGCCGCCCTGGTGGCCGACGCCCTGATCCGGGCCGATGCCGAGGGTATTGCGTCGCATGGTGTATCGCGGCTTCCGATTTATGCCGATCAAGCCAAGGCGGGAAAGGTCGATGGTTTCGCCATCCCGGAACTTACCGAAACCGGCACTGCGGCGCTGCGCGTCGATGCTAAATGCGGCTTCGCCTATCCGGCCATCGCCGCCGGACTGGACAGGGCCCGGGGCATGGTTGCCGACGCCGGCATCGTCGGTGTCGCCATCGGCAATTCGTCCCATGCCGGGGTCCTTGGCCATCCCGTCGAAGATCTCGCCGGCGACGGCCTGGCTGCCATGGCATTCGTCAATACACCCGCTGCAATCAGCCCTTGGGGCGGCAACCGGCCATTGTATGGCACCAATCCGATTGCGTTTGCTTGCCCGCGAAAAAACCAATCGCCGTTGGTCATTGATCTGTCATTGAGCAAGGTTGCGCGCGGCAAGATCAAGCTCGCCGCCGATCATGGTGAGCCGATCCCCGACGACTGGGCCACCGATCAGGACGGCACCCCGACCACGGATGCCGCTGCTGCCATGCAAGGCGGCTCATTGCTGCCCATGGGCGGGACTAAGGGCGCGGCGTTGGCGTTGATGGTGGAAATCATGAGCGCCACCATGACCGGGTCTCATTACGGGTTTGAGGCGTCGTCATTTTTTGACGCCGACGGCGGCCCGTCCAGAACCGGGCAGTTCTTCTTCATCTTTGATCCCGTTGCCCTCGGCGGTGATGCGGTCCTGGACCGCTTTGAGGTGTTGATGACGGCGATCACCGATCAGCCGGATGTCCGGTTGCCCGGCAAGCGGCGATTAGAGAACCGCATAAAGGCTGAAGCCGATGGCGTCGATATCCCCGACGCGTTGTTACAGGACTTGAGCAAACGGGCTACCAATAGCTGAGTGAATCCCGGAATAACCCCTTGAGCTGATCGCGATCCGGCTCCCGTGGTGAATTGACGAGCAGGCGTTTCTGGATGAAGGCCTTGTCGGTCAGGGCGTCGAGATCGTTTTCGTCATAGCCGACGCCGGTTAAACCATTCGGCATGCCGGTCTGGCGCATCATCTCGATAACCCGGTCGGCGAGGATATCGCCGGCGTCTTCCAGGGCCGCGCCCTTGATGTCGGCGCCCATGGCCTCGGCCGCCTTCAGGTGGCGTTCCGGGCAGGCCGGGCCGGTAAACCGGAACACCGCCGGCGCGTTGACGATCACCGAAATTCCATGCGGCACCATCGGGTGGTTGGATGGCCATCCCGGCGCGTTGTAGCCCCGCACCAACCCGGCGACGGCGTACGACATGCCGTGCGGCAGATGGCACCCGGCGTTGCCGAACCCGATCCCGGCCAACATGCCCGCGAACATCAGCGGCTCATGGGCGTTGGTGTTGTCGGCGTCATTGACGGCCCCGATCAGATTGGCGCCGATCAGACGGATCGCTTCGGCACAGGCCATGTCGCTATAGGGATTGGCCCCTTGGCCCAAGGGCCGCAGGTTAGAATTTTCAGGCGCCGGGCGCTGGCTGTACGGCCTTGCGGTCAGACTCTCGACGGCGTGACTAAACACATCAAAGCCGTTGGCGGCGACGATGGAGCGCGGCAGGGTGGCCAGCGCGGTGGGGTCCAGAATGCCGAGGCTCGGCCTAAGACGGGCGTTGGCGATGCCGGTCTTGGCCTCCATCTCAAGCAGATCGAAAACGGCGATGCCGGTGCATTCGGACGCCGTGCCGAAGGTGGTCGGGCAGGCGATATGGGGCTGCAACGGCCCCGGCACCGGTTTGGCATCGCCGATGGGGGCGTTGACGTAGGCCAGGAAATCATCCGGATAGGTGGAATACAGGTTCGACGCCTTACATGTGTCCATGACCGAACCGCCGCCGACGGAAACGAAACCGTCGAATTTGCCCTCCTCGGCGAAGGCGGTGCCGGCCTTGAAGGAGCGATCTGTCGGCTCGACCTCGGTCTCGTCATAGACGACAACATCGATGCCGACGGCTTTCAACGAGCGTACGGCCACCGCTACCGGTTCCAGCTTGCTGACCGTGGGGTCGGTGAAGAGCGCGACGCGGGTCATGCCCAAGGCCTTGGCATCGTCGCCGAGTTCGGCCAGAGAACCCGGCCCGAACTTGATCTTCGGCGCCTCGACGCTAAAGGCGGTATCGCCACCGTCACTGGGTTCGAAATAGGGGTCGAGGGTCATGGCAGATGCTTCCCGGTTGTTTTTTTATTACTGACCATCATAACCGAGGCGGAGGGCAAGGGGGGGCGGAATCTATTGCCTACCCATGTGTGGTTTTCCGTTCATCTCGGATTTTTTTGCTGTCCGCGGCATTTATAAATACCGATAAATGACTTGTTTCCAGTATTTTTTGCCATTTCTGTAACTGGCACTTTAATTGCTTAATAATTCATAAACCTATGCTGGTTAGGGTTCGCGTTGATTAATATCGTATTCATATGGCCGAAATACATATGTTGGTTACTTGGGTAATATAGAATTCTGGGGTCTCTTTGAGATGTCGAAGAAAACAACGGTCATAAAATTTTCCCTTAGGGTTGCTCTTGGGCTTTCTGCCTTGCTCCTGTCGATGGGATATAGCGGCCCGGCATTGGCTTCCTGTGAGGCATTCCCGAAAAATCCCCTGTGGAAGATGCTGACCCATGATTTCGCCCGCCAACATGTGGACGAGAAATATGACGGCGATTGGCAGGCCTATATCAACAATCTAGAGCATTTCCGATTTATTTTGACGCATAACCGTCTGCAGCAAAGAAGTTTCTGCATTCTTCTGG
>JAQBYB010000106.1 GCA_027624235.1 Pseudomonadota bacterium | reverse complement strand
CCAGAAGAATGCAGAAACTTCTTTGCTGCAGACGGTTATGCGTCAAAATAAATCGGAAATGCTCTAGACCGTTGCCCAGGAAATCTTTTGTGCCCGCGAAATGGAAAATAAAAGATACCGGACCCTTGCTGACCTTAGATTGCGGACGCACCGGATGGCCTGGACGGCACTTTCTTTAAAGACTATAAAAGGGTTTATATAGGGACTGGCGACGGTGCCCGCCTGGGGGGCAATATCCCCTCTATCCAGGCCCGCGTGCTTACCCGACAAATTCAACGCCCTAGCCGTTTCCAGCTAAGGCGTTGATTATAATGGTGCGCCCGACAGGATTCGAACCTGTGACCTCAAGATTAGGAATCTTGCGCTCTATCCTACTGAGCTACGGGCGCCTAGGGAGAATGTGCATTTTACCATTCCCCAGGGCAAGAGGCGTTGAAAATTTATGAGACCCATACCGGATGAATAAAAAGTACTTCGCGTATTTGTTTGGTTTCTGCGCCCTGTTGGTGGCGGTCGCCAGCCCGGCCCGCTCGGTCGTGGATGCGGTCTTTGATCCGCTTCTCGCAGATCGGGGGTGGATGGAAGTCAATTTCGACGGCAAAGCGCCCAATTCTTTCCGGTCATGCGGAGAGTCCTGCATCAAGGTCATCACCATGGATAGCGTTTCGATGATCAGTAAGAGTTTCCCTGAAAAATTGGCCGACATGCCGCTGTTGTCGTGGGAATGGATGCTGGCTCAAAAGGCACCTCGTTCCGATCTTTCCAGGAAAGGGATGGATGATCGCGCCATCGCCGTCTACGTCGCATTTCCCTATGATCCCAAAAGAGCGAGTCTGGCGGAGGTGTTGTTCCGGCCTGTTGTCGAACTGTTTAAAGGGAAAAACACCCCTGGCCGGGTTATCTCCTACGTTTGGGGTGGAAACGCAAAGCGAGGCGCTTTTGTTGAAAGTCCCTATTTCGGTGGACACGGCATCATCAAAGTTGTCCGCAACGCTGACGATAAGCCCCGAACCTGGTTTTCGGAACAGGTCAACGTGGTCGAGGATTACCAAAAATTCTTTGACGATGCTCCCGACGCCGTGTCTCACATTTTGATAAGTTCCGACAGTGACGACACCGGCGTCGTGTCGATGGCCTACGTCAGGAAGATTACCTTCCAGTCGTTAAGTGCCAAAAAAACCGAGTAATGAGAAAAAGGACTTACCGCCCCAGGGGGTAGGAGTAGTTTACCAATACCGACTCCGTCCCCGGATTGGTGTCGCCGATGGAGGCATTCGATGAGTGGGATACGGCAAGCCCCAGCCGGGATCGGTCGTCGAAGCGATAGGCAAATTCGATCTGTGAGCGGAATTCAAGCCCGTGGCCCAGGTCCAGGTCATCGGTTTTTCCCCGCCACCAGGTCGGCGCGAAACTAGGGGTAACCACGTACCGGTTGCCGAGATAAACATCCACCAAAACCCCGGCGCCGAAGAATGTCATGCCGTTGGAGATCGCCGCGGCGGTCACAAACGGCTTGAAAACCCACATCTTGTAATCGGAGCGGTAGTCGACCCGGAATTCCGCGCCTTGGTCTTTCTGGCGGTTGAAGTCAAAAGCCCCGGCGCCGACGGTCACGAACGCGGGGTCGTCGGCACGAACCGGCAAAGACGGCAACCCGACAATCGTCGCCGCTAAGGCTATGGCTACTGTAATTCGTTTCAACACGGCGTCGCCGCCCCCATCAAAAAAACTCCCGTGACCTGCATCTTAGGGATTTGGCTTTCAGATTCAAGAAATTACGCTACTGACTTCGGATAGGGGCCGGAACGAATCCCCCCCTAAAGCTGTTTTTTTAGCTTTTCCGTTGCCTTGATTAGGGCCATTCGGATGCCCGTTTCCATGGCCGAATGGCCGGCGTCGGGGACGATGATGTACTTTGCCACGGGCCACGCGCCGGCCAGGCTGTCGGCGGTGATGATAGGGCAGATCATATCGTACCGGCCCTGGATGATGAACGCCGGAATTTCCCGGACGGCGGCGATATTGTTCAAAATATAACCGTCGTCCATAAACATGGCGTTTTTGAAATAGTGCGCTTCGATGCGCGCCAGCGCCAATCCCCCTGGGCCGCCGACAGGCGGGTGGCCTTCTTTGTATTCGGTCATCAGGATTGAGCATGCGGCCTCATACCGGTTCCAAGCCGCGGCGGCGGGAAGGTGGACATCGGCGGCGGGGTCCGTCAGGCGGCGGAAATAGCCTTCTACGATGTCATCCCTTTCGGCCTCCGGCAGGAAGCCGGAAAAATCCCTCCAGGCTTCCGGGAATACGGTGCGGATACCATGCAAAAACCAATCCAGTTCCTTGCTGGTGCCCAAAAAAATGCCGCGAAGGATAAAGCCTGCGCACCGCTCCGGGTGCTTGATCCCATAGGCAAGCCCCAGTGTAGACCCCCAGGAGCCACCGAAGATCAGCCATTTTTCGATGCCGAGATGGCGGCGAAGCGTCTCGATATCGTCGACAAGATGGTCCGTCGTGTTGTCGGCAAGTTCGGAAAAAGGGGTCGAACGCCCGGCGCCGCGCTGGTCGAAAATAACGATACGATAAAATTCAGGATCAAAAAAACGCCGGTGTGCCGCGTTGCTGCCGGCGCCGGGGCCGCCATGCAGGAAAACCACCGGCATTCCGTCCGGGTTTCCCGATTGTTCCCAATACATGACGTGGCCGCCATCAAGGGGCAGCATGCCTTTCCCGAATGGATCGATCTTGGGGAAAAGGGTTGGTCTGTCGACTTGCGCGTCCATGGCGGCTCTGAAATTTTTTCCTAAAGGGTTCCGTTGATGGCGTAGGTCAGCAACTTAACCACCTGTTCGGGGGTTTGCGCGACCGCCAGGGCGGCGCCGTCGACTTCTTTTAACGGATGGGTGAGGTCGGGGTCATGCAGGGTGATCAGCGGCTTGCCCAGGGCGGCGGCGAACCCCGCGTCAAAGGCGGCGTTCCATTGTTTGTATTTGTCACCGAAGCGGACGACGACAATGTCTGATTTTTCAATCATGGTGCGGGTGCGGATGGCGTTGATCTTGGCGCCCTTGTGGTCCTTCCAGAAATCATTGTCTTCGCCGCCCAAGATGCTGACGCCGCAATCGTCGCTGGAAGCAGGGTCGGTTATGGGACTGAGCAAGGTTACCGGAAGCTTCGCTGCGGCAATCCCGCCGGCGATCTTTTCGCGCCAATCGGAATGAATTTCCCCTGACAGATAAACCGTCCAATTGTCGCTTTTCATCTGGATATTCCCTTGTCTGGTAGGCGCTCACGACAACCCCTCCGCACTTTAACCGTGCGGTCGACAAAGCTCACGTTTATTCCCTGCCGAGGCGTGAAAAATCGTGCCGGTTGATCGTGCGGGCGGTCGCCGGGATTAGGCGGCGGCGGTTCTTTTGTCTCTGATGTTTTTGACGTACGCCCGCTCACAGTGATGTGGGCAATAGGGCTTGTCCGGCGTTACCTGGTCCCCGCAAAAACGGAAATCTTCCTTGCCGGGCTCGCCTTCCGGCCAACTGCACATGCCGGGGCGAAGCGCCTCAAGGCTGATGATCTGGGCAGGCCGGGGCTTCTGGCGGATGGGGGAGCCCCGTTTCGGCAGGCCTAAGCGGTGGACCTTGCCGACGACGGCGTTCTTGGTGACTCCCAGCCGCACTCCGATGACGCTGGTCGTCAGGCCTTCATTCCAGAGTGCAATGAGGATGCTGATACGTGTTGGTGTCCATTCATCTGACATATTTTTTTCTCGTAGCAAAATCGCAACCCGATCCAGGTTTTGTCCGCGCTTTGCGTTTGAGGCCCCCTTGTTGTGGTCAAAATAGAAATCACAATATATAGAGACCATAACAAGATTTGGATAATTTGGACAAGGGTTGCACAACATATTGTGTGGATAAGTGCTCAAAATTAGCCATTTTGGTGAATTTTCGTCGTTTGAGAGGTTTAACTCTCGTTATTAGGGGGCGATGGCGTATACTTTTTGGCCTGATCGGGGCCGCTTTGAGAGACGACATGGCTAAAAAATCAAACAAAACTGGTAACGAGACCGTTGCCGACTGGCGCGATCGTGCCACCGCCGAGCTTAACGGCCGGTCTGTCGATGACCTTGTCTGGCAAACGCCGGAAGGCATTGCGGTCAAGGCGCTGTATACCGCCGCCGACCTGGAAGGCATCGAGGCGGTGGACTCCATGCCGGGCTTCGCGCCCTATCTGCGCGGCCCCCGGGCGACCATGTATCCGGGCCGCCCCTGGACCATCCGCCAGTACGCCGGTTTCTCCACCGCCGAGGATTCCAACAAGTTCTTCCGCGATAATCTCGCCGCCGGCCAAAAGGGGCTGTCGGTGGCGTTCGACCTGGCCACCCACCGGGGCTTTGATTCCGATCATCCCCGCGTCGTCGGCGATGTCGGTAAAGCGGGCGTCGCCATCGATTCCGTCGAGGACATGAAAATTCTGTTCGATGGCATCCCCTTGGGGGAAATGAGCGTCTCGATGACCATGAACGGCGCCGTGCTGCCGGTGCTGGCGGGCTACATCGTCGCCGCCGAAGAACAGGGCGTCGCGCCCGAGTTATTGTCCGGCACCATTCAGAACGACATCCTCAAGGAGTTCATGGTCCGCAACACCTATATCTACCCGCCGGCGCCATCCATGCGCATCGTCGCCGATATTATCGAGTACACGGCGAAGCACATGCCAAAGTTCAATTCGATTTCGATTTCCGGCTATCACATTCAGGAAGCCGGCTCGACCATCGTCCAGGAATTGGCATTCACCCTGGCCGACGGGATGGAGTACGTGCGCGCCGCCCTGGATAAGGGGCTGGATGTGGATGATTTCGCCCCGCGCCTGAGTTTCTTTTTCAACATCGGCATGAATTTTTTCATGGAGATCGCCAAGCTTCGCGCCGCCCGGGTGCTGTGGGCGGAAGTTATGGCAACCTTCAAGCCCAAGGACCCCAGGTCCTCCATGCTGCGCACCCATTGCCAGACCTCGGGCGCATCGCTGGCGGCGAAGGATCCCTACAACAACGTCATTCGCACCACCATCGAGGGGCTGGCCGCCGTCCTCGGCGGCACGCAGAGCCTGCACACCAACGCCTTCGACGAAGCCCTGGCGCTGCCGACGCCGGCATCGGCCCGCATCGCCCGCAACACGCAATTGATAATCGCCGAGGAAACCGACATTACCAATGTTATTGATCCCCTGGGCGGCAGCTATTATCTGGAAAGCCTGACCGCCTCCGTCGCGGCGGAAGCGCGAAAGCTGATTGATGAAGTCGAGGGCATGGGCGGCATGACCAAGGCGGTAATCGCCGGCATGCCGAAGCAACGCATCGAAGAAGCCGCCGCGCGCAAGCAGGCCCGCATTGATAAGGGCGAAGAAGTCATCATCGGCGTCAACAAGCACCGGCCCGAACAAGACACCGACGTTGATCTATTGGACATCGATAACGATGCCGTCCGGGAAAACCAGATCAAGCGGCTTAAGAAAACCCGCAAAACCCGCGATCAGGCCGCGTGTCAGGCGGCGTTGGATGCCTTGACCCAGGCGGCGGCAAGCGGCGAGGGCAATTTGTTGGACCTGTCGATCACCGCGACCAGGGCGCGCGCCACCGTGGGCGAGATATCGGACGCGCTGGAAACGGTTTTCACCCGCCACCGGGCGCAGGTGCGATCGGTCACCGGGGTCTACGGTTCCGCCTATGAAGGCGATGAGGGATTTAAGAAAATCCGCGCCGACGTCGAGGCTTTCGCCGCCGCCGAAGGCCGCCGCCCGCGCATGTTGGTGGTCAAGATGGGCCAGGACGGCCACGACCGGGGCGCCCGCGTCATCGCCACCGCCTTTGCCGACCTGGGCTTTGAGGTCGACCTGGGGCCGATGTTCCAGTCGCCCGAGGAAGCCGCCCGCGAGGCGATTGAGAACGACGTCCACATTATTGGCGTGTCGTCGCAGGCCGCCGGCCACAAGACCCTGGTGCCACAATTGATCGCGGCGCTCAAGGACGGCGGCGCCGACGACGTGCTGGTTGTCTGCGGCGGCGTCATTCCGCAAGGGGATTATGATTTTCTGTTTAAGAAAGGCGTCGCCGCCATTTACGGCCCTGGCACCAACATCCCGTCCGCCGCCGCCGAAATCATCGGCATCATCGGTAAGCAGCGGCTGGCGGCTGAGTAGGCTTTCCAAATATCAGGCATGAAAAAAGGCCGTCTCGATTTTGTATTTCGAGACGGCCTTTATGTTTAGGCTTGCGGCTATAGTCCTTGGCCGACGGCACCACCTTGGGGCGGATTTGCCAGACGGCCAGGGCGACGGGATTGCGCCGCCGCATTTTACGTTTTTTCATCGCACCACCCTCCTTTGTGTGCTGGCGTTGTCGGGGCCGGGGTTATAGCGAAAAGGGTGGTTAAAGGGAAGCCGCAGCGGTTCAGCCAAAATCATCGAAGTCGAAAAAACCCATGTTATGGCCAAGGCGGGAGGTTAATATTTCCGGCCCGGCGGCAGGCAGGATGGCGCGGAACGCGGCTTCCGTCTTTGGGCCGATCAGGCCGTCTTCCAGGATCGGCTTGAAGCCGTCTGGCTCAAATACTCTTGGCCCCAGGTCATTGAGCGTCGCCTGCAAGGCCCGGTTCTCCGGCTTGCCTTGTTTCGGCAGCGCCATCCCCTGTGGCCGGAGCAGCGGCCCGAAAGACGTATCGACCATCTTGCTCAGGTTCCTGGGGTCGTCGCGGCCCGTTTGAACATCTTGAGCAAAGCGCCCGAAGCGGCCAAGCGCGAAGCCTTCCTCGATCTTGGGACGGCCAAAATTCGAGGTTGCGATGCGCAATGCTTGGCGAGTCTTCGGCCCGACGACGCCGTCGGTCTTGAGGTCGGGGGCGTCGGCGAGGCGCTTGCCCGTATTCTTGAGCATGACTTTCTTGAGGAGGTTCAGTCCCGTTTGTAGGCCCTGGACGGCGGTTACGTTTCCGTCACCACCTGCCGCACCCGCCACCGCTTTGCCGATGCGCTTCATGGCGCCAGCCAAGGACTCGCCATCGGGGGTCTTGGCCGGTGTGGGCTTTTGGTTGATGGGGCGGATCGGTTTGGGTTCTTTCATGCGGCCGACGGCATCGTATTCCGCCGGCCCGGTCCCGTATTTATCTTCCAGAAAATCCGTTGTCATTGCGTCCAACCGTTCCCGCTCAGGCCCAGCGGGCAGGTTAACCATCTCCTTTCTTACCTCCAGGAATTCACCTTCGGTCCAATCGACGGGGTCTTTGCCGAGAATATTATCGAGCGGTCTGTCGGATTTGGTGATGTCGTCCAGGAGCTTCTTTTGCTCGGGCTTGATTTCCATGGTTTCGGGCGTGGCCTTCTGTCCGGGCTTGATCTCCATGGTGTGGGACGGGGCTTCGGGATCGGTGAAATTTGCGTTTTGCGGCCGGCCTTCACCGGATGAGGAGTCGGATGGGCTGTTACCGGGTGGGCTATCGCCGTCCGAGTCGTCGTCCTGGCCCGTAGGTCCGTTGTCGCTGGATGGTGGGTCGGGCGTTGGTTTGGGGTCGTCGGTGCCGCCGATCTCGCCCTCGATGGGGTTTTGCTGAGCCCTTTTCAGTTTTTCGACTAAATTATCGTTGATGCCGGGAAACTTGTCTGGATCGACTCCTTCAGGCAGGGCCTTCTCCAGCGGTACCCCGGCCTTGTCCAGGGCTGCACGAACGACGGAATTGCTGGTTTGATCGAGATTGGTAGGGTCTGTGTCAGGCCGATAGTCGATTTCGGCTTTTCCTATCTCTTCGGCCCTGTCGCGCATTTTCGACCATGTGTCATCCAGCTTATCGGCGGGGATGTCGAGCTTTCGTGAAGGCCTATCACCCGGCTTTTCTCCTGCCTCAAGCGCGTCCTCGCTCTTTTCAAGGGTTTTGCGCGTTTCAACCGAAATTTTCAGGGTCACTGGATTTGGGCCACCACGGATAACTTCGGTGTCGGGTGCGCTTGGGCCTAAGGCTCTTTCAAGGGTGATGGCGCGA
>JAQBYB010000105.1 GCA_027624235.1 Pseudomonadota bacterium | reverse complement strand
CATGAGCCAAGGGATGGAAGAGGCGAGGACGGGCGCAGCCCGGACCGGGACACAGATATGACGACAAATGACGACATTTTGGACCCGAATTCGGACGTCAATCGTTCCAACTCAACGGCTTAACCCGCAAAAGGCGGCTAAAAATGACGACTTTAGGACGACATCGTGACGACATTGGGACGACTTTAGGACGACATCAGGACGACATCGTGACGACTTTAGGACGACAGGGCTTTCGGGCGGTCGCCGAACGCCGCCTATCCCCGGCGCTGGAAAATCTGCATCCTGTTGTTGGCCGGCATTTGCACGGTTTCGATGTGGGCCAGGCCATTGGCCGCCGCCGCGTCGATGACCGCCTCCTCATCGCGGATGCCCCAGGCGGCATTGCGGCGCCTGAGGCTGTCGTCGAACTGGGCGTTGCTCGGCGCGGTGTGGTGGCCGCCCTGTTTGAACGGCCCGTACAGAATGAGCGTCCCATTTTCGGACAAAATCCGCCCGGCGCCGGCCATCAGCCCGAGGCAGCAGTCCCACGCCGCGATGTGAATCATGTTGGCGGAAAACACGGCGCTGAACTTTGGTGTCCCGGTCCGGGCCGCGCCCGTCCTCGCCTCTTGTTGTGTCCCTGTCCGGGCTGCGCCCGTCGCCGCCTCTTGTTGTGTCCCGGTCGCTGCGCCCGTCGCCGCCTCTTGTTGTGTCCCGGTCGCTGCGCTTCTCGCCTCTTGTTGTGTCCCGGTCGCTGCGCTTCTCGCCTCTTGCTCAACCGGCCACGCCGCCTCGGTGACGTCGAGGTCGATCGGCGGCCGCAGGTTGAGCGCATTAGTCTCCGCCGCCCACGCTTCGATCGAGGCGCGGTCGTCCGCGTCGGGCTCGGTCGGCTGCCACGTCAGGCCGGGAAAATGCGGCGCGAAATAGGCGGCGTGCTGGCCGGTGCCGGCGCCGATCTCGAGCAGCCGCCCGGCAGCGGGCAGCACGCGCTGGAGCACCGCCAGGATCGGCGCGCGGTTGCGCGCGCAGGCTTCGGAATAGCGGCGCGCCGGAGCATTCTTGTCCATGCCGGTATAGGTAGGCGGCGGCGCCGCCGCCGACAAGGGAAAACCCGGACCCGGCAAAGGGTTGTCGCGACCCGAAGCGGTGTGTTAGGCAAGGCCTATGATCAATCGTATTAAAGCCCTCATCCTCGGCGGCGGCGCGCCCGTCCCGGCCGCCGGCGCCAAGGCCTCCGGCGGCGGCGACGCCAGCGACGCCGAAGCGGCGGCGGTCGCCCTGCTGGTCGAGGCGGCGGTCATGGACGGCGACTTCGATGGCGATGAGCGCCAGGTCATCGCCGGGCTGATCGTTGCGCGCTTCGGCCTCGATGCCGCCGATGTCGAGGAATTGATCAGCGCCGGCGAACAGGCGGTCGAGGACTCCAACCAGCTCTTCGCCTTCACCAGCGCGGTCAAGAAGGGCTTCGATTTCGACCAGCGCATCGCCTTGATCGAAATGCTGTGGCAGGTCGCCTTTGCCGACGGGGTCCTGCATGATTTCGAGGCGTCGCTGGTGCGCCGGGTCGCCGGGCTGATCCACGTTAGCGACCGCGACAGCGGCGCGGCGCGGAAAAGGGTTTTGCAGCGCCTCGACGAGGGCGGTGCGGGGTCGTGATTATTGAGTCTTTTAAAAGGCTTGCAACGGCGGCGAAAAGTTCTTTAATCCATGTATTCGGGCCCGCAACGGAGATATAAATGACCTACATCGTCAACGATAACTGCATTAAATGCAAATTGATGGACTGCGTCGAAGTCTGCCCCGTGGATTGTTTCTACGAGGGCGAAAACATGCTCGTCATTCATCCCGACGAGTGCATCGATTGCGGTGTCTGTGAGCCCGAATGCCCGGTCGAGGCGATCGTCCCCGATACCGAACCGGATATCACCAAGTGGCTCGAGATCAATTCCGAATACGCCTCCAAGTGGCCCAACATCAACCGCAAGGGCGAGCCGCCCGCCGACGCCGAAGAATGGCGCGGCAAGCCCGGTAAGGCTGAATTATTCAGCGAAAAACCCGGAAAAGGCACCTGAGTCGGGGAAATAACGCCCTTACCGGGCGTTTGGGGCTGAATTGCCCCGCTTTTCCGGCTGCCGGGGCCTGGGTTGTCGAAATCGGGCTTTTTTTGGACCGATTTTTGTGCTATAATCGCCATTAGCGGCCATTCGACGGCCTTTTTTTAATGCCCAAACCGATGCCCGCAAGGCCAGGAGAAGCGCACACGATGGCTAAAACCACAGCGAAGAAACCAGCCAAGAAGTCCGCCAAGAAGCCCGCCAAGGCGGCAGCCAAAAAGCCCGCCAAGGCTCCGGTTAAGGCAAAGGCTAAGGCCCCGGTTAAGGCCCCGGCCCCGGCTAAGGCCCCGGCCCCGGCTAAAGCCCCGGCCAAGCGCGCGGATAAGAATAAATTGCTGTTTAAGCCCGGCGATTTCGTCGTCTATCCGACCCACGGCGTCGGCAAGGTCACCAGCGTTGAGATTCAGGAAATCTCCGGCCACAGGCTCAAGCTTTTCGTCATTTTGTTCGACAGCGAGCGGATGACGCTGAGGGTTCCGGTCACCAAAGTGACGACATCGGGTCTGCGCAAGCTGAGTTCCCGCAAGATCATGGACGTCGCCATGGAAACCCTCAAAGGCCGGGCGCGGGTCAAGCGCACCATGTGGAGCCGCCGCGCCCAGGAATACGAGGCCAAGATCAATTCCGGTGACCCCCTGGCCATCGCCGAGGTCGTGCGCGACCTATACCGCAAGGCCGGCCAGCCCGATCAGTCTTTTTCGGAACGCCAGATTTTTGAATCGGCGCGCGACCGTCTGGCCCATGAACTGGCGGCGGTGGAACGCTCCGATCTCGAGGCGGCGACGGTAAAAATGGAAGAGCTTCTCAATGTCGCTTAAGGGCATTTAAGGCTCGCCGGGCGGCGGCCATGGCCCTTGAAAAAATCATCTCCGGTGGACAGTCCGGGGTCGACCGCGCCGCCCTTGACGCGGCGCTGGCCGGGGGTTTCCCTTGCGGCGGCTGGGTCCCCAAGGGGCGCCAAGCCGAAGACGGCGCCATCCCCGACCGCTACCCCGTGGATGAATGCGGGCTCGGTGGCGCCAAGGAACGCACCCGGCTCAACGTCCGCGATTCCGACGCCACCCTGATCCTGACCCGAGGCCAAGGCCCGGCGGGATTAAACAATGGCACCGGGCTGACCGTCGAATGGGCGGTAACATTGTCGAAGCCCTATGTGGTCGTTGACCTGGACCAGCCGACCGACCCCGACGGCGTCGCCCAATGGCTGCACGGTGCGGGCATTTCGGTCCTCAACGTCGCCGGCCCCCGCGAAAGCACATCGCCGGGCATTTACCAACCCGCCCGCGACTTCATCAACGCGGTGCTGGCGGTCATTCAACCACGATCTTAGCCCGCGTCCCGGGGGTCAGCCTGTCGCCGGGCCCCAGCCCGTTCAGGGTTTCAAACCAGCGCAGCCGGAACGCCTCGAACGGGAACCCGGCGGCCATGTTTATTGGCGTGTCGCCGTCCCTGACGGTGACGACCTTGATCTTGAGCGGCTTGACGGCGTCGGCATCGGCCTTGGAAATGCGGCGGAAGCTGTAGGTGGCGCGGCGGAAATCGCTGCTAAACTGTGCGGTCATTTCCGGCGGGGTGATGAAGGCAAGCCTGAAAATCCGATCGGGTCCGCCGCGAAGGGCAATCAGTCGAACGTCGTTGTTGTTGACGCGGGCGCCGGCGGTGGCGGCCTCCATGCCGTTGATGGAAATCTTCTCTAGCCCTGAAAGCGGCAAACCGCTGGCCCAGGTGTTGGCGATATAACTGCTCAAGGAACGCGCGTTGCTGGCCGATTTTTCCTTGGCCATATCGAACACCATCACCGATTTTTTAGGCCCCCGGGCGATCACTTGGCGGGCCGAGTTATACAGCACGAAGCCGGGCGGCGCTTCGAAGCGGATGCGCAGTTCCGGATGGATGAAGGCGCGGCCCCGGCGCACCCCTTGTTCGGGGTCGTCGCCGAACACCATGGCGTCGATCTGGTTCAAAAATTCATCGCGCCGGATCACGGCGCTGCCTGTTGCCGACATTTTCTCCAGGCCGATGGCCTGATTGATGCGCTCGGCGGTTCTCGGGTGGGTGGACATGATGTTGTTGGGCGCGTCTTCCTTGTCACCGGCCATCGCCCTTTCCAGCCGGGCATGGGCTTGCATCTTGGTGAAAAAGCTGGTCATCGCCTGGGCCGAATAGCCGGCCCGCGTCAGGTAGCGCACGCCGAGCCGGTCGGCTTCCAGTTCCTGTTCGCGGGAATAGCTCTGTAACGCGGCTTGCGCGCCGAGACCGGCAAGCCGGCCGACGCCCGACGGCACCCCGGCGGCGCTGCCCAGCGCCCCCAGCAAGACCAGGCCAAAATTGGTCGCCTGGGCGGTGGAATAACGCTGCGCCGTGTGCCGGGCGGTGACGTGGCCGATTTCGTGGGCGAGAACGCCGGCCATTTCGGCCTCGTTCCCGGCCAGCGCCAGCAGCCCCCGGGTGATATAGACATAGCCGCCGGGAAGCGCGAAGGCGTTAACCTTGTCGTCGTTGAGAATGGTGAAGGTATACGGCAAATCGGTGACTTCCGAATTCCGGGCGAGGGCCAAGCCGGTCCGCTTGATATAGGCGCGCAGTTTGGCGTCCGTATAGGCGCCACCGAATTCCTTGATCATTTTGGGGTGTTCTTCGGCGCCGATGCGCAGCTCATCGGCACGCGACATGAAGGCGGTGAAGCTCTGCTGGCCGGTCGCCGGGTTGGTGCTGCACGCGGTCACCAACAGCAGCGACGCCAGCACCAGAATGCTCAACCTGTTTTTCATTGCGCCATCACCTCAATCTGTTCCGGGTGGCTGGCCTCGATCATCGGGCCGTTGTATTTTTTCAGCCAGCCGCGCACCCGCACCATCCTGCCTTTGAGCGCCAGCGGGTCAACCCCGGTCTTGGCGAACAAGCGCACCACCTTGGAATTCAGGGTGATGGTGAAGTCCTTGCGCCAGTCCTGGCCGAAGTTAAGATAGACTTGGCCCTTGATGCGCACCGCATCGGCGACGCGCCCTTCAACCAAGTGGAAGGTGCCGGCTAGCCGGGACAATTCATCGGCATTTTCCGGGTTTCGCACGGCGTAATAGGGAAGCCCCCAGATCCCCCGCTTCGCCTTGCGGGCGCCGTGTTCCAGGGCCAGCATGTCAGCGACGGCGCTTCGGTTGTCGGCGAAACTGTAGACCCTGGCCATGCCGCGCTTCAGCATTTCGCCTTGGATCCAGGTCCCGTCGCTTCGGTGCAGATGCGCCAACAGGCGCCCATGGCGATCTTTTTCGGCGCCGCCGAACGACAGCGTTAGCGGTTGCCCGTCGACCAGGGTTGCCAACAGCGCTTTCGACTCGGCGGCCAGCGGCCAGGTCGGGAAGTTCTTGCGGCCCAAAGCAAGCTTCGGCGCCTGGATGCCGACCAGGCGTATCTGCGTCGCGCCCATCATAGGCGTCTTCAGCACCACCGTGTCGCCGTCGACGACGCCGGCAACAAGGACGTCGGCGGGGCCGGGCTTGAGGCCGTCGGGGAGGGCTTTCGCCGTTGCCGGGACGACGATGAGCAAAACAAAGCATAAGACGAAAAGGATTTTGGCAGACTGTTGAAAAACCGAAAATTTCAAACGTATTTTACCACAGAGCACACGGAGATCACAGAGACGGGAAAAAAAGGGATAAGGAGATAGGGAGATTATTGGGGATGTGGGGATAAGAAAAAAATGCGCCGGAGGCGCGAAAGAGGCCATCCCCCCTATCTCCCCCTTTTCCCCATCTCTCCTGTTCGCTTCTCTTTCTCTCTGTGATCGCTGTTTACTCCGTGATGTATTCCCGCTTCGAGACGGACCTTCGGTCCTCCTCAGGGTGAGGCCTAGATATTGCGGGCCCTCATCCTGAGCGGCGAGCGCCAGCGGGCGTGTCGAAGGACGGTTGCCGCATCGCCACTCTTTCAGCAGTCTGTAAATGGTCATGACTCGTCCCCGAATCCCGCCAAGACACGCACCTCCGCGGGGGTTTTGCCGGCGTCGCGCAGCGAGCGGATGGTCAGCGATTGATTGCGCTTGGCGAAGCGCCTGCCGTCGTCGCCGGTGAGAAGCCGGTGGTGATGGTATTCAGGCGTGTCGAAGCCCAACAACGCCTGCACCACCCGATGCACGTGGGTGGATTGGAACAGGTCTTCGCCGCGCGTCACCAACGTTACGCCCTGCAGGTGGTCGTCCATGGTGACGGCGAGATGATAACTGGCGGGCGTCTCCTTGCGCGCCAGAACGACATCGCCGAGCTTTTCCATGGAGGCGTCGATATCGCCTTGTTCGGCATCGGTCCATCTCAGGGGGCCGGTTGTCTGCATGGCTTTTTTGCTGTCGAGCCTGAGCGCAAAGGCATCGCCCGCATCGCGCCGCCGCTTGCGGTCGTCGTCCGTCAGCCGTCGGCAGGTGCCGGGGTATAGTGGGCCTTCTTCGCCGGCCGGTGGGCCGTGGATGGTAACGGCCGGTGGGCCGTGGATGGTAACGGCCGGTGGGCCGTGGGGGGCGACGCCGGACTTTTTGATCTCGGCGCGGATATCCCGGCGCGAACAGAAACACGGATACAGCACGCCCTGGTCTTCCAGTTGTTTCAGCGCCCGGGCGTATTCGTCGAAATGTTCCGACTGGCGGCGCACCGGCTGCTCCCATTCAAGGCCCAGCCACGCCAGGTCCTCGAAGATGGCGGCCTCGAACGCCGGTTTGCAGCGCGACGTGTCGATGTCTTCGATCCTGAGTAGAAATTTTCCATCGCTGTGTTGGGCGGTGAACAACGCCGAAAAGGCATGGCCCAGGTGCAGGTAGCCGGTCGGGCTGGGGGCGAAGCGGGTAACGGTGGGGCGGGGCTGGGTCATGGTTGTTTTGGGGCCGGGTCCGGAGTCGGGTAACGGATTGTTTGCAAGGGGTCGTGACAATACCATGGCTTTTGGGTTACGACATGCAAAGACACTCTGCCCACAACCAGACGATGAGGTCGCCGATGACGGAAATCCCCACCCTTAATGGACCGACCCTTGCGCCACTGTCCGGGCATAGCCCCGAGCAATTGGTGATCCTGCTGCACGGCCTCGGTTCGGATGGAGACGATCTGATCGGTCTGGCGCCGTATTTCCAGAAGGTCCTGCCCGACGCCCTGTTTGTGTCGCCCAATGCGCCGTTTGCCTTCGACATGGCCCCGGCCGGCTATCAGTGGTTCTCGCTCGAGGACACATCTCCGGCGTCCCGGCTGGCCGGCGCCCAGACCACGGCGCCGATTGTCGATGCTTTTATCGACGCCCAATTGGCGGCAACGGGGTTGACGGAAAACAAGGTAGCGCTGATCGGTTTTTCCCAGGGCACCATGATGGCGCTGCATGTCGGGCTCCGCCGCGCCAATCAACTGGCCGGGATTCTCGGCTATTCCGGCATGCTGGTGGGCCCGGAATTGCTGGCCGACGCCATCAAATCGCGGCCGCCGGTGATGCTGGTGCACGGCGACGAAGACGAAGTGGTCCACATCGAAGCGCTTCCCGAAGCCGTCGCCGGGCTTGAAGCCGTCGGCATCAGCGCCCGGCATCATTCCTGCCCCGGCCTCGGTCACAGCCTCGACGATACCGGAGTTCGCCACGGCATGGAATTCCTCGCCGATATCTTCGGTGTCGATCTTCAGGTGATGGCGGCGGAAATTCCGGCCTGAATCTAATTCGGAAACCGATACGGCGCGCAATAGGGCCTGTCGTCCTAAAGTCGTCCTAATGTCGTCGCGATGTCGTCCTAATGTCGTCCTAATGTCGTCACGATGTCGTCCTAAAGTCGTCATTGTTGACCGCCTAAATGACCACAACCCATTGATTTTACAGAATTCACGCCCCGAATAGGGCCTGCGACGTCGTCATTTGTCGTCATTGCGGCCCGCGATGGCGGGGATTGGCTGGTTTTCAGGGTGGTGATTGTCGAGGCGATGGGCGGCATGACCTATAATTCCTATTTTAAAACTAACAGGGAATAAGATCATATTTTGGCGGGGCTGTCAAGAACAGTAAAAGAACAAATCTTGCCTATCCGGTTAACACAGACACCCACTACATATAGTCTTACCATACAGGTCCGTATTTTGGCTGCTATTAGCCGAGGCTGTTGAAAAACTATTTTAGCCTCTTTACGGCGCAAGATTGATTCAAAAACACTCGCCCATCTG
>JAQBYB010000104.1 GCA_027624235.1 Pseudomonadota bacterium | reverse complement strand
TTAAGCGGCTTTTTCTCATACTGCCCATGATAACACCTTTTATGGGTTATCTGGTACAGCCCCAAAAATAATAAAAGCCGTCGACCCTACGGCGGCCCCGAATGTGGAAGAGTAGCCCCCGATCAGGCGATGATATTTACGGCTTCCCGCTCCATCTCCTCGACCGTTCTGATCACCTCGGCATTGGCGCCATACGCCGCCTGGGCCTCCATCATGCGGGTGAATTCGAGGGCCAAATCGACCTCGCCATCGGCCCGCAGGCGGGTGACCACGCCGCCGCCGGTGGCAAGCCGCGATGTCACCCGGCTCACCGTTTCAATCCGAACCGCCCGATAGCCGTCGCTGTTCTGATTGACGACATTGTTGGCCGCGGCATGGATTTTCAGGGCGTTGGTTTTAAGCCCGGAAACCGCAACCGCAAGGGTTTGTCCAATACTCATGAAAAGTTTATTTCACCAGTGTTCTAAAAACATCCATCCAGCGGACCATACCAAATTGTCATGGCGGAACGCGGTGACCACGATCACAGGCACAAAAAAAGAGGCGTCAACCGCCCCGGCAGCGCGTCAATGATGGGGGGGAACGGCTTACAGGACCATGCTCACGGTCGTGCCAAGGATATTGATTTCCCCGCCGACGATCCTGGCATTGGTTTCGTAGACATTGATGACCTTTGATATATACCCAGGAGAAGGTGAAAAATTCTGGTTTCTGGTACCGTCGCTGTTATCGCTGCCGGCAACACCATTTTCGAGCATTGCCGCGAACGCCTGCGATGGCGCGTTAAGGCCACGGAGGCCTTTATTGAGGCCTCGCCTCTCGCCCCCCTGGCCGCGACGGTCAAAAGAGGCCGGTTCATCAAAATAACCATACGTGGCGCTGTCAAAGGCAACGCCCTCACCGGCCGGAAGTCCCTCGACGCTGGATCTTGAAGACGAAGTCGTTACCACGCGTGTCGGGGGGCCCGACCGCGCATTCGACAAACTGGACGGAAACGGCGAAAGGCCGGCCCGAGGTACCATTGCCATAACTTTATTCCATCTCAACCAACTTCCCAGGCCCTCCAAAAACGGCATGCACGAAACACCCCGCGCATGACTCGGGCGAGCCTAGATAACTCCGTTGTTTAAGATAAACGAAAAATGCAATGAGTCAAGGAGGTTGGCTCGGGATGGAGGCCCCTAAAAAAAGCCTTATGTCTAAATAAAACAATATATTAACGATGCCGTTTCATGTAGAAAATTAGTTTTTGGTGGCGTGATATCGATCAATAAAGTCAACCACCAACCGGGAAACGCCAAAATCATACAGGTTGTTGTGCCCGGCCCCGGCTATCCAGTGACCAACCTTCGGTTCCTTGGCGGCGTTAAAAAGCCGCCGTCCCTGGCCTGAGGGGATGACTCCGTCCCGGTCTCCGTTGACGATCAAAAGCGCCGCCTTGATCTTGTCGATTTTGGTAATGGAATCGAACCGGTCCTTGACTAGGTAACGTGCCGGCACAAAGGGGTAGTGAGACTGGGCGGCATCTCCGAGGGACGTGAATGGTGCTTCCAACACAACCGTGGCGATGGCGCCATCGGTTTGGCCCGGCGCGTCCTTGGCCCGCTCGAAGGCCATTTGAACGGCGATCCCCGCGCCCAATGATTCACCATACATCACCCACTGCTTCGAAGGAATTTTCTGATTTTTAAGAAAATCGAGGTGCGCCCGGCCATCCGCGTAAAGCCCCTGCTCGCTCGGCCGTCCGGGATTCTCGCCGTAACCGCGATACCCCGCCAGTAAAACCCCGAACCCGGCGTCCAAATAAGGTCGGACCTTCGCCCCACGACCGGCGATATTGCCGCCGTTCCCCTGAAAATAAATGATGGTTGGCAGGCTCCCTTGCGCCGGGCGATACCAGGACGTCAGGGTTATTCCGTCTTCCGTTGTCAGGCGCACCACCTTCATTTCCGGCACGCCGCTTTGTTCCGGAGACAGCAATGACCTGGTTGGGTGGTAGATCAGTTCGCGTTGGACAAGGTAAAGACCGCCGACAAGGGCCGTATAGCCCCCTAATACGATGGCAATAAAATTGAACATGGCGCGACGCCCGTTCTTCAAGGGCTGTAATCCGTGGCGGCGGCGAAAGTCGCCTTAGCTAAAATCGTCGGAAACAACTTCCCATTGGCCATCGGCGTTCCGGCAAGCCATCCCGTTTCCTGAATGCACTGTCTTGTCGAAAGACACGGTGGTGCGGTACTGACGGCAATAACGGCCATCGGCGAGGCGGAACGAGCGGATGGGCCGGAAGATGCCGGAACTTCCGGTTTCCGGGTTCTGCCAATCAACGACTTGGCCATCGGAAGATTGCTTTAGTCCTTTTTGGGCGGTGCGCTCATAAGCGGCGCGATCGGTCCCCATCAAGGCCCGCGTCGTATAATACCCGGCGACGCCGCCACCGGCGGTGCCCAAGGCGGCAAACGTGGAATTCAACAGGATGCCGCCACCAAGCTGCCACCCGAGGATGCCACCGACGGCGGCGCCGGCGGCAGTCCCAAGCATTTCTTCGCGATTCATCGAATTCATGTTGACGTCGGCGCAACCGCCCAGGGTTACGGCCAGGACGAAAGCCGTCATTTTCTTTTTCATGGAAACCTCCTCACCAGGAACTTAAGACAGTCAATTCAAGTAATTCTTTTATTTATTTCCATCGACGCAATTGTAAATCGCGGCGACGGGTGTAAATAGCGGGCAAACACTTAAAGACTGGCTAACAAATTCCGCTTTTTTGTTAAATTTTTGACATTCTGCCGTCGCCATATTGGCAACTATTGCGGGCTTTGTCCCGAACTTATTGTAACATATTGTTACTGAATCGATTTTCGTGGGTTCCCTGGCGAACGTCTTCGATGTTCGGTTGAATTCACTGGCATTGTAGACATAGGCATCCGGGTTGGTTTCCACATTCTGGTTTTCGCCTGGGGTGCTACAGGCTACCGCCGCCAATGCAGTGGCAAGGGATACGAGAAAGAGGCGCAGGATTTTGACCATTGGATTTCTATACCGGCTTTCACGGAAACCTACAAATTTAACAATGCTAGAATGCCTGCCCACAAGGCATAACTACTGATGGTAAAATGTCGCCAGGATCGTTATTTTTGCCAACTTATTGAGTTTAATTTGGCATATTGACTAGAAATTAAAGAAATCGCCATTTTTCAGGCCCCAAAAAGACTGTTATTCTATATATCTGGCGTTTTTTGCCATTTTAACCCCTGGTTTAATGGCAAAATTACCCGCCATGGCCATCTTTATGCTTCCCAAACAGATAAATGTTGTTTTGAACGCTAGAGCATTTCCGGTTCACTTGCGTTCACCTAAAATGCTCTACGCCTTTGTTTTAGACGCAAATTCGTCGCCGCGGATGTAACCATCCGCTCGCGATTTGCACTAGCCTTCCTAGGCCCCGTCTTTTTGTACGTCGGCCCGGGCTTCAACCAGACTGTCGCAAATCTCGCGAATGGCGCCGGCGCCGCCGTTCTTTTCGGTAATGATCAGGGCTGCGGCCCAGGCTTCGGGTTGCGCATCGGCAACGGCGATCGGGCAGCCGACTGCCTCAAGCAACGCCACATCGTTGATGTCATCGCCCATGTGCGCGCTCTCTTCAAGATTGATGCCGAGTTTTTCACACAAGCTTTCAAGAACAACCAGCTTGTCTTCGACGCCGGTAAACACATGCTCGATGCCGAGCGTCGCCGCGCGCTCGGGGATCGACCCCGATGCCCCGGCTGAAATGATGACGACCTGGATTCCGGCTTCGATGACGCGTTTGATGCCGACCCCGTCCTTGACGTTGTATTTGCGCTGGACTTGCCCGTCGGCGCTATAATAAAGCCCGCCGTCCGTCATCACCCCGTCAACATCCAGCGATAGCAGCCGGACACGGGAAAGAAGCCGCAAAACCTGGGCGTCGCTGCGATTCTGCCGGAAAACGGCGTTTGAATTTGCTTTTTTATCGTCATGCATGGGCGTTCCTCGATCGTCTTTTAAAAGCCGGTTTATTCAAGAATCGAGAGTTTACAATCTTGCCGTGGTCGCATCCAGATCGAAGAAGGATTTGGTTTTTAGACTAACGAATAAGGCGGAAGATATCTTCCATCGCCAGGCGAAGGTACGCTGGCGGGACAGGCCATTCTCTATGCAAAAAGGCGCCCTCATGGTGGAACAGATACCAAACCGTGCCAAGGTTCCCGAACCGCCTTCGTGAATAAGGCGTGTCAAGAAGCCACCTCTTAACGCCTTCGAAAATCTTGCGGACGAACCGGGGTACGCCGGCCTGGAGTACGGTGACGCCTTCGCCGCCCCTGACAAAATGACCACCGGCATGCGGGTGGCATTCACCCTGTTGCTGATCTCAATCGGGGCTATGATCCTGTATCTCGTTCTTCTCATCCTCTATCCGGACCAGTTCCCTGCCAAGGACTGGATCGGCGCCACCGCCGACAAAAAGATATATTCAGGCGCCGAGAATCCGGCCTGGGCCAGGGGGTTTGAGTTGGGCGGCAGGTATGGCCAGCCGGCGGGATCAGACTGCATCGCCGCCGAAAAAGAGATTTCCATTCAATGTAATCAATTTTGGATGTTGACCGGCGTTCGCCTTACGGCGGAAATTAAAACCTCGGTTTCCGAGGGCGGCGGGTCCGCGCAAACCCGGCTTATCGTCACCGCCACCGAGCTGCGTCCCGACAGTCTTTTTCAGACGCTGGGGAATAACAAGAAAACCAACAATAATCTGAATTTGCGGGACTTGGAATTCCAAAAATAACCGCTCCCTCTCTTACCTATCCTTGCCCGGATGCTCAATCCATGTCAGCTTTTTGCTGAAACCGGAAAATGGATGAAACATGCGACGCCATCACGACATGGGCGGCCAGGCCGCCGGGCCCGTTGACCTAACCGAACACGATCACAGCGCTTGGGAAAAGCGGGTCGATGCCATCATGCGGCTTGTCGGCGATGATACGCGCAAGTTGATGAGCGTCGATGAGTTGCGCCGGGGCATCGAGGAATTAGGGCCGGGCGCCTATGACGAGCTTAATTATTACGAGCGCTGGATTGCATCGATCACCAACATCCTCATCGAAAAAGGCGTCATTTCCATCGATGAATTGGGCCGCAGAATGGAAGACGTCAAAACCCGCTGGCAGGCCCAGTCGGAGGAGACGTCATGACCGCGCGCTTCGCCGTCGGCGACAAGGTTCGGGTGCGCCGCGCCACCCCACCGGGCCACGTGCGCACGCCCTCTTTCATACGCGGCCGCGCCGGCACCATTTCCAAGATCATCGGCTCCTTCGCCAACCCGGAAGAATTGGCCTATGGCCGCCCCGGCACCCCCGAACAGCCTTTGTACTGGGTCCGGTTTCCGCAAACCGAGCTTTGGCCCGACTACAGTGGCGGCGCCAAGGATTCCGCCGTCGTTGACGTGTTCGAGTCCTGGCTCGACGCCGATGAGGAGATTATCCAATGACCGGCGAGCACGGCCACGATCACAGCCACGATCACGGCGATTGGCCCTACCCTCACCCGAAACAGCCGGACCTTGAAGACGGCCCGTTGACCCATCACATGGCGATGACCGAAGCCCTCGCCGAGCTGTTGATCGACAAACAGATTTTCAGCGCCGATGAGTTTCGCCGGCAGCTTGAACTGATGGATTCAAAAAGCCCGGCGGAAGGCGCCCGCATGGTCGCCCGCGCCTGGATTAATCCCGATTTCAAAATAAGGATGCTGGAAAATGTCAACGCGGCGGCCAATGAAATGGGCATCGATGCCGGCGGCATTCCCATCCGCGCCGTCGAAAATACGCCGGACGTCCACAACGTCATCGTCTGTACGCTGTGTTCGTGTTATCCGCGGATGTTGATCGGGCTGCCGCCGGATTGGTACAAGTCCCGCGCCTATCGCTCCCGTGTGGTGCGCGACCCCCGTGCCGTGTTGGCCGAGTTCGGCACCGCGATCCCGGACGACGTCGAGGTTCGGGTCCATGATTCCACCGCCGACCTGCGCTACATGGTGCTGCCCCAGCGCCCCGAGGGCACCGAGGCAATGGATGAAGAGGCGTTATCCGCGCTGGTCACCCGCGACAGCATGATCGGCGTTACCGACTTGAAAACTGATTAAGGAAAATAAAAACCGTGGCCACCAAAAACTCCTACCAGTGGGACGATCCGTTCGTTTTAGAAAACCAGCTCAGCGAAGAGGAACGCCTGATCCGCGACACCGCGCGCGACTATGCGCAAGCTAAGCTGATGCCCCGCATCCTGGAGGCCAACCGCAACGAACACTTCGATCCCGAGATCATGACCGAGATGGGCGCGCTCGGGCTTTTGGGCTCGACCCTGCCGGAAAAATACGGCTGCGCCGGGGTTAACCACGTCAGTTACGGACTGACGGCGCGCGAAATCGAACGCGTCGATTCCAGCTATCGTTCGGTATTGAGCGTCCAGTCGTCGCTGACCATGCACCCGATTTATGAATACGGCGGCGAGGAACAACGCCTGAAATACCTGCCCAAACTGGCGACGGGTGAATTGATCGGCTGCTTCGGCCTGACCGAACCCGATTTCGGCTCCGATGCTGGCGGCATGAAGTCCCGCGCCACAAAAGTCGACGGCGGCTACGTGCTGACCGGCAACAAGATGTGGATATCCAACGCCCCGATCGCCGACATCTTCATCATCTGGGCGAAATTGGACGGGGTCATTCGCGGCTTTATCCTGGAAAAAGGCATGCAGGGCCTTTCCGCGCCCAAGATCGAAGGCAAGTTTTCGCTGCGCGCCGCGATCACCGGCGAGGTGGTCATGGACAAGGTCTTCGTGCCGGAAGAAAACCTGCTCGAAGGCGCCAAGGGATTGAGCGGCCCGTTCGGCTGTCTCAACAAGGCCCGTTTCGGCATCGCCTGGGGGGCGCTGGGCGCGGCGGAATTCTGCTGGCATGCGGCGCGGCAATACACGCTCGACCGCAAACAATTCGGACGCCCCTTGGCGGCAAATCAATTGATCCAGAAAAAGCTGGCCGACATGCAAACGGAAATCACCATCGGTTTACAATCTTGTTTGCGGGTCTCCCACTTGCTGGACGAAGGCGACTGCCCGCCGGAAAACATTTCCATGGTCAAACGCAACTCCGCCGGCAAGGCGCTCGACATCGCCCGCATGGCCCGCGACATGCACGGCGGCAACGGCATCCATGACGAATACCACGTCATCCGCCATATGATGAACCTGGAATCCGTCAACACCTACGAAGGCACCCACGACATCCACGCCCTGATCCTCGGCCGCGCGCAGACCGGCATCCAGGCGTTTACGGTGGAATGAGGGAACCTATGTCATGTACTCGTAAAAGAGATTCATAAATCATCGGATATAGTCGTGATTATGAATGCAAAACGAACAGGAATTGTCGCCGCTCTTGGCGCGGCCGTCCTTTTCGGGGCCAGCACCCCATTAACAAAGATGTTGTTAACCGATGTAAAGCCATGGCTGCTGGCCGGGCTTCTTTACCTCGGTTCGGGTCTTGGACTGTCGGTCGCCAGATTTATTCGAGGCTCGAAAGGCAACGATCTTGCCCGCCACGACTGGCCATGGATGTTCGGCGCCGTGGTCGCCGGAGGCATCGCTGGCCCTGTTCTTCTGATGTGGGGGTTGGCGGGAACGTCAGCCTCTACCGCCTCGCTTATGCTCAACGCGGAAGGCGTTTTTACGGCTCTCCTTGCGTGGTACGTCTTCCGTGAAAATTTCGACCATCGCATTGCGCTCGGCATGGCGGCCATTGTTATCGGGGCAGTCATCCTTTCATGGTCTGGGGCTATCCAGGTGCAATCCCCTTGGCCCCCGCTGGCCATATTGGCGGCCTGCTTGTGTTGGGGTATCGATAACAATCTGACACGCAAAGTGTCGTTGTCCGATCCGTTTCAAATTGCCGCGATCAAGGGACTTATCGCGGGCGCAACGAACGTTAGCCTCGCGCTGATCGTCGGGATGAGCATTCCGTCCGCCGGCACTATTCTGATGTCCGGCGTTGTTGGTTTTTTGGGGTATGGGCTCAGCCTTGCACTGTTTGTGATTGCACTGCGGGAACTCGGCACCGCTAGGGCGGGGGCGTATTTCTCCACCGCCCCATTCGTCGGCGCAATCATTGCCGTTCCCCTTCTTGGCGATCCAGTAACCATTGCCCTTGTTTTGGCGGGCGGGTTGATGGCCATCGGGGTTTGGCTCCACATTACCGAACGCCATGCACACGAGCATGAACACGAAACAGTGGAGCACTCCCATGTCCACGTCCATGATGACGGGCACCACAGGCATGATCATGATTCATCCCCGGTTGAGCCGCACATTCACAAACACCAACACGAACCAACGCCGCATGCTCACCCGCATTATCCTGATGAACACCATCGCCACCGTCATAAATGAGTCAATGAGCTAGTCATCTGAATCTAAAATTCGGTACATAAGTTCTTCTCGACACGATGGCAGAAACGTTTAACCG
>JAQBYB010000103.1 GCA_027624235.1 Pseudomonadota bacterium | reverse complement strand
CCGCTTGATCAGGCTCTGCCCCGGGTATCGCTAATAACCAATCCCGGCCGGATCATTGGCGGGAGCATCGGCGAACAGGTCGATGATGGGAACCCCTGGCGCTCCTTGGTGAAGCACAGCCTTCACTTGCCCCAGATAGGGACCGGTGACGCCGAAATCGGTAAAAAGAACGATCATCAACCGCCGTCACCGACAGGTCTGATGCGAAAGAAAGCCGGGATTACGCGTCAGCGCCGTTTTCCGCCGCCACTGTCTCGGTGACTGCTTTTTGAACCTTATCGAAGGCCCGTACCTCAAGCTGGCGTACTCTTTCACGGCTGATGCCGTATTTAACGCCAAGCTCCTCAAGTGTCTTCGGGTCTTCGTTCAAGCGGCGTTCCATAAAAATATCCCGCTCGCGCTCAGGCAGCATATCAATCACACTTCTCAAAATAGAACTGTGGTGAGAGAATTCTTCAGCCTTCGCGACCAGATATTCAGGCGTAGGTGTTTCAGAGACCAGGGTATCTTGAAATTCCGCGCCTTCTTCGTCCACCGACAACGGCGCATTAAGGGACATGTCACGCGAAGACAAACGCCGGTTCATCTGAATGATCTCATCGGAAGACACATTCATTTTATCCGACAATTGGCGCGCCTGTTCCGGGGTCAGCTCGCCACTATCAAGAATGTTGAGACGGCCTTTAAGGCCGCGAAGCGAGAAAAACAGCTTCTTTTGCGAAGCGACCGTGCCCAATTTCACCATCGACCAGGATTTCAGGATGTATTCGGTGATCGAGGCCTTGATCCACCACATGGCATAGGTCGACAGACGGAAGCCCAAATCCGGATCAAACTTCTTGACCGCCTTCATCAACCCGATATTGCCTTCGGAAACCAGATCCGCAACGGGAAGGCCGTATCCCTTGTATTTCATCGCCATTTTGGCGACCAGACGCAGATGCGACGTCACCAGCTTATGCGCCGCCTCGGTATCGCCCTTGTCGCGCCAGCGGATCGCCAGATTTTGTTCTTCCTCTTTTTCCAGGATCGGAAAGCTCCACACTTCGCGAAAATACCGCGACAGGCCGCCTTCTACTGGTAGCGCCGGTAACATCAATGCCGTCATAACTTCTTTCCCTTTCAGACCTCAGCCACGTCTTAAACGCGCACCAAGGGAGAACGATTAAGTACTACTTCGAAATAAAACTGACGGGGAGATACAAAACACACACATGCAGTCGATGTATGCGATGGGTGCGACAAAACGCACATGGTCATATCCTCCGTTCGAAGCAATACGCCTGTTGGCCCACCAAACCGGTCAGGCCGCTAAACCACCGGCCCCATAGGGCACCGGCGACATTGAAAATATTGCGCATCCCCTTGCAAATGTCAAGTGAATATTTAGTATTTTCATTGTTATCAATTGGTTAGGCGATCTGCAATAGCCGGACTAACGGCGCCGTCGATGCCGAAGCATTCAAGGCAATGTTCTGAAAAACAGCCAGGATGTAAAACGGTTTATTGCGCCGCCGGTTGACTGACGTTAGCCAGAGACTGACCACCAAGGTCCTCAGGCGTCAGGCCGTAGCTGAGGTCCGGGATCGGCGGCAATTCCAGGGTCGATCCGTTAAGGATTTCAGTTTTCCGTTTCTGCCGGTACAGGCTCCGCACCGCCGCGTAATAATCCACGGAGGTCTTTTTCACCTGGTTGAGCTCATCAACGATCCCCGCGTATTCATCAATCCCCTTCAGCACGGTCCGGGAAAGAATGAGGCCATTCTCATCCGCGTTATCCAACGCCGTGCCGATGAGGTCAAAATAACCATCAACGATGAACTTGCCGACGGCATCTCGAGGATTGGACGGCCCGAAAACCGGCAGCACCAGATAAAAGCCTTCCCCGACCCCGTAAACGCCCAGGGTCTGGCCGAAATCCTCATCTTGGCCTTCGATTCCAAGCTCACCCGCTGCATCGGCAAGACCACCAATGCCTATGGTGGTGTTGATAATGGCACGGACCAAGGTCCTCATGGCGCGCTCCAGCTCACCCTGAAGAAGTTCATTAGCAAAAACAACCGGCGCCGAAAGGTTATCGAGGAAATTGCCGACCCCCTGGCGAACCGTCAAGTTAACATTTTCGTTATAAAATATTGTAATGGGACGCAGGAAAGCATCCTGAAGCCCTTCGTTGAATTCAAAAATAACCCGGTTAAGGGGCTCCAGAGGATCGTTAACGTCCTCGCTGGAGACCATGGATTGGGACTCTTTAACCTGAGCCGTTTCCAGACTGACCACAGCGGGCGCCTTGGCGTTCGATTCCGCCGACCAAGCCGTTGCAGGCGCCCCGAAGCTGAACGCCACAGCTAGGAGAACCACCGTGCTCAAGCCACCCAGCGACAAAAATTTACGAATGATCATCAATACCGTTTCCCAAAGCCTGACATTTTTTTTAGGTATGCCAACTAAAACTCTTCCGAGACGAAAACGCCCTAGAAGATCAATAACTAATACTACGCTTTTAGGGGAACTTTCAGATTCACGCAACCATCTTTTCGACTCTATCCCTCACCATTTATAAAAATACGCTCCAGCAGGGTACTGGATAAAAGTCACGCCAGTTCCCCATAGTTAATATTGTCTTGAGGCATTTCACCCTCTAGTCTTTCCCCTCAATCATAAAACGGTCTTGCAAAATTTCCATGATTCGCACCATTTTACATATTAAGATATTGTTTTTACTGGCTTTTATTTTCATCTCGCCCGCCGTCAAGGCCGCCGAGTTGACAGCAAGCGAAGTCGTCGAACGGTTTCAAGCCAGCCTGTTGGATATCATGAAGGAGGCGAATACCCTCTCCGTTCAGCAACGCTACGTTCGCCTACAGGCTAGCGTCGAAAAATCTTTTCACCTTCCCCTGATGGTCCAAATCGCATCGGCGGACCATTGGAAAGAATCGACCACCGCCGAGCGCAGGCACCTGGTTAACGCCTTCAGGCGCATGAGCATTTCAACCCTTGCGACTCTTTTCAATGGATACTCGGGCGAAGTCTTCGAATTGATCGTAGAAAAACCGGGGCCGCAGAACACCACCCTGGTGGTGACCAAGCTGGTAAAATCGGACAAATCGACGGTGGAAATCGCCTACGTGACCCGCCCCTTCAAGAAAGGGTGGCGCATCATTGACGTTATTCTCGACAACGGCATCAGCGAATTAATGGTGCGCCGTTCGGAATACCGGCAGATTCTGAAAAACAAAGGCATTGCAGGATTGATCACCGTCTTGAACAGTAAGGCCGACGAACTCGTTTCCCAGTAGCAGCTCACTTCACCGCCTTCTGATCGCCATAATCCTTCCCTATGGAACGTCCCATGAACCGTATTCGCCTTCTTATCTGGGTTTTATCTCCGCTCCTGACAATCCTGCCGGTTGGGCCGATTGCGGCCGCCGAGGAAGCGACTAACCGCGCCAGCGCCAGCCCCAGCCAGGTCGTCACGGCATTTCAAGAAACCCTTCTTGACGTGATGAAAAATGCCAAGGCCCTTGGTGTCCGAGGCCGTTATGACAAACTGAACGGGCGTATCAAACAGACTTTTCACCTAGGCTTGATGGCCCAAATTGCCAGCGGTTCTTACTGGAGGAAAGCCTCCAAAATCGAAACCGATAAACTGGTGGCCGCCTTCTCCCACCTTTCCATCAGTACCTATGCGTCCCAGTTCGACGGCTATTCGGGGCAATCGTTTAAGACCCAAGGCGAAAAGCCAGGGCCGCAGAACACCACGCTGATCAAGACCCAGATCATCACCCCCGATTCAACCCCTGTCGATATCACCTATGTTACCCGTGAAATAAAGGGCCAATGGAGAGTCATTGATGTGCTCCTCGACACCGGCATCAGTGAACTGGCGGTGCGCCGATCGGAATACCGCCGAATTTTAAATACCGGCGGCATCGGCGGGCTGATCAGCACCCTCAATACCAAAGCCAATCAATTACTGGCCGAATGAATTAGGGCTTAGCCCCTGTTCGGAGACTTCAACGAATACAGGGCGCCGACGGCGAATCCCCAGATGATCCAGATGACCTCGCGGAGGCGCCTAATCACCGATTTCCTTTTCGCCCGGTAAGGGTCATCAACGCTGGCAGAACGACAAGGGTGCAGCCAAGCGACAGGGCGATGGCGATAGTCAGTAAAATCCCCATTGAGGATGTCCCCGGATGGGACGACAACGCAATACTGCCAAAGGAGCCGATGGTGGTCAAAGCGCTAAACAGGACGGCGCGGGGCGTTGAGGTTTGAAGCACCCGGCTGACGCCATGTTCCTGGCGCTCGCGCGCGACCAGATGAATGCTCCCGGCAACGCCGAGCCCGAACAGCAGCGGCAGAACGATGACATTGGCAAAATTGAAAGGAAGGTTGAAAACAACCGATGCCGCTACCGTCAGCAGCGCCGCCAGCGCCAACGGCATGAACACCAAGATCGCGTCGGATAGCCTGTTCAGGACAATGATCAACATCAGCACGATCAGCACGATCGACAACGCGCCTGCCTGCCAGAACGCTCCGACGACCGTGTTACCGGCTTCTAAAATCACCACCGAAGACCCCGTCACGTTGGCGGCAACGGACCTGACGGCGGCAACGAAACGGACCAATGCCTTGCGGTTGCGCAAGTCCTCTTTCGGATAGACCTCGACCCTGGCGCGGCCGTCGGCGGCAACCTGATTTTCGGTAATTACGGGTGGCAACGATTTCAGGTTCACCGGCCCTGCCTTCAAGGCGTCGTTGAGCGCCCCAAGCCGACCCGGTAACGCCCTCAGCAGGCGTGTCTCGAAAGCTATTAAGGCGGCATCCCCTTTGATGCCCTTCATCGCACGTGACAACTGCTGCGCCGCCTTTTTCTCGGGGCTATCACCCTTCAGCGCGGCCAGTTGGATTAGCTTCGCCGCCAACCTATTGAACGCCGCACGCCGCGCCTGCGGAGTCGGCGGCGGCGCGGTGTCGGTGGCGGCAAATGCAGGGCCTAAGAACACCGCCATCGAGGAAATGACTTCCAGCTTTTCATCCTGGTCGGCAGGAACGTAATCGGCCAACGTCGCCGTCGAGTCGACTTCGGCCAGGGCGCCGACCTTTTTGGCAACCGCCTTCGCCGCCTCAAGGTTTGGCGCCAGGATGGTGACCGAATAGGGGCTGGACCTTTTGTCGGCCATCAGGTCGAACAACGCCGCGACGGATTCGGTATCCGGATTCTTCAGGTTCAAGGGATCGAAGTCGAACGTCGCCTTCGGCAGTGCCGCCACCGCAGCCACCCCGGCAATCAGGGCGGCAAGGCAAACGGCGCGGCTGTTCAATTCAATAAAGGACCGGAACACCGGCCGGAACGGAGCGAATTTGTGGGTGGCCGACACTTTGGTTCTGCCGCCATGGGGCAGCACCGTCAGGATCGCCGGCAACACCGTCATGTTGGCAAAGAGCGCGATGAACATGCCGGTGCCCGCGATCAGCCCCAACTCGGCCAGCCCCAGGTAATCCGTCGGCAGAAACGAATAAAACGCGATCGCGGCGCTGACGGCGCATAGCGTTAGCGCACCGCCGGTTCGCTCCGCCGCTTCGCCAAGCGCGCGTGCGTGGTGCTCGCCCTCGTCCATGGTTTCCTGGTACCGCAATCCGTAATGAATGCCGAAATCGACGCTGAGACCGATGAACAACACCGCGAAGGCGACGGAAATCAGGTTGAGGGTTCCAAGCGCCATAATTGCGAAGGCCGCCGTCCAGATCAGACCCATCACCAGGGTCGCCAGGGTAGCGGCGACCAACCGCTTCGAGCGCAGCCCGAGCATCAACAGGGCAATCACCAGAACCAAAGATACGGCCCCTGCCACCCCCATCCCCTTCTCGACGCTTTTCAATTCTTCATGAGCCAACGCCGCGGACCCGGTCAGGCGCACGGTGATTCCATTTTCCGGCGTCAGCCCCAACCGGGCAGCCTGTTCGCGGACCCCGTCCATGGCGTCGGCCGCCGGGGACAGGGATGCGTAATCGAGGGCTGGTTGGATCACCAGGATACGGCGATTGGCAGTCGCCTTATCTGCTTTTGCGGTATCGCCAGTCATCAACGCCTGCCACGACATCTGCCCGAATTTTCCCGCCGATTGCGCCATGGCGACAGCAGTGATGGCGTCCAGCACGCGGGCGATTTCGATGGGTTGACCGCCCTTATCTCCACCCTGGCCCTTGAGAATTTCATTTGCCGCCAGACCCAGCATACGGAAAAAACCGACAAGACTGGGGTCGCGCGAAAGCGCGCCTAAGAACGGCTGCGCCTCGGCCAACCGGTCGCTGAGAATGTAGAGTTCTTTCAGGTCCAGATACAAAAAACCGTTGCGGCGGAAAAAATCGCTGCCGGCCGGGTCATCGACACGACCGAATAGTTTCGGGTTTTTCCTCAGCCCCGCGGCCAACGTCCGGGCGGCGTCATCGGCCAAGTCCGGCGTCTGCCCGTCAATGACGACGACAAGGTTATCCGAAAACTGTGGAAAGGCGCTGCTCACTTCCTTGCTCAAGCGGCTGAACGCAAGGTCCGGCGACAGCATGTCCTCGGTGTCGGTGTTGATACGGAGGTTTTGCGCCAGATACACCGCCGCACCCACGCTCAGCAACACCGAGACCAACACCACAAGCCAGGCCCGACGGCGGACGGTGCCGGTCCAACCGAGAAGGGCGCGTCGATAGGCCATGGAAACACTTTTAAACATAATGCCGCCGCTTATAGCCCCGTTGGGGCCAAGGGAACAAGGAGGGGAACAAGGATACGGAAACAGGGATGGCATCCTTCCGGCAGAGTGTCATTTTCGGATCCCTTTTCCCTTATCCGTCTGCTTGCGACGAGGGGACAAGGGCATCGCCAGTTCGTCACGAAAGAACTCCCCCAACCGCGCGAAATCGTCCTTGCGCGAAGACGCCGCCCGCCAGGCAAACCCAATCTGGCGGGAAATTACTTTTCCCTGCAAGGGACGCACCTGAACCCCCGTTCCCCTGGTGATGCCGGCATCAATGGCCATCTTCGGCAACAGCGTCAGGCCGAGCCCATTGTCGACCATCTGCACCAGGGTATGCAGGCTGGAGGCCTGAAATTCACCGGCGGTCATTCCTTTCCCGTCGCCGACAGCCAGCGCATGGTCGCGTAGACAATGCCCTTCACCCAGCAACATCAAGTCCTCGCCCTTTAGGTCCGCCATGGACACCCCTTCCCTGTCCGCGCACCAGTGGCCCTTGGGAAACGCGACCCAAAACGGGTCATCGGCGAAAACGGTCGTTTCCAGGCCCTCCGTCGAATAGGGGAAAGCCATCAGCAACAGATCCAGGTCGCCGCCGCCAAGGCCCTCGATCAGGCGCGCCGTCTTGTCCTCATGCAGATACAACTTCAGGCCCGGGTATGCCTTGCGCACCGCCGGCATCACCCTGGGCAGTAGAAAAGACGCGATAGTCGGAATAACGCCGAGCCGCAACGGCCCTGATAGAACGGCCCCCGACGCAGCAACCAGATCAACAATGTCGCAGACATCCGTCACCGCCTTGCGCGCGCGCCCCACCACATCTTCGCCCAGAGGCGTAATCATCACCGATCGCCGGGTGCGCTCAATCAGCACACGTCCCAGCGTCGTTTCCAGCTCCTTGATCGAGGCGCTGAGCGACGACTGGGTGATGAAGCAGGCCTCGGCGGCGCGACCGAAATGACCGTGATCGGCAACCGCGATCAGGTGGCGCAACTGGGTCAAGGTGGGCAGGTGGCGATAAGCGGTCATAGCGGGCTTTTTGTCCGATCAGACAGGAGAGGCACTTACTAATCGTTTTTATCAATTATAATAACAAATTTAACTCATTTTACAAATTTATTTTATTTCCCTATTTTCAATTTGTCGGGGGCAAAAAGACCGCCTCTTCAATTCAGGAGCAATCGTTATATCCATCATCATCGTCGACATTCTCAATAAATAATCCCAACCCCTGTTTTATAAGGAACCTGTCCCATGCAAGCCGTAGCCGAAAAAAACAACATCACCAAATCCCCCGCCGACATGGCGAGGACCGTCCCCAACGCCATCTTCCGTACCCGTGTCCGCAACGAAGGGCTCGACGGCGACAACCCCTTCGAGTGGAAAGACCTGACCAGCGCCGATATTTTCAAGGGCAAGCGCGTCGTGCTGTTTTCCCTTCCCGGCGCCTTTACGCCGACCTGTTCGACCAGCCACCTGCCTCGTTACGAGGAACTGCACGATGAATTCAAGGCACACGGCATCGATCAGGTGATCTGCCTGTCGGTCAACGACGCCTTCGTGATGTTCCAGTGGGGCAAAAGCCAGAACGCCGAAAACGTCTTCCTGCTGCCGGACGGCAACGGTGAATTCACCCGCAAAATGGGCATGCAGGTGGAAAAAACCAACCTCGGCTTCGGCATGCGCAGCTGGCGCTATTCCATGATCGTCAACGATGGCGAAATCGAAAAGATGTTCGTCGAACCCGGTTACACAGACAATGCCGAAGACGACCCGTTCGAGGTCTCCGACGCCGATACCATGCTGGCCTATCTCAACAGTTAAAAACCGGCGCGGGCGGGGCTTTTCATGCCCTGCCCGCGTCGCCACAATAGTGGCGGG
>JAQBYB010000102.1 GCA_027624235.1 Pseudomonadota bacterium | reverse complement strand
GCCCCGGCCCCAATTCCCGGTGGACTTCAATAGCAAGCCCAATCACCTGATCGCTCAAAGGATCTTTGTTAATCACTTAACCTATTCTTTCTCTGTGATCTCTGTGTGCTCTGTGGTTATTTTTTCGCGTTTAGGCATTAAATGACCCCCAACAACGCCAGCACCAGCAACACCGTCGTCGCCGCGAAAAAGTAGATGTTGTAGCGGAACCGGTGGACGATTTGCTTGAACTTGCTCATTTTCCGGCCTCCTCCATCACCCCTACAAACCGCTCGAACAAATAATGGCTGTCCTGCGGGCCGGGGGAGGCTTCCGGGTGGTATTGCACCGAGAACACCGGCCTACCTTCAAGCTTGATGCCTTCCAGTGAGCCATCAAACAACGACGTATGCGTCTCGACGACGCCGTCCGGCAAGGACCCGCGCTCGACGACAAAACCGTGGTTCTGGCTGGTGATTTCGACCCGCCCGGTCTCTAAATCCTTCACCGGCTGGTTGGCGCCGCGATGGCCGAGGTGCATTTTTGATGTCTTGCAGCCGAGCGCCAGGGCCAGGATTTGATGGCCGAGGCAAATGCCGAAGATCGGCAGGTTTGCGTCGAGCACGCCCTGGATCGCCGGCACGGCATAGACGCCGGTCGCCGCCGGGTCGCCGGGGCCGTTCGACAGAAACACGCCGTCGGGCTTCAAGGCCAAGATGTCGGCGGCGGTCGCCGTCGCCGGAACGACGGTGACACGGCAGCCGGTGGAGGCGAGACAGCGCAGGATATTGCGCTTGGCCCCGTAATCGACGGCGACGACGTGGAATTTCGGTTTTTTCTGCTGGCCGAAGCCCTGGCCGAGCGCCCATTCGGTTTCGTCCCAGGAATACGTCTGGGTGCAGGACACTTCCTTGGCCAGGTCCATGCCTTCCAGCCCCGGCCACTTCTTGGCCTCGGCGGTCAGCGCCTCGATATCGACAGACCCCTTTCCGGCGTTGACGATGACGCCGGTCGGCGCGCCGCCGTCGCGGATCAGGCGGGTCAGGCGGCGGGTATCGACGCCGGTCACCGCCACCATGTTCTGGGATTTCAGCCACGCATCCAGGTGGCCGCCGCGTTGTCCGGAAGCGCGCCAGCTGGCGGGATCGGTAACATCGGCCCTGAGGATACAGCCGCGCGCCGCCGGGGTGGTGGTTTCCATATCTTCCGGGTTGGCGCCGACGTTGCCGATGTGGGGGAAGGTGAAGGTGATGATCTGGCCGGCGTAGCTGGGGTCGGTGAGGATTTCCTGATAGCCGGTGATCGAGGTGTTGAAACAGATCTCGCCCACCGCACGGCCGATGGCGCCGGCGCCCCGGCCCCAGAACACCTCGCCGCTGGCCAACACCAGGGCGGCATCGGCGGCGTCCGAAAACGCCCCCCCTCCGGACATCGATCCGGCAGGAATGGCGGGGGATTTAACATCGGTCATGGGCAGGGCCTTAATAGGCAACGCAAAGGCTGGCCTTAATGGGCAACGCAAAGGCTGGCCTTTCATAAGCAATCGGGACAAAGAGGTCAAGACTCCAAATTCCTAAAAGTATCTTATTTTTCAATGGGTTATTTTAAATCCAGTGGTTGCTTTTTATATTGTGATTGGGTACATTCCTCGTTTCCACCACCCTCACCTAAGGAACCGGCCATGCCGCGCACGCGTCTTTCCGCCGCCCTCAAGACCGCCATGAAGGAAAAAAACGGGCGGGCGGTTTCCACCCTCCGGCTGATTCTGGCGGCGCTCAAAGACCGCGACATCGCGGCGCGGGGCAAGGGCAACAAAGACGGCATCTCCGTTGATGAAATTCTCGGCCTGCTGCAATCGATGATCAAGCAGCGCCGTGAATCCATTAAACTCTACGAACAGGGCGGGCGCATGGAACTGGCCCAGCAAGAGGCCGAGGAAATCGCCATCATCGAGGACTTCCTACCCGCACAGATGAGCGACGACAACATCGCCGCCGCCATTGACGCCGTCATCAACGAAGCCGGGGCCACCACCCTCAAGGACATGGGCAAGGTGATGGCGGGGTTGAAGGAAAAACATGCCGGCGGCATGGATTTCTCCAAGGCCAGCGCCATGGTCAAGGAACGGCTGAGCTAAGCGTTTTCGAAAAAGTGGAATTGCCGACCAACAATCCTTCGACACCTTCGCTTACGCTCACCGCTCAGGATGAGGCTTCGCAAAACCTGCAAACCTCCCCCTGAGGAGGACCGAAGGTCCGTCTCGAAGGGTTATCCCCGACTTTCAAGTTATCCACAGCGAAAAGCGCAGGCTCTGATCTGGTATAATCATCCGATTCGGACCCGTAATGGATACGGGCCTGAAGCCTTTTTTGCGTGAGATTATCGCCGATGGCCTTTTCCGATCAGTTCCTCGAAGACTTGCGCGGCCGCGCCGGGTTGGCCGACGTCATCGGACGCCGGGTCAAGCTGACCAAAAAGGGCCGCGAATTTATGGGGCTGTGCCCGTTCCATAAGGAGAAGACGCCCTCGTTCACGGTCAACGAAGACAAGGGGTTCTATCACTGCTTCGGCTGCGGCGAACACGGCAGCGTCTTCGACTTTGTGATGCGCACCGAAGGCCTCAACTTCCCCGAAGCGGTGGAAAAGCTGGCCGGGGAAGCCGGCATGGAAGTCCCCCAGGACAGCCCGGAACAACGCGAGCGCAATGAACAACGCCAAACCCTCTACGACGTCACCGAAAAGGCGGCGCTTTTCTTCCAGAACCAGCTTCTCAGCCCCGCCGGCAAACAGGCGCATGACTACCTGATCAACCGGGGCCTCGGCGAGGACGTCATCAGGCGGTTTCGGTTGGGCTTCGCGCCGGATGGCCGCAACATGCTAAAACAGGCGCTGGCCGGGGACGGCATCTCCGAAGACCGAATGATCGCCACCGGGATGCTGATCCTGCCGGATGGCCAAGAGCGCGATTCTTATGACCGGTTTCGCGGCCGCGTGATGTTCCCGATTACTGATGCCCGCGACCGGGTTATCGCCTTCGGCGGCAGGATACTCGGGGACCAAGAGGCGGGGAGCGGCGTCACCGGCCGGCCCGGTGCGGATAAACGAGCCGCGACAGGGACTGATATAAAAGCGCCGAAGTATCTGAATTCCCCGGAAACGGTGCTGTTCCACAAGGGCCGCGTGCTGTACGGGCTGAAGATGGCCAGCGGCCCGGCCCGCAAGGCGGGTTCCATCATCGTCACCGAGGGCTACACCGATGTCATCGCGCTGCACCAGGCCGGGTTCGAGAACGCCGTGGCGCCGCTGGGCACGGCGCTGACCGAAGACCAGATCAAACTGTTGTGGAAGATCGTGCCGGAACCGGTGCTGTGTTTCGATGGCGACGCCGCCGGACAGAAAGCCGCCGCCCGCGCCGCCGAGCGCGCCCTGCCGTTGCTGGTATCCGGATATGGGCTGCGCTTCGCCCTGCTGCCGGACGGCGAAGACCCGGACAGCCTGATCAAAACCGGCGGCGCCACGGCCATGTCCCAGGTGCTGGACACCGCCCTGCCGCTGTCGGAAGTGCTGTGGCGGATGGAAACCGGCGGCCGCATTCCGAAGACGCCGGAGGAACGCGCGGCGCTGCAAAAGCGGCTCAAGGACTATGCCCGCCAAATCACCGATTCCACCTTGCGTGGGCATTTTTCCTCGCAGTTCAATGACCGGGTCTGGGCCGGAGCAAAAGAGCGTGCGAAGGGCTATGGAAAAGGTGGCGATAAAGGCCGGACCAAAAATGCCGGTTGGGCGCCCTCCATGGAGTTAGGCGGGGATTGGGCCGGAAAAACAGCCGGAAAATCCTCCGACTCCCTCAAACACGCGCAACAGGTGTTGTTGGCGATCATCATCAATCATCCGGAGATCTTCGAAGGCGTCGAGGAAACCCTGGGCCAATTCAACTTCGGCGAAGGCCGCTTCGATGCGTTGCGCCAGGAATTAATCTCGGTGCTGGTCAAAAACGCCGAACTGGAATCCGACGGCGTCAAGGATGTGCTGCGACAGCACGGATTTGCGGAAAGCCTGGACGTGCTGTTCCGCGACCCGATGATTCGATCCAATCGCATCATCAAGGTTGATGCGCCGGAAGAAAAATTCCGCCCGTTGTGGAATGAAAACGTCGCCCTGTTGCAGCACCTGGAAAACGCGCCGGAGATCGAAAAAATCAGGGAAGCCGGGGATGACGGCATTGCCGAAGATGACTGGGAGCGGCAAAAGGCGCTTCTCCAGGAGACCATGCCCGGCCACCGGGACTAATTTTATTATGATATTGAGGATTCTTGGCCCATCTCTTGCATGGATTTACAATAGGGTTTTTTACGGAACATCTTGGAAATATTGATTTTTTTCGGCTTGCGGCGCTTGACAAGGACCGGCCCCAGGCCTTAAACACCCTGGCGGTACGAATGGGTCTTGTAACGGCGGCTCGGGAAAACCACCTTAATCCATGTGGCTTTTCGTTTGTGCAAAATACTAGCTCAGGCGCATTTCGCTTGCGGACAAAAGGCTTTCGACGCCCCTATATAACCCCCGCAATCAGCCCCACGCTGGGTTTCGATTGGGTATTGAAGGAAAAGGACCGCCACTGGCGGTAAGGGTATTAGAGTTGGCAAAAGCAGCAACAGCACAGAAAGCGAACGCTCCCGAAATCGTGGAAGAAAGCGGCGCGAGCCCGGTTGACATCAAAACCATCATCAAAAAGATGGTCGCCGCCGGCAAGGAACGTGGCTACGTCACCTATGACGAACTTAACGCCGCCCTGCCGCCCGACCAGGTTTCTTCCGAGCAGATTGAAGACACCATGTCCATGCTGTCGGAAATGGGCGTCAATGTCGTCGAAAATGAAGACGGCGAAGATACCCCGGAAGACAAGGATGACGATACCGCCAACGTCGAGGAGAAAGATAAAAAAGGTAATGTCGATGAGGCCGACCTGGGCCGCACCGATGATCCGGTCCGCATGTACCTGCGCGAGATGGGATCGGTAGAGCTGTTATCCCGCGAGGGTGAAATTGCCATTGCCAAACGGATCGAGGCCGGCCGCGAAATGATGATTGGCGGCATTTGCGAAAACCCGCTCACCATCCGCGCCATCGTCGCCTGGCATGATGCGCTGATCTCCGAGGAAATGCTGCTTCGCGACATTATTGATTTGGACGCCACCCACGGCGGCGGCCCGGGGCAAGCCCCGAACACCGGTCAAATGGGCGCGGCCCAGAACGCCAATGGCGCTGCTGGTGGTGCTGGTGCTGCTGGCGCTGCTGGCGCTGCTGGCGCTGAAAAGGTTGAGGCCGTGAAGGCAACCGCCCCTGAGGCGAATAAGCCCGCCATTCCGGGTTTGCCGCGTGCCGCCACCGACAACGACGATGATGACGACGAAGAGAACGAGGAACAGAACCTGTCCCTGGCCGCCCTTGAGGCCAAGTTGACACCGGGCGTGGTTGAGACCTTCGAGAAAATCACCAAGACCTACAAAAAGCTCCATAAGCTCCAGATCATCCGCCTTGAAGCCATCCACAAGGGCGATGAGATCGCCCCCCCGCAGGAAAAGCGCTACGGTAAACTACGCAACGAACTAATTGAATTGATGGAGGGCGTGCACCTCAACAACACCCGCATCGAACAACTGATGGAACAGCTGTACGGCCTCAATCGGGCGCTGATCACCGCCGAAGGCAAGCTGCTGCGGATGGCCACCAATTCAAAGATCAAGCGCGATGAATTTTTAGAGCAATACCGCGGCACCGAGCTCGACCCCGGCTGGATGAAACGCGTGGCCAAGCTACCGGGCAAGGGCTGGACACGGTTCATGACGCGGTTTACCGAGGAAGCCACGGAGGTGCGCACCAACATCACCGACATCGCCAACGAAACCGGGCTGCCCATCGGCGAATTCAGACGCATTGTGTCGACCGTGCAAAAGGGCGAACGCGAAGCCGCCAAGGCCAAGAAGGAAATGATTGAGGCCAACCTTAGGCTGGTTATTTCCATCGCCAAGAAATACACCAACCGCGGCCTGCAATTCCTGGACCTGATCCAGGAAGGCAACATCGGCCTGATGAAGGCGGTGGATAAGTTCGAATACCGGCGCGGCTACAAATTCTCGACCTATGCCACCTGGTGGATCAGGCAGGCGATTACGCGCTCCATCGCCGATCAGGCGCGCACCATCCGCATCCCGGTGCATATGATCGAAACCATCAACAAGCTGGTCCGCACGTCACGCCAGATGCTGCACGAAATCGGCCGCGAACCGACGCCGGAAGAGCTGTCCGTCAAGCTGTCGATGCCGTTGGAAAAGGTCCGCAAGGTGCTGAAAATCGCCAAGGAGCCGATCAGCCTGGAGACCCCCATCGGCGACGAGGAAGACAGCCACCTGGGCGATTTCATCGAAGACAAGAACGCCGTCCAGCCGTTGGATGCCGCCATCCAGGCCAATTTGCGCGAGACCACGACGCGGGTGCTGGCGTCGCTGACGGCTCGCGAAGAACGCGTGCTGCGGATGCGCTTCGGCATCGGCATGAACACCGATCATACCCTGGAAGAAGTCGGCCAACAGTTCTCGGTTACCCGCGAGCGAATACGTCAGATCGAAGCCAAGGCGCTCCGGAAGCTGAAGCATCCGTCCCGGTCCCGCAAGCTCAGGAGCTTCCTGGACTACTAATTCAAAAGGAATGGAAATTTCAAAGCCGGAGGCACAAACACCGCCTCCGGCTTTTTTTATGTATAGTACACCCCCTAACGGGTCCGTAGCTCAGCTGGTTAGAGCCGACCGCTCATAACGGTCTGGTCGGAGGTTCGAATCCTCCCGGACCCACCACTCACCCTAGGTGTTTTCAGCCACCAATCCATGTCCGGAGATTAATGGCGGGTTTCCGCGGCTTTCGGGCTGCATTCCCCTGGTATTCGTTGCAGAGAGACAGTCTCCAAGGCCCATATGGGGCAATTTCGGCAGAACGTCTCTGTTGGGCGTTTCGTGACACCAAACCATGGCGGAATTTCGGGGGTTTCAGCCGGCAAAACCGAGCAATTGGCGTTGCTCTTCCCAGGATTTGGGCAGATTGCGGAGACGCTTCAACTTTTCAGGTGTCAGTTCGACCGGTTGCCTGCCGGCAAGGATCGCCTCGACGATCTCGGGGGCCAGGAACGCCAGGGGCAGGAACCGGCTGACGTCACCTTCATCCACTCCCTCTTGGCGGGCGATATCACGGACCGTGGCTGCCTCGCCTTTGGAAATCCGTTCGAACCACTGATACGTATCGGATACAAGATCGATCAGGCCACCATCGGGTGAAAGTGAACCTAAGCCCCCTTGCAGGATGATCTTGCTCTCAACCCCACGTCTGCGGATGGCGATGGGCAAGTCCAGTACAATCGGGGCACTGTCGCCGGCGTTTACACCCCCGACCAGTTCCGACAACCCTGCGCGCGAGACTGTGATTCGCAATTGGCCGGCAGCGATATCCACCCGCTCAATGAGCCGGCGTACCTGCGCGGCAATCTCGGCCGGTTGGCTTCGCTTGATCCATTTCGCAATTCCACTGGCGGCAATGACGGAGCCCTCGATCCGGCCCGGAGAGGCTTCAGTCCCATGGACCGCGTCCGCCACCCGCGAACCGTCTTCCAGGAAATTACAAAGTCCTTTCAAGACCGCCTGTTCAAGCTGATCGGCAGGGATCCGCCAACCGTCATTCTTGTCCGCCCCATGCAAGAGACGCTTTGAGACGTAATAACGAAAGCGCCGCCCACCCTTCCGACAATAGGAGGGACTGAGACGATCCTGCTTATCGTCGAACACGAGGCCCGTGAGGATGCAGTTTTGTTTGGTGTTCGTAGGCGACTGGCGGGCCGGCGCCCGATCATCCAACATTATCTGAACCGCGTCCCAGGTCGCTTGTTCAACGATGGCCTCGTGCTGGCCAGGATAGGTGGCTCCTTTGTGGGAGACCTCACCGACATAAACCGGGTTGTGCAGCGCCCAATATAGATGTCCTCGGGTGAATGGCTTCCCACCGGTGCTACGATCCTTCTGCTTTCTTTTCTTCGTGACGAAGCCTTGACGTTCCGTTTCCGCCTGCAACTTACGAACGGAGCCGAGTTCTAAATACAAATTGAATAAGGCCCGAACGACTGTCGCCTCATTTTCGTTGATAACCAGCTTCTTATCCACGGCATCGTACCCGAGCGGCGGCAGCCCACCCATCCACATGCCCTTTTTCTTGGAGGCAGCGATCTTGTCGCGGATGCGCTCCGCCGTGACCTCGCGCTCGAACTGGGCAAAGGAGAGAAGCACGTTGAGGGTCAATCTCCCCATGGAATTGGCAGTGTTGAACTGCTGGGTGACGGAAACAAAAGAAATGCCGCGGGCATCGAAGGTCTCGATGATTTTGGCAAAGTCCATCAGTGATCGGGTAAGGCGATCCACCTTATAGACGACGACCAGATCGACCTTTCTCTTTTCGATATCCGTCAGCAGTGTCTGGAGAGCGGGACGGCCCATGGTCCCGCCGGAGACACCGCCGTCATCATATCGCTTCTTTTGCGCAATCCAGCCCAGACCACGCTGCGACTGGATAAATGCCTCGCAGGCCTCGCGCTGGGCATCCAAGGAATTGAATTCCTGCTCCAGCCCCTCCTCGGTGGATTTGCGGGTATAGATGGCGCAACGGACACGGTTACTCATAGCCCGAAGAACCTTGGCCCAGACCAGCGCGCCCCGGTGATGGCATGGGCGACTTGGGAAAGAGATTTATACGTTTCTCCATCGCATCTGAACTCGTCTTCCGCTGTGATCGCTTAACCGCACCCTGGATCATTGATGGCCCCATGAACGCTGATATCTTCGAGCAATACATCAAAACACAGCTTGCCC
>JAQBYB010000101.1 GCA_027624235.1 Pseudomonadota bacterium | reverse complement strand
TTGATTCTTATAGCAGAATCTTCATCTCATGGCATTGATTAACGAGTCCATCTGGGAAATGGGGGTTAAATGAACAGATGATTGCGCTCTATTCCGTCGCCGGACAAAGCCCCGAACGCGGGGTTGCCAAAAACCTGTTCCCGCGCGGTGCCTTCCAGACCAAGGACGGCTACATCGCCCTCAACATCCCCGACAACATCATGTGGAAACGGTTCTGCGAGGTCATCAACCGCGAAGATTTAGTCGATGATGAGCGCACCAACACCGGCACCGCCCGCTCGACCAACGCCGACTTTCTGACCCCTATCATCGAGGGCTGGCTGTCGTCGCTGCGCCGCGATGAGGCGGTCGAGACCTTGAATGCCATCGGCGTTCCCCGTGGCCCCATCAACACCGCCGAAGATGTCTTCGCCGACCCCCATGTGGCCGCACGCGGCATGTTGATGGAGATCGACGACCCCGAGGTCGGCACCTATCAATTCGCCCGCACCACGCCGTTTCTGGAAACCAATGTCACCCCGAGGCGAGACGCGGCCCCGGCGCTGGGCCAGCACACACGGGAAATTCTCTAAGGATTGTTGGATTATTCCTCGGATCACGTCGACGATTTGGTTACCGAAGGAGTCGTGCAAACGGATGACTAAGACGGGGGACTAAGACGGGGGACTAAGACGGGGGACTGAGAAGCTATTCCATCACCGTCGGTTCGCAGAACTGACGGCGGCGCTTGAGTTTGCTGCACATGTCCTTGGCGTCGGCGGCGGATTTAAACGGCCCCGCCTTGAGCCGGAAATAGGTTCCCTTGCGGCCCAGGTTGACCCGGCTGATTTTGTGTTCCAGATCGCCGATCAGGTTCTTGTGGGCGCCACTGATCTGTGTCCAGCCCTTGTTGGCGTTCTGTTCGGTGCGGTAGGACGCAAGATGAATGGCCGGGCTGGGGCCGCTTGACGATTGTTTCATCCTGGTGGGCGCAGGGCTAGATGATGGCGGCGGCGGCGCCATCTTCGGCTGCTTCGGTTGCATCACCAGTTCGATGGATTGGCGCTCCTTGGCGTATTCGTCGGATCCGATATAGCCGCTGTTGCGAAGCTGTTCCAGGCGGCGCACCGAATCGGCGGCCTCCATCAGGCCGCTTGGCGGGGCCCCGGGGTTGGCGACGACGACCGGCGCCGACGGCATCAGGGCGTCGAGGATCATGTTGCGCTCAGCCGCGTGCTGGGTCACCGAGATCGCCCGCATCTCCAGCGCCCGACCGATGGCGCGAAGACGACCGGTAATCTGCTCGGTTGACGGAACCGGCCGGTCCAGGCCCGCCGATGGCGGCGGCGCCGACAGCGGCAACAACGCGCCGATGTTGGCGCGCCGGCGGGCATCGAATTCCTGTTGCGTGATCAGGCCTTGGTCGCGCAACGCCCGGATCGTCGCGAACCGGGAAACCACGTTGGTGTCGCCACCGGCAAACTTACCGACAGCCGGCATATCAGGCAAGGCGGCTCCCGGCGCCGGCACTGCAGACATGGGGGCGGCGATCGGGGACGGGCGGCCCAACATCGGCGACGTCACCGGCGCGGCGGCGACTTTCGCCATCGGCTCCCCGCTGGGGGCGGACATGGCGCTGCTGACATTGCCGCTGTCCAGAAGCGACAGATTGACGCTGGCGATTTGGGAGGCCGGACGCGTGGTGATGTTGTTCCAGACGACGAATTGAACCGATTCGTCCGGCCGGATCGCCAGAACGGCCTCGTACATCTCGCGCGCCTTGGTTAACTGTCCGGTGTTCTGATAGAGGATGCCGGCGCCGAGAAGCGCATGCACGTCCTTTGGATTGCGCCTCAAGGCCCTCTGAAAATGGCCCTCGGCAGTAACGTAATTTCCCTTGGCCAGTTCCGCGATGCCAAGCTCGGCCTCGTCGTTGTTCTGGAACGGGCTGGAAGCCCAGAACGAATTTTGGAAAAGATCGCCCTGGAACAACCCACAAGCCCCAAGGCCGATGGCGATCAATACCACGAACGCAATTCGTTTTAGCTGCCCTGTCACGCCTGACTATCCCCAAACCACAAGATTTAGTATCTACCCCTAGGTATAGTAGTCGACCTTAGGCATACATACTAATGTTTGATGGATGTTTCGCAACAAATAATTGCCGATTTTCCGGTAATTTCCCCTAATCGAGCCGGATTGTGATGTTTAATCCCTGTTCAGGCACGGATACGGCGGCCTTCTCGAAGGCAGGCGCGCTGAAAAAAACAAAGGCTTTGTTGGAAAATCCATAGTTTTCCAGCGGCAGGCCAAACACCCCCTGATCGAACTCACCGTTGGCGTTTTCATCATGAAAGACGGCGACCGCATACCGCCCCGGTTTAAGCCCCTTGAACACACTGACCGCCTTGCCTTCGGTAATAGGCACCTGCGCCCCGTCGAGACGGCCGTCCCAATCGGGGAAGGTGTCGGCATTATCATAGAGGCCGAAGTGGACAAGACCGGCGCCGGAGCGCATCCCCACGACCTCAACCCTAAGCTCGGCGGCATAAGCGGCGCCCGATAACACCAGGACCAACAACAGCGCCAACGCCGCGATCAGCAAGCCCCCCCGCGGCCCTGTCATCTAAGGGCCAATTCCATATAGATAACCTCATCCACCGGATTATCGTAATAGGCGGGGATTTCGAAAAACCCAAGGGAGGCATAAAGCGCCCGCGCTTCGTTCATGAAACCGAGCGTATCCAGGCACAGGGTTTTGAAACCCGCCTCCCGCGCCGCCGCGACGGCACGGACCGCCAGCCGGCGGCCAAGACCGGCGCCCCGCCACGGCGACCGCACGTACAGGCGTTTGACCTCGCCCCTGTTCTTCTTTTCCCGGGTATCGTCCAAAGGCCGGACCCCGACAACACCGGCGATCTTGTCAGCGTCAGCGGCGAGAAACAGGCAGCCCCTGGGCGGTGCGTAAAGCCCCGGAAGGCTGGACAGTTCTTCCTCGAACCCCTGAAAACAGAGGCCCACATCAATGGCCGCCTGATATTCTGTGAACAGTTCCCGCACCGCCGCCATATCGGCGGGGCCCTCGGCGGGACGAATTGCCGGCAGCGTCACAGCGCCTCTTCGACGGCCCGGCCGAGTTCGCTGGTCGTCGCCTTGCCGCCCATGTCGGGGGTCTTGACGTCGCTGTCCTTCAGCACCTTCTCGATGGCGGTGACGATGGCCGCCGCCGCCTCGGTCTGACCCAGGTGGTCCAGCATCATCGCCCCCGACCAGATTTGGCCGATCGGATTGGCGATGCCCTTGCCGGCGATGTCCGGCGCCGAGCCGTGCACCGGCTCGAACATGGAAGGGAATTCTTTTTCCGGATTAATGTTGGAGCCCGGCGCGATGCCGATGGTGCCGGTCACCGCCGGGCCTAAATCCGACAGGATGTCGCCGAACAGGTTGGAGCCGACGACGACATCGAACCAATCCGGGTTGCGGACAAAGTGCGCGGTCAAAATATCGATGTGGAATTTATCCGTAGTGACGTCCGGGTACTCGGCGCTGATGACTTCGAAGCGTTCGTCCCAAAATGGCATCGAATGAATGATGCCGTTGGATTTGGTCGCCGACGTCAGGTGTTTGCGCGGGCGCGTCATCGCCAGCTCGAAGGCATAACGCATGATGCGGTCGGTGCCGTGGCGGGTGAAGATGTTCTGCTGCACCGCCATTTCGTTGTCGGTGCCCTTATACAGCCGCCCGCCGATTTCCGAATATTCGCCTTCGTTGTTTTCGCGGACGATGAGAAAATCGATGTCGCCCGGCTTGCGCCCGGCCAGCGGGCAAGCCATGCCCTCGAACAGACGCACGGGACGCAGCGCCACGTACTGCTGGAATTCACGGCGAATGGGAATCAACAACCCCCACAACGAGACATGGTCCGGCACCCCCGGATAGCCGACGGCGCCGAGCAGGATGGCGTTATGGTCGCGGATGGTCTTCAACCCGTCTTCGGGCATCATCGCGCCTGTTTTGTGGAAGCGCTCACAGCTCCAGTCTTTTTCGTCCCAGGTGCAGGCAAAATCGAATTTGCGGCCGGCGGCCTCCAGCACCCGAATCGCTTCCGGGACAACTTCGGCGCCGATTCCATCACCGGGAATCACGGCAATCTTGTAGGCATTGGTCGTCATTTAATATTTCTTCCTTCAGAGTGTTTATAAATCTTCCTAAAGTTAATAATCCATTCCGTCCGCCGCCGAAAGCAGAACAAGCAATATCTTGCCGGGGGCGGCCCAGTTTTTCAGAAGGTAGGCATTGGTGGACATTGGTCGGCATTCGGTGGACATTCGGTAGTCATCGGGTGGTCATTGGGTAGACATCAAGTGGACATCGGGTGGACATTTGGTGGACATTCTGTTGTCTCTCCGGCGGCGCAAATGTCGTCATGTGTCGTCATTCCATACCGGCCGCCAATTCACCCCCCACGCCGACAGGCGCGCAAAAAAGCGTTGATGATTTCCTTATTGACGATGTCAAAGAGCGGCGGTAATTTACGGAACAAATATAGAACATTTTTTAGTAAATGTCAAGCCGCCCGGCGGCCCCGCCGTGGGTCCGGGGAGAGGGTTTTATTTGGCGGGAACAATCACGGGGGCAGAGATACAGCGGGGCCTAGGTCCGCTTTGCCCCCGATTCTGTTGCAAAACTCTTTTTTTGTAGCTGGTTCAAGAATGTCAGCGGCATCGACGCGCATTCTAAAATTTTGGCTGGGGGACGGCGATCAGATCGATTTCTCCCTGTGTGCGATCCTGAATAGCGTATACAAGCAATATGGTTACTATTCTCGGCAAAGCCGGCTTTTGGCAGAAAGATTTAACGCATGTGTTGCATCGACCGGTTGAGGTGGCACCCTCAACGCGGACACCCCCTACCCCCGCCGAATGCCGAAGCAATTCTCGAATTTTTCCAGACCGGCCTTGGGGTAATAGTCCATGCCGTCGGGCGCCGACAGCAGCACCAGGGAAATTTTATCGCCGCCGGCGGCTTGCTTGGTGCGAGCCATTAGTTGCTTGCCGATGCCGGAACGCTGAGCTTCCCGGTCGACGGCGAGGTCCGACAGGTAACAGCAATAGGCGAAATCGGTGACCGAACGGGCAACGCCGACCAGCCGCCCGTTTTCGTCGCGCGCCGTAACGGTCAGGTCGGCGTTATCGACCATGGCCTGGATGACATCGGGCTTATCGACGGGGCGGCGGGCATCGAGGCCGGAGCGCTTGAGCACGTCGATGAATTCTTCGACGCCAAGGCCGTCTTCGATGGCATAGGTTATGGTCATGGTGTTACTCGTCGATGTGAATGTTGATGCGGCGATTATGGCGGCCCTTGTTTTCGATCTTGCCGACTCTGAGCTTGCCGATCTCGCCGGTGCGCCCGACATGGGTGCCGCCGCACGGCTGCAAGTCGACATCGGTAATATCAATTAACCGTACCCGGCCCGATCCCATCGGCGGTTTTACCGACATGGTGCGGACCATATCCGGGTTGGCGGCCAGTTCATCGTCGGTAATCCAGCGCATCGACATCGCATGGTCTCCGTCGACCAGCCGGTTGAGGTCGGCGGTGATTTGTTCCTTGTCCAGCCCGGTATCGGGCAGGTCAAAATCGAGGCGGCTTTTTTCGGCGCCGATGGAGCCGCCGGTGACGCCGCCTTCGATCACCGCGCACAGCAGATGCAGGCCCGAATGCATGCGCATATGGGCATAGCGCCGGTCCCAGTCGATCTCGGCGGTGACGGCTTCTCCCACCGTCAATGTTGGTGCGCCTTCGGCGGGAACATGCAGATGAACGCCGGTGCCCATTTCATGAATGGTATCGGCAATCACGACCTCGGCCCCGTTTGCGGAGCGCAAAACCCCGGTATCGCCGGGCTGGCCGCCGCCGGCGGCATAGAACACCGTGCGGTCCAGTTGGATGCCGAATTCATTGACCTGGGTGACGGTGGCCTCACAGGTTTTGGCATAAGCATTGTCGCGGAATATTTCTTCGGTCATGTCTCCTCCTTCTCCAGAGATAGTTGACCCGTTTCGGGAGACCGTTTCAAGGAATGCCGATCAACTCAGGGCGCGGGAGAACAGCGCTTTGTCGGCATTGCCGCCGGTGAGGATCAAGCCGACCTTCTTGCCCGCCATCTTGTCGCGCTCACTGAGCAACGCCGCCAACGGGGCCGCGCCGGCGCCTTCGGCGACGTTGTGGGTATCGGTGAAATAATGCGCCATGGCGGCAAGGATTTCATCTTCGCCGACCTTGACGATGCGCTCGGCCCATTTGTTGACGACCGCAACCGCGACCGGGTTCGGCGTCCGGCAGGCCAGACCATCGGCCAGGGTATCGGCGGCATTGGTCGCCACCGGCTTGCCGGCGTCAAAAGACAGCGCATAACACGGCGCGTTTTCGGAGACGACGCCGACGATCTTGGTTGTCAGGCCGAGCCCTTCACGCGCCGCGATCATCCCCGAAATGCCCGAGCCCATGCCGATCGGCACATAGACGGTATCCAGGTCCGGTTCGGCGCCGAGCAGTTCCAGCGCATAGGTGCCGACGCCCTCAACCAGCCACGGATGATACGGCGGGATCGGGTGAAGACCGCGTTCCGAGGCCAGCACGGCGGAATATTCATAGGCTTCTTGAAAGTCGTCGCCGTGCTCGATCAGCTCGGCCCCGAACGCCTTCATGGCGGCGTTCTTTTCCGGGTTGTTGCCATGCGGGACCAGGACCGTCGCTTTCATGCCTACTTGCGCAGCGGCCAGGGCGACGCTTTGGCCGTGATTGCCGCGCGTCGCGGTGATGACGCCGGGGCAGTCGGGTTGGGACGCTTTGAGCCTGGCCATAAAGTTAAGCCCGCCGCGAATTTTAAAGGCGCCGATGGCGGTGTGGTTCTCATGCTTGACCCAGACCTCGGCGCCGGTGCGCAGCCCCAGCAACGGCCACCGGATCACCGGCGTCGGCGCCATATGGCGGGCAACGATGTCGCGGGCGGCGGTGATATCGTCGAGGGTGGGTATCGTCATGACTGACGTTTTAACATAACCGGTGGGCGCGGGCGATAGGAAGCCGCCATCACCGTTGCCTCATTTGCGCCAGAAAGGCTTCTGCGCCTCGGCCAGGATGTCGGCCCGTGATACGTTGATATCCCTGAGCATCCTGTGATCCAGGGTGAGGATGTATTGACGCATGGCGGCGCGCTTCTGCCAGGTCGTCAGCAGGGTGAGTAATTCCCCGGCGTCGGACTTGAAAAGCCGCCAGCCCGTGCCGAGCCACCGCCGCCAAGTCAGGTCGGGCCCGGAAACCGGCTGTTGGCCGTTAATTGTTTCGTTACAATGCTGATAAACCATCGTGACAATTTCCCGCTAAATCATTAGATTGTAGCTATAAACTTGACACAATATTCCAGTCAATGTATTTATTGTCACCATGACAATTTGGTCGCCAGAGATCGACGCCATCAACGGCCCCCGTTACCAGGCCATTGCCCAGGCTTTGGCTGCCGATGTTGCCAGCGGACGCCTGTCGCCGGGGTCACGGTTGCCGACCCACCGCGATCTCGCCTACCGCCTCGGCGTCACCGTCGGCACCGTCAGCCGCGCCTATGCCGAGGCGCAGCGCAAAGGACTGACCACCGGCGAGGTCGGGCGCGGAACGTACGTTCGCGGCGGCGCCGAAGATCAGGGCCCGGCCCGCAATCTGGCCCTCATCGAGAACGCGCCGCAGGGATTGATCGACTTCAGCCTTAACATGCCGGTCATGGGCGCGAGCACGGAGGCGTTCGCCGATGCGCTTGCTCAACTGGCGCGGACCGAGGGCCTCGATGCCCTGCTCGGCTATCAACCGGACCAGGGCCTCGGTCGTCACCGCGCCGCCGGCGCCAAGTGGGTCGAACGCTCAGGTATTGCCGCCCCATCTGATCGCATCATCGTCACCAACGGCGCCCAACACGGCATGTACGCGGTATTCGCCGCCATTACCCAGGCCAGCGACGTGGTGCTGACCGAAAATCTCACCTATCCCGGTATGAAGGAACTCGCCGATCACTTAGGCATCCGCCTCCAAGGCGTCACCATGGACGCAGACGGCCTGATCCCGGACGCCGTCGAAGAGGCCTGCCGCCTGCACCACCCGCGCGCCATCTATTTCATGGCCAACCTGCAAAACCCGACGGCGGCGGTAATGCCCGAGGACCGACGCCGGGCCCTCGCCGACATCGCCCAGCGCCACGGCACCTTCCTGGTCGAGGACGACGTCTACGGTTTCCTGTCCCCCAACCGGCCACCGTCGCTGGCGCGGTTTGCGCCGGACATCACTTTTCATATCACGTCGCTGTCGAAAAGCGTCGCCCCTGGGCTGCGGGTCGGCTACGTGCTGGCGCCGGAAGGATACAAGACCCGCGTCGGCGCCACGGTGCGGGCATCGTGCCGCATGGCCGGGGCGGTAACGGCGGAAATCGCAACTCGCTGGATCGAGGACGGCAGCGCCGAGCGCATGGCCGACTTCCAACGGGCCGAGGTCAATGCCCGCCAGGAAGTCGCCACCAGGCTTTTGAAGGGTGCCACGTACGACACCCGGCCCGACAGCTTCCATATCTGGCTGCATCTGCCGGAACCATGGCAGGCCGGCGAATTCGTCGCCAGCGCGCGAGAGAGAAACGTTGTCGTGGTGCCGGCATCGGCCTTCGCTGTCGGCCGCGAAACCCCGCATGCGGTGCGTGTCTGCTTAGGGGCGGTGCGGGATCGCGACCAGATGGAATTGGGCCTCCGGATTATCATAGACGTTCTTGCGAAACCGGCCCGGTCCCGGCCCGGCATCATCTAGCTGGCTGCTGAAAAAGTGGATTTGCGGCAACAATCCTTCGACTCGCCCGCTTGCGCGCGCGGCTCAGGATG
>JAQBYB010000100.1 GCA_027624235.1 Pseudomonadota bacterium | reverse complement strand
ACCGTCATGGGGGAAATGGGTTGGCCCGAACCCGGCACGCTTGAATTCGTCAAACGGGTCAATGAAGGTCAGCCCCCGGTTGCTGAGTTCCCGCGCCATGGACTGTCGCAGCTGCCGATAGACCGGCGCCCCATCGCGGATGTCAAACCGGGCTGGAATCAACAATACGAGCAGCGGCGTTTGGGGCGCCAGCAGGTTGCGCAACCGGACCAATTCCCCGGCCGTGCTTTTGGCAATGGCGTCGACGGTATTCGCCGCGATGGTCTTTCGGTCAACATGTTCGCGCGCGGCCAGCCCAAGCCGGACAAACCACTCGTTGATGACCTGGACACGTTTCATCGCCGTTATGGCGACGTTGTAAAAAGCCGATTGCCTGAACAGCAGCCCTTTAAACCCGGCAAGAGACGGATTTAACAGGGCCGCCTCGTCGCCCCGGCTTGCACTTTCACCGGCTTTTTGTTTATCAGTATTTTTTCGGTCGGCTTTATTGCAGTCATAGAGACTAATGTCGTTTTCCATGGTCAGTCCGACAACCACGGCCCTGGGCCTAACCTTGGCAGGCATTCTGGCGATCAAAGCCTGATAGCCACAGACGTTGGTGCCCGGGCTGGCTACGTTGTAGGTGGCCGTGCCCAGAGCCTGGGCGATGACGCTGGAATACATCTCATTCTGTTCGACGCCCCATCCGAAGGTAAAGGAATCGCCAACCACCCAGACCCGGCCACCGGCTTTTTCGACCGATTCGGGATTGCGCAGCCCGAAATCGTTGATCTTGATGCGGACCCGGAAATCCCCATTATTCTGGGCAAAGTGACCTTTAAATCCGGCCTTCCCGATTGTGGTGCTACCGAATCCAGGAACGAACGTCGTCGCCATAAACCGAAATTTTTCCGTATCCCGGAACGTAGGTCGATGCCATGAAACGGTCGCTGTAAAAATCCCGCCATTCAGGAAACAGGACTCTCCCAACCCCCTCGGCGAAGAGGATGCCAAGGGCGAGGCCGACAATCAAAAGGGTCACATTACCCAGAATTTTGCGCATTTTAACCCATGCCTTCGGTGTTCATGGGGTTAACCCTTCAAATTCCACTTTGTTTTCCAATCGGGGTCGCTGCAATAAATTTTATAGACCAGCCGCATGGTATTCAGCGCGTCGTCGGAGGATCCGTTGGTAATGGGCGTGTTGCCCAGGACCGCTTCGGCGAATTCCGCGACTTCCTCGGCCCAGGAAGGGTCGTTTTCATAGCGTCGTGTTTCTTCCTTGGGGTCGCCGCGGTCGTCGCCGGTGGTTTGCGCAATGGTCAGCATTTCTTCGCCGTAGCTTTTTGACCCTGACAAAATACCGGCCAGAGTCAGCGCCCCCTTGGTCAGCGTGATCTCGAGCCCAAAACGATGGCGCCATTGGCTGGCCGACGAATGCAGCATCGCCACCTTGCCATCGTTTGTGCGCATCAGGGCATAAGCATTGTCCTCGACCTCGTGGTTCCACACGCTGTTGGAAATGAAACTATGAACTTCGCTAAACTCGCCGGCGAACAGCCTCAGCAAATCGACCATATGGATGCCCTGGTCCAAAAGCACGCCGCCGCCGGCCAGGTCGCGTTGGGTGCGCCATGATGTTTGGTTGAAGGTGATCAATTGCGATTTTCCATAGACGGCGCGCAGGTTGATGACGTCGCCGAGTTCGCCGGAATGCAGAATGTCGAGCGCATCGCGGACGGAATCGTGATAGCGGTGATTGAAGCCATATTGGAGCTTAAGGCCGGGGTGCTTTTTCTCGCAGGCGATAACGCGTTCAATATCGGCGACATTGCGGCCGGGCGGCTTCTCACAGAACACGTGCAGGCCGTTCGTCAGGCCGGTGATGGTGGCGTCCGGGTTGATGTCGTTGGTCAGGCAGACGAACAGCGCGTCCAGATTTTCATCAAAAAGCTTTCGGTAGTCGTCGTAAAAACGCACGCCGTCATCGAATGTACCGTCTCCGTCCATAACACGATCCGAAACGGCCACCGTTTCCAATGCCGGGTGTTCGTCAATGACCGCGCGCCGCCGTTTTCCAACGACGCCGTATCCGGCGATTCCAATTTTCAATTTTTCAGTCATGGTGGGTTCTGTCTCGGGACATCCTGATAGGACCCCAAAGGCGTAGTTTTTTAAGGGGCGGCACCTTCATCCGGGGAATTGATTGTTTTTTCGATGATGGAGATCGGCCCCTTAACGCTTTGCTGATAAATTCGTGCGACGTATTCACCGATGATTCCCAGAAACAGCGCATTGATGCTGATGCCGAACAGGATCAACGTTGTTTGGGTGGCAAAGCCGGGCGGCCAGGTCGCGCCGAAAAGGGAACGGCCAAGGGAGTAAACCAGAATTGCCAAAAATGTCACCATGGCGATAATTAATCCGGTATAGGTCGCCAGCCGGAGCGGAATGACGGACTGGCTGACGATTCCGTCGAAGGCGATGGCGAAATATTCGCTCGGTGAAAATTTGCTAACCCCCCGTTTCCGAGACTCCCGATCATAGGGCACCCCGGCCTGTTTAAACCCAAAGCGCGCGATCATGCCCCGCAGGTAGGGGTTGCGATCCTGGGAAGTCATCATCAGATCGAGAATGCGTCGGTCCACCAGCCGGAAATCGCCGGCATGGTGGGGCAGGTCAATATCCGACAACGAATCCACCATCCGGTAAAAGATCCGCCGCGCGGTGTGCAGCAGCCAGCCTTCCTTGCGCGACCGGCGGATGCCATAGACAACGGCGTTGCCTTCTTCCCACAACTTGAGAAATTCCCTTACCAGCGATGGCGGGTCCTGAAGGTCGCAATCGAGCTGAACAGCGGCGTCGCCCCGGGCGTTGGAATAGGCCGTCAGGATTGATCGTTGATAGCCGAAATTCCGGGAAAAGCGGATCACCCTGATGTGCTTGTCCTTTTCGGCGCGGGCGCTCAGCGTCTTGAAGGTGTCGTCGGTGCTGTGGTTGTCCGTAAACAGGATTTCAAAATTATAGCGGTCGGACAGGTCGGCGATCTCGGCGTTCAACGCGTCGAGGAACGGCTCGATGTTCTCCTGCTCGTTGAACACCGGAACGACAAAGGAAATCAGTTTTTTTTGTGCCATATCAGCGTTATCCCGCGTTACACCGTGTTACTCAAGTTCAATTCCCCGGCCAGCTCGGTAAACCCCGCGCTCAGGGAACGGGCAGGCTTCCATTCCGGCAACATCGGATCCGCCGGGCACGGCTGAAATATCTGGTTGGGACGATAATCCAGGGCGCCCCAGTTCAACGCCAACGGCCGACCACAGGCGGCCTCGAATACGGCGGCAATGTCCTTTAGGGCCGCCGGATGTTCTGAGCCAAGGAAATAGGCTCGGTGCGCGGGGCCAATGTCGCCGCGTTTCAAAAGGGTGGCAGCGTTAAGAAAGCCGTCCACCACGTCGGACACATGGACCATGTTCAGAACCTGTTTGCCGCCGCTCATGTCGACGGGCTCTCCTTGGGCTGCGCGACCGAAGGCTGCCGTGAGTCCGCCTCGCCAGTCGCCGGGCCCGTAAACATCGAACAGGATCAGGCTTGCCGTCGCCGGCCCGCCGTCACTTGACCGGGAGTCGAGAAAATCCTGAAACGTCTGCTTCGTTTCCGCATAAAAGGAATTGGGCACCGGGTTCCCGGTGGCGTTGAACTGCCAGTAGGAGCCGGTGTTGACGAACGCCTTACAGTTGTTTTGCCGGGCGGCGTGCCAGAGCCGGGTGGAAAAATTAATGTTGGCTTCCAGCGTGGCGTCCCGATCTTCATCTCCGCCGCCGGGACGATGCGCGGCCAGATGAAAGACGGTTTCGATGAGGCCGCTGTCAAAGGCCGCAGCCAGGCCGTCGGATGTTCCGTCATCAACGTAAATTCGCACACCATCGCCGAGCCCGCAGAGGCGATCTGTTTGCGAGGATGGCCGAAGGACGGTGGTCACGGTTATACCATCTTCAACCAGCCGTTTTGTCAGATGATGGCCGATATAGCCGGATGCGCCCGTGATCAGAACCGCCATCAGGCCTCTGCTTGGATGGGGTTTAGGTAATCGGCAATCTGGCTTTCCAGCAGACCGGCCAACACTGCTGCATCCGCACCGGCTTGATGGGCGGCGTACCATTCGGCAGTCAGTCGGATAGCGTCCTTGAAGCCGATTCGCGCTCGCCAGCCGAGTTCTTTCCCGGCTAGCGTCGAATCCAGGACCAGGGTCTGGGCTTCGTGTGGGGCGTCGGGCGAGGTCCGGGCCTTCCATTCGGCCGGGCCGGGCCAATGGCCGGCAAATTCCTCAACCACCTGGGCGACGGAATAAACCTCGCCGCATTCGGGGCCGAAATTCCATCCCTTTGCATAAGCGGCGCCCTGCTCGGCCAGCCGCTCGGCCAGCAACAGATAGCCGGACACCGGTTCCAATACATGCTGCCACGGTCGTACCGCTATGGCGTTGCGAATGACGAGGGGTTTGCCGGTGGAAAACGCGCGCACGGCATCCGGAATGATGCGGTCTTCGCACCAGTCGCCGCCGCCGATGACGTTGCCGGCCCGGGCTGACGCCAGGGCGACGCCGCTCCCACCGGTGTTAAAAAACGACTCGCGATAGGCGCCGGTAATGATTTCCGAGCATGCCTTACTGGCGCTATAGGGGTCCTTGCCGCCCAGGGGGTCTGTTTCCCGGTAGCCTTCGGCCTGGTTGCGGTTTTCATAACACTTGTCGGTGGTGACGTTGATTGCGGCCCGGATACTGTCGGCGGTGCGGCAGGCCTCGAGCAGGTTGGCGGTGCCGAGGACGTTGATTTGCACCGTTTCCAGGGGTGCGCCATAAGACCGCCGGACCAGGGACTGGGCGGCCATGTGAATGACGATTTCGGGTTTGAAATCCCGGATCGCTCCAGTCAGGTTTTCTGCGTCGCGGACGTCGCCGATCCGGTGGTCGCACATGTCGGCAATTCCGGCGACGTCGAACAGGCTTGGATCGGTGTCGGGAGCCAGGGCGTAGCCCCTGATCTCCGCCCCCAGATGCCGAAGCATGGCGACAAGCCATGCGCCCTTGAACCCGGTGTGCCCGGTTACGAACACACGCCGCCCGTTCCAGAACCCGGTATCTAGCATCGGTTTAGAGGCCGTTTGCGTCATCCCAGACTTTCCACGGCGCATTGCCGCTTTGCCACAGGTCTTCCAAGTGGTTTTTGTCGCGCAACGTGTCCATGCACTGCCAAAACCCTTGATGCAGATAGCTGCTCAGTTGGCCGTCGCGGCTTAGGCGTTCCATCGGTTCGCGTTCCCACGGAACATCGGGGCCGTCTATGGTGTCGAGCGCGCCGGGTTCAAGAACGAAAACCCCGCCGTTGATCCAGTCGCCATCATGGCCGGCCGGCTTTTCAACAAAGCCGGTGACCGCGCCGTCAGTGATTTGCAAGTGGCCGAACCGGCCCGGTTGCTGCACCGCCGTCACCGTCGCCAGCTTGCCGTGGCTTTTGTGTTGCTTGATCAGTTCGGCGATGTCGATATCGGCGACGCCGTCACCGTAGGTGAAACAGAACGGTTCGTCATAGAGGTGGTGGGCGATGTTCTGCAGCCGCCCGCCGGTCATCACGTCAATTCCCGTATCGACCAGCGTCACCCGCCACGGTTCGCTGGCGGATTGGTGGATGGTGGTCGAATTATCCGCCAGATCGAACGTAACGTCCGACATGTGCAGGTGATAGTTAGCGAAGTACTCTTTGATCAGGTAGCCCTTATAACCGAGGCAGATGATGAAATCTTGAATGCCGAAATGGCTGTAGGTTTTCATGATGTGCCACAAAATAGGCATGCCGCCGATCTCGATCATCGGTTTCGGCTTATCCTGGGTTTCCTCGCTGAGCCGACTGCCATAGCCGCCGGCGACAATTACACATTTCATGGTACCAATTCCTTAACCATGGCGCTGAAGGCTTCCGCCATGTAGATCAGTTCTTCCTCACCAAGACCGGGCCACAGGCCAATCCAGAAACAGTCCCGCATGACCTTGTCCGTCATCACCAGATCACCGGCAACGCGGTGGTCGATATCCCGGAAACCAGGTTGACGCAGAATATTACCGGCGAACAGCAGGCGTGTCCCGATTTTATGGTCTTCCAGGTAGCGGACCACATCGCCCCGTTTAAAGGGCGCACCATCTTTGACGGTCAGCAGATAGCCGAACCAGCTGGGGTCAGATTTGGCGGTCGCACAGGGAAAGTCGAAGAATTCCTCCATGCCGGCCTGTTTCAGCAATTCGTCAAGTATAGCGAAATTATTCCGCCGCGTTTGAATGAACCCATCGACCTTCTTAAGTTGACTGCATCCAATGGCGGCCTGCATGTCCGTTACCTTCAGGTTATAGCCGATGTGGGCATAGACATATTTATGGTCGTAACCTTGCGGAAGGTCGCCGAATTTCCAGTCCCAGCGTTTTTCGCAGGTGTTGTCCTTGCCGGGCTCGCACCAGCAATCCCTGCCCCAGTCGCGATACGAATCAACTAAACGGCCGAACAGGTTGCGGTTGGTCAGGATCGCGCCGCCCTCGCCCATGGTGATGTGATGGGCGGGATAGAAGCTGAGCGTCGCCAGATCGCCGAAGGTGCCGACATTTTTGCCGTCATAGGTCGCCCCGAAGGCATCGCAGCAATCCTCGATCAGGAACAGGTTGTGTTTCTTCGCCAGTGCGGTCACGGCGTCCAGGTCGAATGGGTTGCCCATGGTGTGGGCCAGCATAATGGCGCGGGTTTTCGGCCCGACGGCACCTTCCAGCCGGGTGGGATCGATGTTGTAGGTGCCGGGCTCGATATCAACGAAGACGGGGATGCAGCCGTTCTGGATAATCGGCGCAATGGTCGTCGGGAACCCGGCGGCGACGGTGATGACTTCGCTGCCCGGGGCGAGCCGGCGCTGGCGCAGCTTGTGCGAGGTCAGGGCCGAAAATGCCAACAGGTTGGCCGCCGACCCGGAAACCGTCAGGCTAGACCGGGTAACGCCGAATTTGGCGGCGAGCGAGGTTTCAAAATCCTTGGCGAAGCGCCCGGTGGTCAGGTGCATGTCCAGGGACGCATCGATCAGGTTGACCAGATCTTCCTCATCCAGAACCTTGCCGCTGACCGGGACATAGGTCTCGCCGGGGGTAAAACCACCGGTTTCGCGTTCGGCAGCAAATTCACGGGCCAGATCAAGAATGCGGGTTCTCAGGGTCATGGGATGATGGGGTTCGCCTTGTAAAGGTGAAAGGCGGGGGCCCTAACGGGCAGCAGCCTCTTTCGATTTGGTTAGTCGAATATACAAATCCCGAAGAGACATTTCCAAACGCGATTCTTGCTGTTCACCGAAAACGTTGCGGATAGTTCTTATCAGCCTCCAGGGTCTGATCATGTAAAGCATTCCGTAAAACATCAACATACCGAAAATTCGATAAAAACCGAGCGCGCGATTGCTGATGTACTCGGAACATGAAGTGGTTTTTGTTATGTCGGTGTAAGCCGCGAGGCCGTAAAAGAATTCATCGCTGTAATCCGTTATAAGGTTGGATTTTTGCATATCCGAAAACAATTCGGAACCGGGGTAGGGGGAAAAGGGGGAAAACGATATATCGTGAATTCCAATTGCCGCCAGGCGCACGGTGAACCAAAGAGTTTGAAAAATTTCAGCATGGGTCTCGTGGGGAAACCCGATAAGGATGTTGGCCTTGCAATTGATGTTATTTCGAACGGACGCCGATATAGAGACTTCCATAGCCCGGAGGTCGATTTTTTTTTTGATCCGTTCCAAGACCGCCGGCGAGCCGCTTTCCGGTGCATAACTCATGTTGCGGCAGCCCGATTTGTACAGCAGTTCGGAGACCTCGGAATCGATGGCTTCGGACCGGGTGCCGCTGGGCAGTTGCCAGGTGAAATCAACCCCGCTGTTGATCACCATGTTGCAGAAACGAACGATCCAGTCTTTCTTGACGATGGCCGTCAGGTCGTAAAAATCAAAATTATCGATTTTATATTGCTGGTGATAGCCGAGCATTTCCGCGAGCACCCGTTCCGGGGCGCGGGACACCCAGCGAGTTCCCCACATGGTTGGGTTTGAGCAGAAGGTGCATTGATAGGGACATCCCCGGGTCGCCAGAACGGGCATCGACCGCCCGCGATTGACCCCGAAGCCGTAACCGTTGTCGAGATAGCTGGCGAGCGGGAACAGGTTCCAGGATGGCAGCTGGATATCGTCCAGGGCGCGCAGCCGGGGCCGGGCCTCGGTCAACACCACCTCGCCATCACGGCGAAAGGCGATGCCGTTGACGGCGTCCAGCGACCGGCCGTCCAGCAAGGCAGCAACCAGTTCGGCAAGCGTTTCTTCCCCTTCGCCGATAACGCCGACGTCCAGAGCCGAGCAATCGGTAAGGGAAAATTCCGGCAACGCGGTAATGTGTTCGCCGCCACCGATGATGGGTGCGTCTGGAAAGGCCTGCCTGATGCTGGCGATCAGGGCCCGGGTAATCGGCCATTCATGGGAGAACATGCACGAAATTCCGATGACCTTAGTCGCCGGGTCGATGGCCCGGATGATCTCGTCGGTGGACTGGCCGTGGGTCAGGAACCTTTGGTCATCGGCGGGCAGCATCTGTTCCGGCGCATTTCCGACGGCATAGACAGCCTTTACCGTCATCCCGACGCCCTCAAGCGCAGCGGCCAGATAGGCCAACCCGATGGGCGGGCAGGTGGGCGTCGTGTGCGCCCATTTTGCTACCAGAACCGGTGGGCGTATCAGCGTAATCAGGGACATGTGTTTTTGGCGATCATTGTTATCGGTGAATGATGCATGGGTTCAGTATTTATATAGGGGGCACCCACAGTACCCGACTTAACGGGATAAACACCTGAAGCGATTCATATTTTGAGATTCTCTATCGAAGGA